>CALFIT010000031.1 GCA_937877465.1 uncultured Bacteroidales bacterium | reverse complement strand
ACCATCGTGCAGGAGATGGCCTTCAGCCTCGCCGTGGGTGCCGAATACTTGGACAAACTCACCGAGAAAGGCCTCACCATCGACGAGATTGCGCCCAAGATGCGCTTCAACCTCGCCGTGGGACAGAACTACTTCATGGAATTGGCCAAGATGCGCGCCTATCGCCTGCTGTGGGCCAACATCGTGAAGGCTTACGGCGGCAAGGAAGAGAACGCCAAGATGCACATCCACGCCTGCAACGCGGAAATCGGGATGAGCCTCTACGACGCATACGTCAACATGCTGCGCACCACGAGTGGAACGATGTCGGCTGTGTTAGGCGGCGTCGACTCGTTCACGGTCATGCCCTTCGACGTGCCGTTTGAGCTGCCCACCGACTTTGCCGACCGCATCGCCCGCAACCAACAGCTTATCCTCAAGGAAGAAGCCCATTTCGACAAAGTGGCCGACCCCGCCGCAGGTTCCTACTACATCGAAAACCTCACCGAGAGCCTCGCCGCTGCCGCTTGGGACCTCTTCAACAAAATTCAAGACGAAGGCGGCTATCTCGAAGCCGTCCGCAAGGGCATGATCCAAGGCCTCATCAAGGAGAGTGCCGCCAAGAAGTTCAGCAACGTGGCCACCCGCCGCGAGACCATCCTCGGCACCAACCAGTTCCCGAACTTCACCGAGACGATGAAGATGCAGCCCGAGGCTTGGGTCTTCGAGTCCGACGACCGCCGCGACGAGAACGCCGAGGTGGAGACCATCGTCACCTTCCGCGCCGCACAGCGGTTCGAGAAGCTGCGCTACGCCACCGATGTGTATGCCCAGGACCACAAGCGTCCCGTCGCTTGGATGTTCACCTACGGCAACCTTGCCATGCGCAAGGCCCGCGCCAACTTCGCCTCCAACTTCTTCGCCTGCGCCGGCTTCCAAGTCGTCGACAACCCGGGCTTCAAGACCTTGGACGAAGGCATCGCCGCCGCCCGTGAGGTGAAGCCTGAGATCTTGGTCATCTGCTCCTCCGACGAGGAATATGGCGAAGGCAACGCCCTTAAGATCTTCGAGGAGCTGAAGAACGACACCATCGTGGTGCTCGCCGGCAACCCCGAAGGCACCGCCGACATCCTCAAAGAGGCTGGCATGAAGCATTTCATCCACGTCAAGAGCAACGTCTTAGAGACCTTAACGGAGTTCCAAAAGCAATTAGGTATAACAAAATAAGAAAGGATAAAACGATGAAACCCAACTATAAAGACATCAACATCAACGCTATACCTAATCACAGCGGTTTGATTTTGCCTAACGGCGAGCCTTGGGAGACCCATGAGCACATCATGGTGAAGCCCGCCTACACCGAGAAAGACCTCGAAGGCATGGAGCACCTCAACTATGCCGCCGGCATCGCGCCCTTCCTCCGTGGACCTTATTCGACCATGTATGTGATGCGTCCTTGGACCATCCGCCAATACGCCGGTTTCTCCACCGCCGAGGAGTCAAACGCCTTCTACCGCCGTAACATCGCCGCCGGTCAGAAGGGTCTGTCCGTGGCCTTCGACTTGGCCACCCACCGTGGCTACGACGCCGACCACGAGCGCGTCATGGGCGACGTGGGCAAGGCCGGCGTGAGCATCTGCTCCGTCGAGGACATGAAGGTGCTGTTCGACCAGATCCCGCTCAACAAAATGTCCGTTTCCATGACGATGAACGGCGCCGTGTTGCCGATTTTGGCCTTCTACATCGTCGCCGCCTTGGAGCAAGGCGCGAAGTACGAGGAGCTGCAAGGCACCATCCAAAACGACATCCTGAAGGAGTTCATGGTGCGCAACACCTACATCTATCCGCCTGAGTTCTCGATGCGCATCATCGCCGACATCTTCGAGTTCACCTCACAGAACATGCCGAAGTTCAACAGCATCTCCATCTCCGGCTACCACATGCAGGAAGCCGGTGCCACCTCCGACATCGAGATGGCCTACACCCTTGCCGACGGCTGGGACTACCTCCGCACGGGCGTGAAGGCCGGCCTCGACATCGACGCTTTCGCGCCGCGCCTGTCGTTCTTCTGGTGCTCAGGCATGAACCACTTCATGGAGATTGCCAAGATGCGTGCTGCCCGTATGCTGTGGGCCAAGATCGTGAGCACCTTCAACCCGAAGAACCCGAAGTCGTTGGCCTTGCGTACCCACACGCAGACCTCCGGCTGGAGCTTGACCGAGCAAGACCCGTTCAACAACGTGGCGCGTACCTGCATCGAGGCTATGGGTGCCGCTTTGGGTCACACCCAGTCGTTGCACACCAACGCCTTGGACGAGGCCATCGCCCTACCCACCGACTTCAGTGCCCGTATTGCCCGCAACACGCAGATCTACATCCAAGAGGAGACCAACGTTTGCCGCGTGGTTGACCCGTGGGCCGGTTCTTACTATGTGGAGAGCCTCACCAAGGAAATCGCCGAGCGTGCTTGGGGTCACATCATGGAGGTGGAAGCCATGGGCGGCATGGCCAAGGCCATCGAGACCGGCCTGCCGAAGATGCGTATCGAAGAGGCCGCTGCCCGCAAGCAAGCCAAGATTGACTCGGGCCGCGAGACCATCGTGGGCATCAACAAGTACCGCCTCGACCACGAAGACCCGATTGAGACTTTGGAGGTCGACAACACGGCAGTGCGCGAGTCGCAGATCAAGCGCTTGAAAGAGCTTCGTGCCAACCGCAACGAGGCCGAAGTGCAGCGTTGCTTGGACGCCATCACCAAGTGCGCCGAGACGGGCGAAGGCAACCTGCTTGCCTTGGCCGTCGAAGCCGCCAAGTGCCGCGCCTCGTTGGGCGAGATCTCCATGGCTTGCGAGAAGGTCGCGGGCCGTTACAAAGCTGTTATCCGTTCAATCTCAGGAGTTTATTCTATGGAAACGAAAAACGATGCCAAATTTGCCGAGGCAGTGGCCAAGGCCGACGAGTTCGCCAAGTTGGAAGGCCGCCGTCCGCGTATCATGATTGCCAAGATGGGTCAGGACGGCCACGACCGTGGTGCCAAGGTGGTGGCCACGGGCTATGCCGACATTGGTTTCGACGTGGATATGGGACCGTTGTTCCAGACACCCGCCGAGGCTGCCAAGCAAGCCGTCGAGAACGACGTCCACATCATGGGCGTGAGTTCGTTGGCCGCTGGCCATAAGACCTTGGTGCCGCAGGTGATTGAGGAGTTGGAAAAACTCGGTCGCCCCGACATCATGGTGGTCGTTGGCGGCGTGATTCCCGCGCAGGACTACCAGTTCCTCTACGACGCCGGTGCGGTGGCCATCTTCGGTCCCGGCACCGTGGTCAGCGACTCGGCCATCAAGATGCTCGACCTGCTGATTGCGGCGAGGAAGCAGGCGTAAGAAACGCAACGTTTGTTTCTTTACGCAACGAAAAATCCCGTCATTCGTGGCGGGATTTTTCGTTGTCGTTCTGTAGCTTGTCGCGCACCACCTCATGCAGCCGCAAAACGGACTCGTAGTCCGCGTCGATTTTGTGGCGGACGGCCTCGGTGTTGAACGGCTCGAAAAAGACTGCGTCGGCTTTCATCACGTCGCGTTTGTGCGCGTCGAAATAGATGTCATCTGCCACGACTTTGGCCTTTTGCGGCTCGTTTTCGCCTAAGTAGATGTAGGCCAAGTTGAGATAAGGATACAGGTAGTTGGGACTGATGCGGATGGCTTCCTTGAAGTAAAGCTCGGCCTTTTCGAGGTTGTGGGCGGTGTGGTATTCCGCCAATCCGAGGTCGTTGAGGTTTTCCTTGCAGTAAGGCGCAAAGCGATAGGCCTTGCGGAAACTGTCGATGGCCTTCGGATGGCCCATTTGTTTTTCGGCTTTGCCCAAATACCAGTGCAGGGGCAGCCCGACGGGGTCGATGGTGTAGAACACCGAACTGGCCTGCCGGCAATAGCGTTCCACGGCCTTCCAGTCGTTGGCCTGCAAAGCCTGCTGCATCCTGAAGGTGTTGCGCTCGCCTTTCAAACGGAATCCGCCTATGGTCAGCAGCAGCACGGAAAGGAGCAAAAAGATTGGGTTCCAACTTTTTGCGATGGTTCTTCGCTTGTCTTTGGCGATGATTTGGAACAGGTTGGCCGTAAGGATGCCCATCCAAACGAGGTGCTCGATGCGGCTGTTCGGGAAGTCGAAAAGGGCGTTGGTGCAGGCTCCTGCGAAAACGCTCAAAACGACGGTACCGTAGAGGAAATCTTTCCGTTCTTTGGTTTTGCAGAGGACGAATGATGCGCGTAACATCAAGGAAACGAGGAAGATAGTGTAAAGCAGCAGCCCGACATAGCCGGTTTCGGAAAGTACGCCCAAGTATTCGTTGTGGGGCTTGGTGAAGTTCACGTTCCACACGTCGGCGCGGTACAGTCCTTTGAGGCTCTCGTTGGGGAAATGAATCTGCCAGTTGCCGATGCCGCAGCCCGATAGAGGATGCCTGTCGGCGATGTGGTAGGTCTTGTCCCAAAGCAGGCAACGCTCCGCCAACGAGGAGGTGCTCAGCACACTGTGCTCGATTTCGCTTCTTTCGCTCGTGTGCGGCACCGAGCGATGGGCAAACCAACGCAGCCCCACGGTGAGGAAGGCGTAGACTACGACGATGGACGCGATTATTGTGATGCGGTAGAAGCCCTTGACGCGCTTTGCGTCATTGCGAGGAGGAACGACGAAGCAATCTAGGCCATTATTTCTCGAGGAAACCGTATCCTGGATTGCTTCACTGCGTTCGCAATGACGAGTATGCAGCAAAAACAATACTCCCCCAAAAACAGCAGCCATCATCAAACTCAGCAATACCGCCCTCGATTTCAGCAAGACAATGACGACGACGGCGATGACGAACATGACGACGGAAACGACTCTTGGCCATCTTTGATTGAAGACGGAAAACGAGGTGAGCAGAAAGGCGGAGAGGACAAACAGCATGATAGCCAACAGGTTCTTGTGGCCGCTGATGCCGCTCACGCGGTAAAGCTGCCCGAAACTGAAGTTCTCGACATGGAACAGCTGGACAATGGCGAACAACAGGTATATGGTCAGGACGACAAAGGCACTAATCCAAAGCGCCTTTTGCGTGGCTTGGCGACGGGTCGATAGCAGGCTGTAAAAGACGACGATAAGGAGCAGGCTGAGGAGCGTGTTGGCGAAGCCGAAGACCGCCTCGGCGGTGTTGGTGGCCCAAAGCAGCGAACAGCCGCAAAGCAGGACGAAAAGCAAGTAAACGAGAAAGATTGGACTGTCGGGGACGCACCAGCGTTTCTTGCCGATGAGGGCGATGAGAAACAGGATTGCCAAACTTGTCGCGGTGGCGACAAATCTGGCAATCAGGAATTTATCGTAAAGGTTGGGTAGCCCAATGAGGCAGCAAACGACGATGCCTAAAGCGATGCAGGCGGTGCGTGTCGTGTCGGCCTTCATCACCCAACATTAATAGGTGTCAACCGATACGACGTTGCCGTACTTGATGCTGTCGGTCTTGTAGCGTGCATAGCTACGGACGTAATACTTCTTGTTGGCTGAAACATCGTAGATGTGGCTGCTAAAATTGAACCATTCTCCCGTGGGTGTGGCGGCAGTGGTGTGGAGGTCCGACTCATATTGCGGATAGGCATTTTCGGTGCTGTAGCAGAAGCCAACCTGGTCGACGAGTTCGATTTGGTTGCAGTTCCCGTAACCGACGGCATAGAGGTAGTTGCCTCCATACGAGAAATCACAGTAATCGGTGGTGATATTGAGCACGAAAGGCATCTCAGGCGTGGTGAAGCTGAGGACGTCGCCATAAAAGAAGCCGTAGTCGTCGGTTCCGTTGTTGTAGGCCACAAACGCACGGTAGTAATATTGTGTGTTGGGCGTGAGTCCGTGGCAGCATACGGGGTAAACGTCGTTGTTGCTGTCGTAGTAGCCTATATCGCCGCCTTCGCGGTCGTCGTAGGTGAAATCGGGGCGGGTGCTGTAGCAAATCCCGACATAGAACCTGTTCACGCCGAAAGGCTTGAGGGTGGCAGCGGCACAAAAGCTCGTTGCGGTGATTTCGGTAGCCTCCAAGGTGGTGACAGGCGAAGTCGCCGGAGCACCGGATTCGAGGGTGCGGAAGGTCTTTTCGTCGCCATAAACGTATTCCGTGCCGTATTTGGCGAAGCCGCGCACATGGTATTCGGTGTTGGGCTGAAGGTCGTTAGCAAAATAGGTGTAGGGTTGCGTGCATTTGTAGGTCTTCGCGTTGTTGTCGTCGATGGTGGGCTTTCCCGTCTGGCTCCAGCACACGCCAAGCTCAAGCAGCAGCCCGTCGTCGTCAGCGGTCACTTCCGCGCTCAAGACGGCGGTCGTGCCGGAGATGTAGTCAGGCGTTTGCGTGATGACGGTCACGCCGTCGGTCAGGTGGCTCAGCGGGTCTTGGGTCGGTTTGCAGGCGGCCAAAAGCACGACCGCAGCCGTCAGGATGAGGAATATGGTCTTTTTCATGTCGGTAAGGTTTTAGTATTCAAAATAAAGCACTTGCTTGTCGTCGGGTTCGTCGGCATAGAACATGGTCTGCAAGACGGGGTACTTGTCGCTGTCGTACTGGTAGGCGTAGCGGATGGTGTCGACATAGTGGTCTTCCGTGATGATCAGGTAGGTCACGTTGTTTTTGGTGAAGCCCGTGTGGCCGGAAGAGAAGTTGATCAGGTAGTCTTCAAGGCCGCCCAAAAAACCGTACCAAGGACAGTTCTTGTCGTCGTATTGCAGCCTGAAGTCCATATATTCGCCATCGCCCGTGAAGATAATCTTGCTGATGTTGTCGTCGGTCCAAGTGAGCAGGAGGGCAAAGGTGACGGTTTCTTCCTGTTGGCGTTGGTTGACCAAGCGTTGCTCGACCTTGTCGATGTTTTCGCAAACGACGGGAGGAAGCAGGTGCGACAGGGGATTCAGGTGCAGCTGGGTGCCTTCCTTTTTATAGGCATCATAGAAAGTGCCGGTCATCTTGCTGATGTGGTCGCCGTCGTAGCTTATCGCCCAAGTGCAGGCGATGGTGTTTTCGAAGAACACAGTGGCCGATTTCAGGTGGTCGCCGTCGTAGTCGTAGGTGATGTACTCGGAGTTTGTGTAGTTATCTACACGGACGATGCGGTCGTTTTCGTAGGTGAAATGCTCAACCCACGCGGCATCCTTGAAGTCGAAGTCCGAATAGTGCGTGATGCTGCTGAGGTGGTCGCCGTTCCAGTCCCAATGCTGGAAAGGCTCTTTTTCCACATTCCTCCACGAGTAGTCAACCTGCTGGATTTTCTTCTTGGGAGCGTAGGCCCCGGTTTTTTCTTCGTCTTTGTGGCACGAGGTGAGCGATGCCGCCAAAAGCAGTCCCAACACAATGCCCGTTGGTTTGAAGGTCTTCATATTTTTCCTTTTTAGTTGGTTTGAAATAATCGCTGCAAAGATAACGCATTTTCCACCTCTATGGTGCATAGGGGAAGGCCATTACAAACTTTTTCGCGAAAAAATTTCGTTAAGATATTGATAATGAAATGAGTAAGGAAAATCCGTTACAAACTTTTGCGTGCCTCATTTAAGGTTTTTCAGCCATTTCCACTGGAAAATCAGCATATAAAACACGCCGATGGTGATGGCCGCGTCAGCCAAGTTGAAAATGGGGCGGAAGAAGATGAAATGGCCGTCGGGACCGAAGAAAAAGTCGGGCAGCCAAGTGGCGTTCTCTCTCGCCACGTCGATGATGGGGAAATAGAGCATGTCGACCACGCGCCCGTGCAGCCAGCCGGCATAGCCGCCGCCGTCGGGGAAGAGGGTGGCCAACTGCGTGTAGGTGCTCTCGCTGAAGATGCGCCCATAAAACACGCTGTCGATGATGTTGCCGATGGCACCCGCCGTGATGAGCGCGATGCCAAACAGCACACCGAACTTGGTCTGCTTCTTCGACAAACGCACCAAGACCCAAAACAAGGCCACGATGGCCACGATGCGGAACAGGCTCAGCAGCAGCTTCATGAGGCCGCCTCCGCCGAGCCAGCCAAAGGCCATGCCGTCGTTCTCGATGAACAGCAGGTTGAACCAATGCCCGATGACGGGGATTTCCTGTCCGAGTGTCATGTTCGTCTTGACCCAAATCTTGAGGACTTGGTCGAGCACCAAAACGACGAGAATCACCAAAAACGACCACAACAGGCCGCGATTGCCTTGTTTCTTCACTTCTTCTTCAGTTTGGCGTCAAGGCAGCGCGTGGTGATGGGCACACAACGCAGCCTTTCTTTCGGGATGAGTCTGCCGGTCTCGCAGCAGATGCCGTAAGTCTTGTTCTCGATGCGCATCAGGGCGAGTTCGAGGTTGTGGATGTACTTCTCCTGACGGGCCACTAAGCGGGCGTTTTCTTCTTTCTCGGCCACGGCATAGCCTTCTTCCAAGATCTTGAAAGTGGGTGCCGTGTCGTCGGTGCTATGTTCGCCGCCAGAAAGGTTGGCCTTCAAGGTCTCCAAGCTGGCGCGTGCTTGTTCTAACTTCTCAAGAATCAGCACCTTGAACTCTTCGAGGTCTTCATCCGAGTAGCGCACTTGGGGTTCTTTCTTTTCCATTGTCGTATATGTTAGGGTTTCTTCTGTATCTTTAATTTCACATTCACACCTTCCACAAGCTCCTCAGCCTCAACGCCTTCCAAGGCATCCACCTTCGTGATGGTGGCCAAGGTCTCGTTGCAGATGTAGTCGCCGAACTGGTCGACGGCGGCGTCGGTCTTGTCGTTCTTCTCGATGAAAAGCGCGATGCGGTCGGTGACCTCGAATCCGCCGGTCTTGCGGAGGTTTTGCACGCGGTTGACGATCTCGCGGGCCAAGCCTTCCTGCATCAGCGCGTCGGTGATGGTCATGTCCAAGGCCACGGTGAAGTTGCCTTCGGAGGTGACGGCCCAGCCGGGGATGTCTTGCGTCGAAATCAAGGCGTCTTCAAGGGTCAGTTCCACGTCGATGCCGTCTATATTCAAATGCGTGCCGTTGTTCTTCTCGAAGGCGTGGATTTCGTCTTGGCTCATGTTGGCGAAGTAGGCTTGGATCTGCTTCATCTGCTTGCCGTACTTCTTGCCCAAGGTCTTGAAGTTGGGCTTCACGTTCTTCACCAAGATGTTGTTGTCGGCGGCCAGGAACTCGATTTCCTTGATGTTGACCTCGCTCTTGATGAGGTGCGACACCTTTTCGAGTTGCGTCTTCATCTCCTCGCCCGTGATGGGAATCATAATCTTCGACAGGGGCTGGCGCACGCGGATGTTGGCCTTCTTGCGCAGCGAAAGCACGAGCGACGAGATGAGTTGGGCGGCTTCCATGCGTTCCTCCAAAGCCTTGTCGATGAACGACTTGTCGGCCACGGGGAAGTCGGTCAGGTGGACCGATTCGGCCTTGTTGCGTCCGGTGACGTTGTTCAGGTCGCGGTAGAGCTGTTCGCTGAAGAACGGCGCGATGGGCGAGCTGAGGCGGGCCACGGTCTCAAGGCAGGTGTAGAGGGTTTGGTAGGCCGACAGCTTGTCTTGCGTGTCGTCGCTCTTCCAGAAACGGCGACGTGAGAGGCGCACGAACCAGTTGCTGAGGTGGGCATCCACAAACTCGGCGATGGCGCGACCCGCACGGGTGGGTTCGTAGCTGCCGTAGGCTTCGTCTACATTGATTATCAATGAGTTGAGTTCTGAAAGAATCCAACGGTCGATTTCGGGACGCTCGTTGTAGGCGATGTCGGCTTCCTTGTAGTCGAAGTGGTCGATGTTGGCGTACAAGGCGAAGAAGGCGTAAGTATTATAGAGCGTTCCGAAGAACTTGCGGCGCACCTCGTCAACGCCGGCCTCGTCAAACTTCAGGTTGTCCCAAGGCTGCGAGTTGGTGATCATGTACCAACGCACGGCATCGGCGCCGAATTTCTCGATAGTGCCAAACGGGTCGACGGCATTGCCCAGACGTTTCGACATCTTGTTGCCGTTCTTGTCGAG
>CALFIT010000030.1 GCA_937877465.1 uncultured Bacteroidales bacterium | reverse complement strand
GCCCTTTGCGGCCTGCTGCTTTACGTCGTGGCGGGAAGCGGGGCCTTCTTCGCCGACAACATCGTCGCGCTGCTGGTGCTTCGTGCCTTGTTAGGCGTGAGTGTGGGCATGATCATGCCGCTTTCCACTGGCCTTTTGGCCTACTATTTCCCGCCCGAGGAGCAAGCCCGCCTGATGGGACTTGCCGCCGCCATGAACCAATTGGGCGGCGTGGTGGCCACTTTCCTCGCAGGCATGTTGGCGGCAGTCAGCTGGAACTATGCCTTCTTGGTGTATCTGCTCGGCCTCATCGCCGTGGTGCTTGTGGCGCTTTTCCTGCCCAACGAAAGCCTGTCGAACAACAACCCCTCAACTGCAAACAGCAAACTGTCAACTGTTAACTTACTAAGGAAATTCCATCCCTCCGTCGTCGGCATGTTCCTCGTGATGATATTGTTTTTCATCTATCCCACCAACTTCGCGCTGACGGCATCGGGGAGGCTCTCGGTGACGGGAATCACCTTGGTGATGATGGGCTTGGACGTGGTGGCTTTCTTGGTAGGCTTGGTTTTTGGCGCGATGATGAAACGCTTTGCCGCACAGATGAAATACGCCGCCCCCATTGGCTTCATGGCAGGTTACCTATGCCTTGCCGGAGGCTCGTCGTTGACGCTCATGCTCATCGGCTCGGCGCTTGTCGGCGTGGCCAACGGCATCGGTGTGCCTTACCTGAACACCATCGGCAGCGTGAAAGCGGGCAAGGAAGCCGCCACCACGGTGATGCCGCTGCTCTCCACCGCGCTTTATTTGGGACAGTTCCTCTCGCCGCTGATCGTGTCACCCATCGCCTCGGCAACCAATTTGTCACCTTATATGGTGGGCGCGATGATTGCCGTCGTGTATCTGCTTCAAGCCATTCTCACGCGGAAGGGGCAGATGTTGCCGGAAGGACGTTAAGAAACGCCATACGGGAAACGATTTTTTTGTATTTTTGCCGCATTAAAACCATAGCATTATGTCATTAAATTGCGGAATCATCGGTCTTTCAAGTGTGGGAAAGACCACCATATTCAATTGTATATCAAACACTAAGGCGGAGATTGGTTTTGCCTCGAAGTCGAACATCGGCATGTGTGAAGTGGTTGACGATAGGCTCAAGCTCATCGACAACATCTCCCATTCGAAACGCATCGTGCCCGCCACGGTCGAAATCGTTGACCTGCCCGGACTGAGCAAAGGTGGCCAAGGCGTGGGCAACAAACTCTTAGCCGAGGTTCAGACGATGGATGCCCTCATCCACGTGTTGCGCTGCTTCGACGACCCCAACATCCCACATAGCGAAGGCAGCATCGACCCCGTGCGCGACATGGAACTCGTCGACCTTGAGCTTCAAGTGCGCGACTTGGACTTGGTCACGCGCAAGTTGGAGCGCGTCCAAAAGCTGCTGAAAAACGGCGAGAAGGACAACAAGAAAGCCTTCGACGTGCTGAGCGTTTACAAAGAAACCCTCGAAAACTTCGGCAACGCCCGCGACGCGAAAGTGGCCGAGGAAGACAAGAAAATCGTGCAAGACATCCAGCTGCTCACCGCCAAGCCCATCCTCTACGTCTGCAACGTCGACGATGCCTCGGCCACTACGGGCAACAAGTACTCCGAGGCCGTGAAAGCCGATCTCAAGGAAGGTCAGGAGATGCTCATCATCGCCGGCAAGTTGGAGGCCGAAATCGCCGAACTCGATGCCGACGACCGCCAGCTCTTCATGGAAGACGCCGGCCTGACCGAACCCGGCGTGAACAAGCTCGTCCGCACGGCCTACCACACCTTGAACCTGCATTCGTTCTTCACCACCGGCCCCGACGAAACGAGGGCATGGACCATCCATGTGGGCGACACCGCCCCTATTGCCGCCGGAGCCATCCACAGCGACCTGCAACGCGGCTTCATCCGCGCCGAAGTGATGAGTACCGACGACTTCCTGAAGTATGGCTCAGAGGCCGCCGTGAAGGAAGCCGGCAAGTTCCGCGTGGAGGGCAAAACCTATGTCGTGCAAGACGGTGATATACTCAACATCAGATTCAATGTATGATGGAAGAAGTCATCCTTGTTGACGAGCAGGACAACCCCATCGGCCTGATGGAAAAACAGGCGGCGCATGAGACGCCGCACCTCCACCGTGCCTTTTCCATCTTCATCTTCAACACGAAAGGCGAACTGCTCTTGCAGCAACGCGCCTTGTCGAAATACCACTCCCCCGGCCTGTGGACCAACACCTGCTGTAGCCATCCCCGCGACGGCGAGACCTTGGCCGAGGCCACCTCGCGCCGCCTTCGGGAAGAGATGGGCATGACCTGCGAGATGCACGAAGTCTATACCTTTATATATAAGGCACCCGTCGGGCAAGGGCTCACCGAGCACGAGTTCGACCATGTTTGGATTGGGCAAAGCGACGAAGAACCGAACATCAACCGCGACGAAGTGGAATCGTGGAAATACATGAGCCTCAACGATTTGAAAGAAGACCTCCTACTCCATCCCGAAGACTACACCGAGTGGTTCAAGATCACTTTCGAGGAGATGAACAACCATGCCGAGACCTTGAGGCAGGCATAAAAAAAGCCGCACCGCCCTTTTCTCGACACTTTTTTTCGACAAAATAATTAGTAAGTATATTTACTATAAGTATTTTTACTATTTTTGCCGCGTAAATTTGATTGAAAACGTTTTAAATCTTACTCAAATGAAACACAACTTTCGCTTATTGATCGGTGCATTAGCCATTGCTATCCCGATGAGCATCAATGCTCAAGTCAAACCCGTGAAGCCTGAAGGTCCCAGAAAAGACGAAGGCAAACCTAAAATGGAGAGACCTGAAGGTCCCAGAAAAGACGAAGGCAAACCTAAAATGGAGAAGCCTCAGCAACCCGGAAGACCCGAAAAGCCGGCAAAACCCGAGAAACCAGAAAAGAAAGACCCCAAAGGCGGCATGGAGATGCCCAAAATCTCAGGCTTCGTCCAAGGCATGTACCAAGCCAACATCAACGATGAAGGCGAGCTGACCAGCAACACCTTCCGTATGCGCCGCGTACGTCTGTCGGTCGACGGCAACTTGTATAAGGGCCTGAGCTACAAGCTGCAAGGCGACTTCAGCCGCAGCCCCATGCTCGTTGACGCTTTCTTGAAGTACAAAGTCTGCGACGCTTTTGCCATCCAGTTCGGTCAGTTCAAGACCCCGTTCACCCTCGAAAGCCCCATCAACCCCGTCAACCTTGAAATCTTCGACTACGGCGAGGTCATCCAAAAGCTCGGAGGCTATAGTGATGTTTGCGGTGTAGGAGGTCTGGGCCGCGACATCGGTCTGATGGCCACAGGTAAGCTCTTCCCCATCAAGGGCGAGGAAGGAAACGTCAAATACCACGTCGTTGATTATGCTTTGGGTGTGTTCAACGGCAACGGCCCGACCACTACCGACAACAACAACCGCAAGGACCTCGTCGGTCGCCTTGAAGTGCATCCCGGCCTGAAGGCTTTGACGCTGAGCGGTTCGTACTACTATGGCAAGTACACAAAGGACGACAACGAAAACTGCACCCGCAACCGTTGGGCTGCTGGCATCCAATACAGCGACGGCAATTTGATGTTGCGTGGCGAATATCTCAACGGCACCACAGGCTACCTCAACGACATCGTTGACGATAACGGCTACCCGATCGAGCAATTCCGTTTCAGCAAAGGTTTTTACGCCGTGGCTGGCTACAACTTCAAGCTTGGCAAAGAAGGCAAGCAAACCTTGATGCCCGTCCTCCGCTACGAGCGCCTTGAACCCGGCGACATGAACAATACCGTTTACGGCCTCACCGACTTCTACACTGTCGGCATCAACTACTGGCCGCTGAAGTCGGTCAACTTCAAGCTCGACTACTCGCTGGTGCAGCAAGTCATTGGAGAAAAGACCAACTCGCACCGCATCATCGGCATCTTGAGCTATAAGTTCTAAATTGACGCGAGACTTCGGGACGCGAGACACGAGTCGGTTGTCCCGCGTCCCACAGTCCCGTGTCAAAAACAAAAACAACATCACTATGGCAAACAACAATGTCTCGAAACTTTGGAAGACCGAGGACTGGCTGTCGGTCTGGATCGGCTTCATCGTCATCGCCATCGGCTGCATCGCCGTCCTCACTGGCGGCTTCGACTTTTCCGCAGCCAAGTTCAGCACCTGGCACTGGTGGGAGAACGTGGAAGAAAAGAAATCATTGGCCGCACAACTCAATGGCGCGTTCTGGGTCAAGATGCTGCGTACCTTCTTGGTGCTTGGCATCCTGTTCACCATCGGCGTGAAGCTGCAAGGCGGCGAAATCAAGAAATTCATCCCGGCTTTCGTCGTGCTGTTCGTCATCTCCATCATCGTGCGCTTGGTGAGTGCCGAGTTCACCCTCAACCGTTACTTGGAATGGGCCTTCTGGGCCTTGCTCATCGGCCTGCTAATCTCCAACACCGTGGGCACCCCCGACTGGCTGAAGCCCGCCATCCGCACTGAGTTCTACATCAAGACGGGCTTGGTCATCATGGGCTTCTCGGTGCTGTTCTCCAACATCGCCAAGTTCGGCCTCTACGGTCTCGGCATCGCATGGATCGTGACGCCTATCGTCATCATCTTCATGTGGTGGTTCGGCACCAAAGTGCTGAAAATGGACAACAAGCCCTTGGTCATCACCTTGGCCTCCGCCACTTCGGTGTGCGGCACAAGTGCGGCCATCGCCACCGGCGCCGCCGCCAAAGCCAAGAAGGAAGACCTCTCGTTGGCCATCTCCATCTCCATCATCTTCACCATCCTGATGATGGTGTTCGAGCCGATGATCATCCGTGCCTGCGGCATGAACCAGCTCATGGGCGGTGCCCTCATCGGCGGCACCGTCGACTCAACGGGAGCCGTGGTGTTGGCCGGCAACGCCCTCGGCGAAGAGGCCGAACAGGCTGCCGTGCTCGTGAAGAGCATCCAGAACATCCTCATCGGCTTCATCGCCTTCTTTGTGGCCATCTTCTTCGCCACCAAGGTCGACAAGACCGGCGACAGCAAAGTGGGCGCAGGCGAAATCTGGACCCGCTTCCCGAAGTTCATCATCGGTTTCTTCGTGGCCTCGTTGGTCGCCTCCTTCATCGTCATGCCGCTCACCAGCGGCGCCGAGGTGAAAGCCATCAACGGCGTGCTCGACCAATACAAGAACTGGGCCTTCGTGTTGGCCTTCACCAGCATCGGACTCGACACCAACTTCAAGAGCCTCATCAAGCAGATGCAAGGCGGCAAGGTGCTTTGGCTCTACATCGTGGGCCAAGTGTTCAACATCGCCCTCACGCTGTTTGCCGTGTGGTTCCTGCTTTCGGGCGTGGTGTTCAAAGTCCCCGTACTCGACATGTTCAAATAATGGACAAAAACCACAAAATATTCAAAGTGATTACCATCGTCGTGGTGGTAATCACTTTGTTTTTGGCCGGTTGGATCATGGCCAACCAACTCGGCATCGTCGAAGGCTACGACTTCGGCGCGGGTGCCTATTACTACGCCGACATCCCCACCGAGCAATACAGCGAAATCGACAAGGAAGGCACCTACCAGACCTCGGTGCCGAAATGGATTTTCTACGTCCTCTTCTTCGCCTGGGGCTGGCTCATGTGGCGGCTGTGGGTTTGGGTGGAAACGCGAGGGAAGAAATAGGCGATTATTTTCGGGGTTTCGTTTTTCTTTGTAAATTTGCCCACAAAAGAAAAACGAACAGCCAATGCAACCCATTGATATTCAAAGCATATTAGCCGATTTAACTCGTTCCTTCGGTGAGAATCCCATCGAGATTTTGCCGATGGCCGAGTCGGGTTCGGCGAGGAAGTATTTCAGGATCGTCACCGCAACGCGCAGTCTGATTGGCACTTACAGCAACAACGTTGAAGAAAACGAGGCCTTCCTGACCTTCTGCCAGCATTTTCATGACTTGGGACTGAATGTGCCAGAGGTCATTGCCGTCAACGCGGAACGCACGGCCTACCTGCAAAGCGACTTCGGCGACGACAACCTCTTTGCGCATGTGCAAAAATCCTTGGCTTCGGGCGGCTATGGCGAAAACCTGATTGGACTTTACAAAAAGGCCTTGAGCCATCTGGTGAAGTTCCAATATATTGGACATCAAGGTCTTGACTACGGCAAGGCCTACCCTACCGAGCGTTTCGACCGGCAGGCCATCCTCGACGACCTCAACTATTTCAAATACTACTTCGTGAAGCCCCACGAGGAAATCGACTTCAACGAAACGCGCCTCAACCGCGATTTCAACGCCTTCGCCGACTTCGTGAGCCAAGCCCCCGACGGCTTCTTCATGTACCGCGATTTCCAGTCGCGCAACATCATGGTAAAGG
>CALFIT010000029.1 GCA_937877465.1 uncultured Bacteroidales bacterium | reverse complement strand
CCTCACAGGCACCCGTCGAGCGCATCCTGCAAGTCGATCTCTACGGCACGAGCGTCCTGTTGGAAGAGTTCGGCAAAGTCATCGCCGAGGGCGGTTCGGGCGTGATCATCTCCTCGCAAAGCGGTCACCGTTTGCCCGCCTTGCTACAGGAGCAAAACGACGCCTTGGCCATGACCCCGTGCGACCAACTATTGGAACTTCCTTTCCTTCGCGAGATTACCGACACGCTGAAAGCCTATCAGTACTCGAAACGTTGCAACGTCTTGAGGGTGATGTACGAGGCCACACGTTGGGGCAAACGCGGAGCCACCGTCAACTCTATCTCGCCGGGCATCATCATCACGCCTTTGGCCAACGACGAGCTGCACGGTCCGCGCAAGGACGGCTACCTGAACATGATCAAAGGTATGCCCGCGCGTCGCGCCGGCACTCCCGACGAGGTGGGCGATTTGGCTGAGTTCCTGATGTCCTCGCGTGGCCGTTTCATCAGCGGCGCCGACCTTCTCATCGACGGCGGCTGCACGGCCAGCTATTGGTATGGCGACTTGCAGTATTTGAAAGCGACACATTGAAACGAAAGACCACACCAACATGCAACATGATTGGCACTGTGCCGCCGATAGTAAGTTGCAGCACCTTACCTCCAATTGGCAAAATTTGAAAAAATCGCTGGAATATTTGAAAACGCCATGTCGAGAATGAATTGTACCTTTGCAGAAAATTTCTATACCGCCAACGAATGGACATAACCTATAAACGATGAAACACATGACATTAAACAATTTATTGGTTGCACCGACATTAGCTTTGGCCATGACGTTTACTTGTGCCAACTGCCAGTCGAAAAGCAATCGTGTTGCAGAACAACAGAATCCTCAAAACGAACAAACTATGGAAAACGCTGCGAAAGTCTATTTTACGAGCGACATCAGCCCTGAAGGATTGGTGAAAGTTTACGAAGCGCTTGGCGTGGAAGCCCAGGGTCGCGTGGCCGTGAAGATTTCGACCGGCGAATCGTCGATGTCGAATCACCTGCGTCCCGAGCTGATTGGCGCTCTCGTTCAGAAAGTCAACGGCAAATTGGTGGAATGCAACACTGCCTACGCCGGCAGCCGCATGAAGACCGAAGACCACATCCGCACCATCGCGGATCACGGCTACAACAGCATCGGCGGCGTTGACATCATGGATGCAGAAGGCGAGATGCGCATCCCCGTGCGCGACACCACCTACATGAAATACGACATCGTCGGCACCCATCTGGCCAATTATGACTTCATGATCAACTTGGCCCACTTCAAGGGTCACGCCATGGGCGGTTTTGGCGGCGTGCTGAAAAACGCCAGCATCGGCGTGGCTTCAAGCAATGGCAAGGCTTACATCCACACCAACGGACTCACAGAAGACGCCAGCCACTTATGGGAGTACATTTTGCCGGAGAACCAGGACAAGTTCCTTGAGTGCATGGGCAATGCCGCCGCTGCCGTTCACGACTACTTCAAGCAGAACGGCAAAAGCATCGTCTATATCGACGTGATGAACAACATGTCGGTCGATTGCGACTGCGACGGACATCCAGAACAGCCTCGCGTGAAGGATATCGGCATCTTGGCATCAACCGATCCCGTGGCCTTGGACAAGGCCTGCCTCGACCTCGTTTTCAACCATGTCGATAGCGACGGCGATGACGCCAAGCCTCTGCAAGAGCGCATCAACCGCCAGCACGGACTCCACATCATCCCGTATTCCGAGGGAATCGGATTAGGCACGACAAACTACGAGTTGATTGACATTGACAAGTAAAAGAATTCTATTGGTGCAGTATTTAAAAGCGACACATTAAAAAGATAAAAAGTATGAATACAATTAAGTTAGCAAACGGCGTTGATATGCCGCAGATGGGTTACGGAGTGTATCAGGTGACACCCGATGAGTGTGAACGTTGCGTGAGCGATGCCTTGGAGGTGGGCTATCGGATGATAGACACGGCGCAGGCATACGCCAATGAAGAGGGCGTGGGCCGTGCCTGGAAGAAGAGCGGTGTCCAGCGCAAGGACATCTTCCTTGTTACGAAGATTTGGATTTCCAACTATGGCTACGAGCGGGCAAAGGCCTCTATCGATGAAAGCCTGCGCAAGTTGCAGACCGACTATATCGACCTGATGCTGCTGCACCAACCGTTCTGCGACCGCTACGGAGCCTGGCGTGCCTTGGAGGAAGCCTATAAGGAGGGTAAACTTCGTAGCATCGGCGTGTCGAACTTCTATCCCGACCACCTCATCGACATAGCATCCAATGTGGATATTAAACCCATGGTGAATCAAGTGGAGACCCATGTGTTTGACCAGCAAATAGAGGCCAAGAAATACATGGACGAACTCGACTGCCGCATCATGTCGTGGGGACCTTTAGCTGAGGGGCGAAACGGCTTCTTCACAAACGAATTGCTCGGCGAGATTGGCAAAAAATACGGCAAGACCATCCCGCAGGTAGCCCTGCGCTGGCTGTTGCAGCGTGGCGTCATCATCATTCCGAAGTCCACCCACAAGGAGCGTATGGCTCAGAACCTTGACATCCTTGACTTCGAACTGAGTGCCGACGATATGGCTCAGATTCAGACGCTCGATATGGGCAAGAGCCTCTTCTTCGACCACCACGACGGAGAGACCACCAAGATGTTCATGGGTTGGAGATGATGAAAGTCTTAATAGTGGCATGGCTCATAGTGGCCATGCCATCTGTATTTTCAGATAGACCAATGGATGGCAAAAGTCAGCTGCATTTCAAACTCGTCAAGCGAGAGGGACAATGGTTGTTTACGGAGGCACTGGCTTCAACATATTGAACAAGCCTTTGATGAACGGAACAGTTATAGTGCATTATAGATGGTGGGAGTACTGATGCTCTGAGTGTGGCGAGGAATCGGTTTGACTGATATGACTAAAGGAAAAGGAAACGACTGCGTTGTCGGAGAAAAATCGTAATTTTGTAGCCAATTTAAGATTCATGCTTTATGATAGACCAGATTTTAGACTATAACAAGGACTTTGTGGCTCGGAAGGGTTACGAGAAGTATCTGACCAGCAAATACCCCGACAAGAAGTTGGCGGTGCTTTCGTGTATGGACACCAGACTCACAGAACTGCTTCCTGCTGCCCTCGGATTAAAGAACGGTGACGCCAAGATTATCAAGAACGCAGGAGGACTGGTGATTTCTGCTTTCGACTCGGCCATGCGCAGCCTTATCGTCGCCATCTATGAGTTGGGGGTTGAGGAAATCATGGTGGTGGCTCACTCCCATTGCGGAGCCTGCCACATGAGCTTTGACCATTTCCAACATGAGATGATAGCCCGCGGTGTGTCGGATGAGACGCTTGATACCATCCAGAAGTGCGGTATCAACCTGCATCACTGGTTAGAGGGATTCAAGGACACCCCCGAATCCGTCCGCAAGACCGTAGAGACCATTAAGACCCATCCGCTTATTCCCAGGGACATCGTGGTTCGTGGCTTCATCATTGACTCAGAGACAGGAGCATTGGAGGAGATTAAGAATGACGAACAGCCGGAGGCCAAGCCCCGCGATGAAGGCAAGGTGAAGTACATCAAATAAGATAACAGATAAATCGGAATTTGCATGTATTACTTTAATAATCTGGTGAAGAGAATACTTTGTGCTATCTTAGCGATTCCCCTGTTAGCATCCTGAACTATTGTGCGAGGCTATATGGCAGATGGTGCTTATGGCCCGACGAGTTTCAGTTACGAGAAGCAGTTGAAGGACACAATCTTCAATCGTTCTGATGCCTTTTCTTTTAGCCAAGCAGGAAATCTGGCCGAGTGGATTGACACTCTGCATTTCTTTCATCAGGGTCGGATGTACTCAAATAAAACAATGTGGGAGGCGATTGGCCAACACAGCAGCGGGAACTGTCCGGGATTCACACCCGATTCCCTATTGAGTCCTGTGCGGACACCGTCAAATCGGCTGCAAAAGTACAGTTTTTTCCTTTATCTTGTTACAATATGATGAATATTATTTTTTTTCCTATGAGGTCAGCCCAAAAAACGAAAAAAAAGGTCTGAAACGATATGACACTGGTCGCTGTCTCTTGCGGCCCAAGACTAGAAGCACAAAAGGAAGAGGATCCCAAAGCACCCAAGATGATCAGGTGATTATTGCAGCGTTTACACCGCCAGCAATACCAGCAACTGCGCAGTGAAGATTCTCAAAAACATGGTCAAAGGATATACGGTGGCATAGCCCATGTTGGGCAACTTGCAGCCCTCGGGAGCTACCGTGTTGGCAAAAGCGTTCACTAATGCCTCCTATTTCATGCCCATGTCACGACGGTTTTTCCCGATGTAGACGAAGTAAAGGGTCAGATCGGTGGCTACCAATAGGGCGTTGAAGGCGTAAAGCCAGGTTACGATGTCGTAATTGTTCAAGACCTTATGGATGATGCCGAAAATATAGCCCAAAATGACCAATGACATGAAAAGCGGACTTTTGCCGATGACGACCTTGGTGCGGATGGACTTGATGATTGACACGGGCCAGCTTACCGCGAAGCAAAGCAGGAAGAGGACTTCCCAAATACTGAAATCTGCCATAGATTTGATTTGATAAATGATTGTTGTTGATTGAATTTGCAAAAGTAGTGTTTATTTCATTACATTGCGGACGATAACCGAAATATTGTTGACGAACATGTTGACGGCGATGGCCAACAAGATGACGCCGAAGAACTTACGTAGGATGAAGATGAGATTGGGACCGAGCAACTTCTGCACCTTATCCAACGAGCGTATGACGAGATAGTCGAGCCCGATGTTGAGCAACAGGGCGATCATGATGTTGACCACCTCATAGTCGGCACGCAGCGAGAGCAAGGCGGTCAGGGCACCTGGACCGGCAATCAGCGGGAAGGCGATGGGCACGATGCTGGCACCGCCCGATCCTCCGTCGTTCTTGATGATTTCGCGTCCGAGGATCATCTCGACGGCAAGGATGAACAGCACGAACGAGCCCGCCACGGCAAACGAGGCAGCGTCGATGCCGAACAGCTTCAGCAAGGCGTCGCCAGCGAAGAAGAAGGCCAGAAACAGTCCCAAAGCCGTCAGGCAGGCCTGGCCCGCCTTGATGGTCTTGTTTTGCTCTTTCATGCTGACGAAGATCGGGATGGAGCCGAAAATGTCGATGATGGCAGCCATCACGATGAACGAGCTGAAGATCTCTACGAAGTTGATACTCTTGAACATAGTATGTTTTTTTATGAACTACGAATTTCACATTCGCCATCGTTTGTAGCGATTGGATCGGTTTCGAAGGCGAAGCATTGCGTGCAAAAATAGCGAAATTTATATAATCTGTGGCTTTTTATTTAAACGATACTGTTCCAAAGATAATGGAAGTGCGGGCCGAAGCGTTTGAACGCGGCCTCGTCGAGCATCTCCTGGAACTGCGGATGCGCTACCGAGATAATGAGCTTGGCGCGCTCCTGAAGCGAGCGTCCGTAGAGGTTGACGGCGCCATATTCCGTGACAAACCAGTGGATGTGGTTGCGCGTGGTGACAGCACCCGAGCCCAAGTCCAGGGTAGGCACGATTTTGTTGATGCCCTTGCGCGTTGTGGACGGCATGGCGATGATGGCCTTGCCGCCTTTCGAGCGCGAGGCGCCATACACATAGTCGATCTGTCCGCCAACTCCAGAGTAGATCCGTTCGCCCAACGAGTCGGCGCACACTTGTCCCGACAAGTCGATTTGGATGCCCGAGTTGATGGAGGTCATCTTGGGCTGTTGCGCAATGATAAAGGGGTCGTTGGTGTATTCCACGTCCATCAGCAGCACCTCGTGGTTGCCGTCGATGAAATCGTAGATTTTCTTCGAACCCATCACGAAGGTGGAAACGATTTTGCCCTTGTTGAGTTTCTTGTTGTCGCCCGTGATGACGCCTTTCTTGACAAGCGGCAGGATGCCGTCGGAGAACATCTCGGTATGGATGCCGATGTTTTTGTGGTTGTGGAGGCACGAGAGGATGGCGTTGGGGATGGAGCCGATGCCCATCTGGAGGCAGGCCCCGTCTTCGATGAGCTCGGCACAATAGCGTCCTATGGTCTTTTCCACCTCGTTGGGTTCGGGCATGTCGACGGCGAGCAATGGCGTGTCGTCTTCAACAAAAATGTTGATCCTGCTGATGTGGACCAACGCATCGCCAAAGGTGCGCGGCACGTGCTTGTTGACCACTGCGATGACGAACTCGGCACTCTCCATGGCGGCCAACGTGGCATCAACGGAAGAACCTAGCGACACATAGCCGAACTTGTCGGGAGGGCAGACCTGGATCATGGCCACGTTGCACTTGATGTAACGTTCACGGTAGAGTTTCGAGGTCTCACCGAGAAAGACAGGGATGTAGTCCGCCAAGCCTTTCTGCACGCTCTCGCGCACGTTGGCACCTACGAAGAAGGCGTTGTGCTGGAAGATGCCTTCAAACTCAGGGTTGACGTAAGGCGCGGCGCCCTCGGTGTGCAGGTGGTGGATGTAGACGTTCTTAAATTCGCCCGCGCGACCTCTGTCGCACATGGCTTTGACTAAGCATTGCGGCACGTTCGACACCGAACTGATGTGGACGTGGTCGCCCGACTTGATGACTTTGACGGCTTCTTCAGCCGTAATTGCTTGATACTGTTTCTTCATATTTTACAAACTTTTGTTCCCGAAAGTCGCTAATACGGAAACGGGCAGGTCTTCTGGCTTGTTCAAATCCACCGCGTCTTCCCGATGCAAATGATCAGTGACATAGTGCAGCGGACCCTTGCTGAACTCACAGCTACGGGCATAGCTCCTGATTTCCACAGGATTCCCTATTAATCTTCATCTGAAGAACCCAAATCCGGCTGCAAAAGTACGTCTTTTTTCCTTACGAACCGCCAAAATCCGATAATAAAACCGCACAGATTGCGTTTTCAAGAAGCGATTCGGCACAAAATTTGACCATTTTTGCCGTACCTAATGAAGAAAACCGTATTTTCGTCAAAAATTTCAACCTATGAGTTCCCGACTTAGAATCACCATGACACTATTGGCGACTTGTTTTCTATCTGCTTCATTGTCAGCGCAAAAGCATATCGAAGCCTATGACCCGGAGGCACTTTTCAACGAAGAAGTGTTGGCGTTCCAGAACCAGGAATACGGCGCGGCCTTGACGACTTTCGAGCAATATCGCGCCGCGGCCAACGACGCCAAGTCGCAGCGTTGCGTCGATGCGCAGTATTACGAGGCGGTCAGTGCGATGTACCTTGGCCACGCCGACGGCTCCGTCGAAGTCCAGTTCGGGGCATCTCTTCTTGTTTTCCTCTTCAATGTAGCGTTCGCCCTGTTCGGTGAAGCGCGCTATCTCGGCCGGGGTGGAACTTGTGCCGATGCTTTTGACATAGACCTGCCTTCCAGCCTTTTTTTCGACAATGACGACGGTTGTTGAACCTGATCTGTTTGCTTTTAATCTGACATACATGGAACAAAAATACTGAATTTTCGCCCCGCGTCACCCAAAAAAGGTGACGCAAATTTTATAAACATCAGATTATTAACCATTTATAAAACCTCATTTATTAGACTGTCAAAGTCAGGAGAAGAATCTTGTGTAAAACAATCCGTAAAATGGGTAAGTCCTCTTTTGCTGATTTCTTATATTTTTGCACTGGGAAAAACTACGGGATATATGGCTTTTGAAATTATCGAAATATGAATAAAAAAACATTAATTCTCGCCGCAATGGTCACGATGATGGCTTCTTGTGGCAGCAAAACGGAAACCAAAAAAGAGATGAACACACTGAGTTTCAACAACAAGCAGGCGGTCAGCATGGCCGCCATCGCCTGCAACGAAGCCAAAGCCGACTATGCCGCCTTGGCCCATGCCATCAACGAGGGATTAGATGCCGGCCTGACGGTCAGCCAAGTGAAAGAGGCTCTCTCGCAACTCTATGCTTACACGGGCTTCCCGCGCTCGCTGAACGCTTTGAGCACCCTGCAAAAGGTGATTGACCAACGCAAAGCTGAAGGCAAGACCACCCTCGAAGGCCTGGATGCCTCACCCTTGCCAAGCGACTATAACGCCTTGAAGCAAGGCACCGAGGTGCAGACCCAAGTCACCGGACAGCCGTTCAACTACGCCTTCTCTCCCGCCGAGGACTATTACCTGAAAGCCCATCTTTTCGGCGACATCTTTGCCCGCGACAACCTTACCTTCGCCGACCGCGAACTCATCACCGTCAGCGCTTTGAGCGGATTGGAGAACGTGATGCCGCAGTTGCAGGCCCACGTGCGCGGCGCCTTGAACATGGGTTTGACGCAAGAACAACTCAACGCCATCCCTGCTGCACTGAAAGCCAATGGTCTCCTGTCGGAAGCCTCTCGCGCCGAGGCTGCTATCGCTACGGTGGTTAACGGGCAGACGATGCCATCCTCCCCCTCTGTTTGGCCGCTTGGCGAGCCTAACACAGCCTACGCACAATATTTCGTGGGCAACAGCTACTTGGCCGTCCTCGACCAAAGCGGCCTTTGCAACGTCACCTTCGAGCCGGGATGCCGCAACAACTGGCACATCCACCACGGCGCCGTGCAGATGCTCATCTGCGTGAGCGGTCGCGGCTGGTATCAGGAATGGGGCAAGGAGCCTGTGGAACTGAAGCCTGGTGTGGTCATCGCCGTCCCCGAAGGCGTGAAGCACTGGCACGGTGCCGCCAAGGACAGCTGGATGCAACACCTCACCTACCACACCAACGTTCAGCCCGGCAACAGCAACGAATGGCTTGAGGCTGTGACGGATGAGCACTATGACAAATTGAAATGAGCATGGCTTTCCTTATCCGCGCCATCGCCCGTGAGCATGAGGCCGCAGGACTACAGAATCTTGGTCATGGTTTCTTTTTCCTCACCGGTTTCTTGATTGCCTTGAGGGCAGCGACACCTTTCGCCACTGTGTTATGGAAAATCTCCTCATGCGACTTGTCGTCGTCTTTTTGGCGCTTTTTCTTAGGGAAAGTGACATTCTCCTTGGGCAAGACACGCTGACAGCCCTGTTCTTCCAAGGCCTTCACCGCACTGTCGTAGCCTCTGAAGAAAAGTTCCTCAATACGTGACATGTCGTAAGCAGTGCAGCCGTAAGTGTCGAGTTCGATGAAAGTATCCGCTTGAGCGCTGTCGGCGGCGACATTCGAGACCATCATCATCAAAAACGACCGGTAAGCTACCGAGACGAGGTTGTCCTTGTATTTGTCTTCCTCCAGATGGTTGAGGCTTAGAGCGATGACTTTTTCGCACTTCTGCCGGATAGCCGACACCGGGAGGTTTTGGAATGCGCCTCCGTCCACATAATGAATCCCGTTGATGCTCATGGGTTGGAAGATGACGGGGATGGAGCACGAGGCGACCACCCTCGGAGCAATCTCGCCTTTTGCAAACACCTTTGGCACACCATGTTCCAAGTCGGACGCCACGAGGAACGTCGGGACAGGCAACTCCTCAAGACGCGTATAGGGCAGGTTTTTCCGAAGCAGTTCCACAAGAGGGCGCGAGTCGAACAAGCCACCTTTAGGCACACTCGGAGTAACGATATCCTTGAAGAAGTTCATCCCTTGAAACATCTCGATCATCTTTGTTGGCGAGAAGCCTGACGAATAGAGTGTAGCCACGAGGGCTCCGGCGCTGGTGCCGGAGACGACATCCGGACGGATGCCAAATTCATGCAGTGCCTGCAATGCCCCACAATGCGCCGCAGCTTTGGCTCCGCCACCACTGAAAGCGACACCGATGTGATATTTGGGAGATTTTGTTCCTTTTTGCATCATGGCATCATCAATTGTTATTTTTACACCTTACTTGTAACAATGCGCAAAGGTATAGAAATTTGCCGTAATATGCAAAAGCGGCGCATTAGAAAAAAAGAGGCGGCTTGAGGCTGTGACGGAGGAAGAGCATGGGAAAGTGAAATAGTGAGAGGAGATTTAGGCGAAATTTCCCCGTCCGAAACTCGTAAAAGGGGCGAGATGGGGACGGGGAAAATTTATGTGAGAACTAAGTAACAAGTTGTTCGAGAATCAAAATAGACTTTGTGAGGTTTGTTTTGTAACCAAATATTTTATCTTTTCTTTCATGTTTACAGAATCAATACGAATCACACTATTGTCTTCCCTTAAAATTTGTCGGTTTAGGTCGTACATTGGATTATCCTTGTGTTTTGTCTCATTGTAAATTACCGCTCGCTTAATTCCATAATCTTTTGCCTTCCCCATTGCGTGTCGTGAACCGCTATCAAGTCCCATATTGTTTGGGGCGTAACTTGCCGCCAAGAGTACAGCGTCAGAAAACAAGGCCTGCAATCTGTCGCGCACAACAAATCTGCTGATCATGTCATTTTTGCTCTTTGGGCTTTCATAGTATTCACTGACCAAAAGCCCTCCTTGGTCAACAATCTGATTTGCCAAATCGGTGTTTTCCTTTGGGATGATTCCACTTAAAGGGCTGGGTAATATTGCAACGGTTTTCCCCTCGTTTTCCAATGCTGTTTTATGGGCAATACTGTCACATCCCCAAGCCAAGCCACTTATTATCGTTGCCCCATGATTCAGGATTTCCTTGGTTACCATGGTTTCGGTCAATTCGACCTTTTCATCGGGATTAAGCACACCTATAACAGCAATGTTCAGGTTCGTTGTTTGCAACAAATCAAGATTTCCTTTGTAAAACAAAGCAAACGGCTTGTCTGCCGCTTTCACATTGCCTCTTATTTGTGGAAAGTCTCTGTCGCCAATGGCTACAACGCCATCAATGGAATCTTCCAGTTTTTCAATGGCCTGTTGAATCCTATTCCGTATTTTGCAGAATTCAAATTCGTGTGTTTCAAGGACGCGACAAAGGGTGTCGACAGATTCATTGCCTTTCAGGTTTTTGTGAATCCATGCTGGGCCTTTTTGCGGGAAAGCCCTTACTGTTAGGATGTTGAGTGCGTTTTCTGTGTAAATCATGGCTTCGATTATTTTATGTTTGCAAATTTAAATCAATAATTTGACATGCTTACAGTTTTTCCTACGGAATAAAAAACGACGCTTCTTGCTCCTTTATCGTAAAGTGCTTGAATTGCGTCTTCATCTATGCAAATGTGCTTTGTGTATAAATCATCAATAAGCAAGATATTCTTGCCTTGAATGTTTGAGATATTGCATGTGTTCGTTGTTATGCCTTTATATGGCATCGAACCATTGCCCCCATTCCCGCTTCTGGCACTATGCGTAGTTATGGTGTCAGTATGTCGTATTATGTTATGAGTTCCATCTTCAAACATATTTGTTCTCCTTACATAATTACTCACGGTGTTTCTAAATAACAATTGATTGGGAGCATAATGATTCTCGTGCTTTGCTCTTGGTACGACACAAACGGTGAATCGCGTGTTGTATATTCTCGAAATTTGAGGTAAGTCTTCCGATAGGATTTCTTCCAATCTACTACAGGTTTTCGACAACACTCTATCCAAATAAGGTGTCCTGTCGTTTTTTAGCGTACAAATCAGATTCTCGATAGTACCATCCTGTTTCCAATTTCCTCCACCGCAATATGCAGCATGGTAAAAGGCCGAAGTGTCTGTTTCTAAGCAACACACTTTTTCTTTTCTGTCCCACCAACGAAAACTTTCATTGGCTTTAATAGTGAATTGATACATGATGTAATGTTTTAGAATTTAACTTTAATTATTTGATTTTCAAATAGTCCATATTGAATTGCTTTACGGATTTCCGATTGTTCGTTTTCAAACAACACAACCGATTCCAAAGAAATGCCAATAGATTCCAAGAATTGGTATTTGTTTTTGTCGCCAAGATCTTCGTTAAAGAATTGTTTGCGAAATAGGAGTGTTAGTGAATGATACTCACAAACAGCTTGCGCCCTTTTTCTGTGGCATTCAGTTGCCAAAACTGTTTC
Source organism: uncultured Bacteroidales bacterium (assembly GCA_937877465.1). Classification (GTDB taxonomy): domain Bacteria; phylum Bacteroidota; class Bacteroidia; order Bacteroidales; family F082; genus Limimorpha. Next base: position 2,047 of record CALFIT010000029.1, on the reverse strand, counting down.
GCAGCCAAACTCCTTCAATAATAGCAACCTCTTTACAAGTTCTTCATTCCGAATGGTTTCTGCCAAATGTTTTGAATAACAAGCCTCTTTAGCTTCTACAATCTTTGTAATTTGAACAGGTGACAGATTGGGCCGAATAGTCAACAAATCATTGCGGGTAAACCTACTCTTCTTGATTGTTACATCATCACCCACTACCGAGAGAATCGCATCTCTGTATGATTCATTATTTGCTCGATTGGTCTTTACCAATGTATTGTCCAAATCGAATACAAAAACATATTGTTTGTCCTTTTGCATAATTCTTTCGATTATGCGTTGCCATCTTTCATATCCGACATCTACGACAAAAAACTGCGGGCAAACTTGCTCGCAGTGTGGTCGTAGGAAATGCACCAAATGATAAGACAAGTCGCCCGCATAAACGGGACGTTGCTCTTGCTTTATCATTATTTGCACATTCTTGAAATTTCCTACGTTTCACTGCGAATAGACAAATAGCAAACGCTTGGTTTATAATATGTTAGTTTAACTTCTTTACTTCATTCAATATCTTTTTGGTTCAAATTGTTTATTATGCCATTTACTACGAAATTTATCCTGAAATTTATCCTGAAATTTATCCTGAAATTTACTATGAAACGGTTATCTCCCAGTACCCATTTTTTTTACTTCCAATCCTTTTGATAATATGTTTTTCCTGCAAAGCCGCCAAATCGGTCAGTGCAGTTCGTTCTGTCACAGACAAGTCTCCAGCCAATTCTGAGGCTGTCTTTTTCGGATTCTCAGCAAGCAAGGCAACTATCCGCTTCTGCCTGTCGGTAATGTCCAAGGTTTCAACATCGGGCAGAGTTTTCTCCATCTTACGCTGGATATGTACGGAAGTGCCGCCAAAGTCGTTCTCAACGGTCGGCAAGGGAAGTCCTGCCGCTTCAAAGCCGCTGACTACCTTGTCGAAGCCGCGCCCCCAGTTCTCGATGAGGCCGGCCTTGTAGAACACGCCAGCAATCAACTTGTTGCGGGGAATGGAAAGGTGCTCTTTCAGCAGTTTCTCCGTGTTGTAGCCGTTGGGCAGCTCGCCGGCGTTCCATAGCCAGATGTGGTCGTCATATACTTTCATCTGCGTGTCGGTGCCAAAATAGTCGCGATGCACGATGGCGTTGTAAACCAGTTCGCGCATGGCGGGTTCTGGAATCTCCAAGTCCTCTATGCGGTGCAAGCCCTCGTATCGGACAGGCGTCCGCAGATATTTGCTGCGCAAAAGCCAAATCACACGGTCGGCCATCTGCAGTATGTTGCCGTTCACCTCATCTTGGAAAATCAAATCCGATGGGCGGCTGCCGAAACGTCCCAAGCGGAATCGTGAACTGATGAAGAAACGCTGCGGATTCTTTCCGAACAGCAGCACGGCGGCGTTTTTCAGTTTGCCGTCCTCGGTGACCAAATCCAGGTTGCGAAGCACCTTCTCCGTCGTGTCGCGCAAAGTCTCGCTTCCGATACGTCCAGCGGCCACGGCACTACGCAGAAAGAAATCAACCGCGTCGCGGTCGATGTCGTCCATCGTGGCCCGTTCATTCGGCGCATCCTCAAAGGTGATGCCCAACTTGTCGAAAAGGAAATCACGCAGCGCCGTACCGTTCAACTCCTGCAAGGTGGAGCCTGAACGGAAATAGTACTTCCCCCGATAAGAAATCGGCTGGGAAGAGGGCTTCACGGAAACCGACAGGTATTCCAACCCGTTTTCGGTATGCAAGTTCACCTCCGCCACAATTCCCATCGTTTGGAAGATTTGGTTGGGGATTTTCTCCAACAGCGACTTCGCGTTGTCAACACCGCACACATCGCCTCCGTCGTCGATGCCAACAAACAAGGTGCCGCCCTGCGCGTTGGCAAAGCCGCTGACGTATTCCAGATACTCATCCTTCCACTTCCGCTTGAACTCTATGTGCTGACTTTCCGTCATTTTTCCTTTTCGATTTCGGTTGGCAAAGGTACAACTTTTTCCGGGAAATGCGAAAAACGCATCGCCTTTTGGATCTGCGGCAGC
>CALFIT010000028.1 GCA_937877465.1 uncultured Bacteroidales bacterium | reverse complement strand
GGCGAGCGCTTCTGCGTGACCAACGGCGAGGGCTCTCTCTTCGACGCTGAGTTGGTGGAGGCTTTGCCCAAACGGGCCACCGTCAGCCTGACGAACCAGCGCAAAGGGTATGACCATTGGGGCTTCAACCTCGAAATCGCCATCGCGCCGACCAAACTCAACGAGCGGACGGAGTGGTTTTTGGAGAAGGCCACGGAAATCGGCATCGACCGCGTGAGGCTGTTCACGAGCTACCATTCCGAGCGTCGCGCCGCCAACGTGGAGCGTTTTCAGAAGGTGATGGTGGCGGCGATGAAGCAGAGCATCAAGTCGCGCCTGCCGAGGGTGGAGGATTTGGTGTCATTCGAGAAGTTGGTGAAGCAACCCTTTGATGGACAGAAGTTTATCGCTTGGATTGACGAAAATGTGAAAGACTGCCTCTGCGACCTATATAAAAAAGGTGAGAATGTCCTCGTGCTCATCGGGCCAGAAGGTGACTTCAGTCCCGAGGAAGTGGCTTTGGCCAAGGAAAACGGTTTCGTGCCGTGCAGCCTTGGCGAGGCGCGTTTGAGAACCGAAACGGCGGCACTTGTGGCCTGCCACACCATCCAACTTATCAACCAAATGAAATGAAGAAACTGTTGATTGTCATATTGTTGTCGGTTTCGTTTGCGGCTTCGGCGCAGCAACTCAACATCGCCTTGCTGAAATACCGAGGGGGAGGGGACTGGTACGGCAACCCGACCTCGTTGCCCAACCTTGTGCGTTTTTGCAACGACAACATCGGCACCGACATCAACCCGAATGTGCCGACGGTGGAGCCATCGTCCCCCGACCTGTTCAACTATCCTTACGTCTATATGACGGGTCACGGCAACGTGGTCTTCGACGCATCCGAGGCGCAAAACCTGCGCAACTACATGCTGGCGGGTGGTTTCCTTCACATCGACGACAACTACGGCATCCGCCAGTACATCGAGCCGCAGATGAAAAAGGTGTTCCCGGAATTGGATTTCGTGGAATTGCCCTATTCGCACGAGATCTTCAAGGAGCCGTACCCGTTCCCCAACGGCTTGCCGAAAATCCATGAGCACGACAACAAGCCGCCACAACTCTTCGCCTTGGTTTACGATGGCCGGATTGTGTGCATCTTCACCTACGAATGCGACCTCGGCGACGGCTGGGAAGACCAGCGTGTGCATCACGACTCGCAAGAAACTCGCGAAAAGGCACTCAAAATGGGAGCGAACATCCTTAGATATGTATTCACAAAATAACGAGCCCTGAAAGGGCGACCAGAACTCAACGGGGATTTCAATCCCCCATAACAACAAAACGACACTAATATGGAACAAGAAGAAAAAAGGAAATGCCTCTACTGCGGCGAGCCCATCATCGGGCGCGTCGACAAGAAGTTCTGCTGCGACTCGTGCCGCAACAGCTATAACTACGAGAAGACCCACAAGCAAATCAACGTGGTGCGCAAAATCAACGGCATCTTGGCCCGCAACCGCAACATCCTTGAGGAACTGAACCCTAACGGCAAAGGCTTCGCCAGCCGCCAGCAACTGAAGGAGAAAGGCTTTGATTTCAAGTATTTTACGAGTACCTATACCACCAAAGCGGGTGCGGTTTACCATTATGTCTACGAGCAAGGCTATGTGCCGAAGGAAAACAACCCCGACCAGTTCCTGCTTGTGAAAAACGCGGAAGTCTGACAAAAAACTCATAGTCATGAAAAAACTGTTTTTTGCCTTGCTGATTGCGACGGCCACCATCGGTCTGCAAGCCAAGCCCGTCGACATGGAAACGGCCAAGTCGTTGGGCATCAAGTTTATGAATGCGAACACCAATGTCAGGTCGACCAAGGCGGAGTGGGTTTATACGGCTCAAGCCGACAATGGGATGGCGGCCTTTTATGTCTTCGCGGTGCAGCCCAAGGGCTTCGTCATCGTCAGTGCCGACGACCGTGCGAAACCCATTTTGGCCTATTCGACGGAGAGCAACTTCACGCCAAACCACATCGAGGGCGGGCTGATGACCTTTTTCGAAAACTACAAGGCAGGCTTCAGCCAGATGTTCGCCAACGACGACGAGCGCACCGCCGAGGCCGTCGCCGACTGGGAATGCCTTGCCGCCACGGGCAAGCTCGCCGACAAGAAAATCAACCGCAGCTTGGAGCCTTTGTTAGTTTCGCTCTGGAACCAGACCGACCTCTACAACGACCAATGTCCCGACGATCCTTCGTCGATTTACAGCGGACACTGCAAGTCGGGCTGCGTGGCCAACACGATGAGCCAGCTGATGCGCTATTGGGAATGGCCGCGCCACGGACAAGGCGGACACGGCTACGATGCCAGCAGCTATTACGGCGATTACGGTTGGCAGGAAGTCAACTTCGAGGCGGCCACCTATCGCTTTGAGTTGATGCCTGATTTCCTTGATTTCGCGAGTCCGCAAGCCGAGGTGGATGCCACGGCCTTGTTGGAGTATCATGCGGGCGTGGGTGTCGACATGGGCTATGGCGCCAACGCTAGCGGTGCCTATTCGAGCGACGTGGGACCGGCCATGCAGGAATACTTCAGGTACAGCGACGACTGGGTCCATCGTTACAAGCCCAATGGAAACAACTCGCAGTGGGAGAACGACTTGCGGGCTAACCTAGACGCGGGGATGCCGTTCTACTATGCCTCGTCGGGTCCCGACGGAGGCCATGCCTATGTGCTTGACGGCTACGATGCAAACAATATGTTCCACCTCAACTGGGGCTGGGCGGGCTTCGACAACGGCTGGTTCGCCATCAACGGCTTCTATCTGACGTTCTATTCCTTCCCCTATCAGCACAACGCCATCTTCAACCTGCATCCTGCCGATGAGTATTACGATGCGCCGAAGGCAGTGGAGAACCTGAGTGTTGAAGCGGTCTTTGACCATCTTGAGTCTGTTGTGGCCTTCAATCCTGTTTATGAAACGCGCGGCGGGACATCGCTCTCGGCGATTGACACGATTGTCATCATGCGCGACGGTGAGGTGATTGAGAGATTGACGGATGTGACAGACGAGCGGGTTGTCTTTTATGATGAATTTGATGGAGCCTACAAAATCGGCACATATTATTATACCGTCTATGCCGTGAATGATGCAGGCATGAGCAAAGTGGCTCGCGATACGGTGATGGTGGGCACGAATTGCGACCTGCGTTTCGAATTGCACGACAGCGGCAACAACGGATGGGACTTGTCGTTCGTTGCCGTGCTTGATGAAGATGGCAAAGTCATGCAACGTGTGGGTTTGAGGGACGGCGGCGAGGCTTCGCTGATTGTGCCTGCTCCCAAATATCAGAATGTCAGGTTTTTCTGGACTTACGACAATACCTGTTATTCGCATGGCAGCCTCTCTGAAGTGGCCTACGAGATTTATGACTGGGACGACAACCTGATTGTGGCTTCCAACGGCTATCCTGAAGTGGGCGAAATCGTTGATTATGAGATCGATTGCGATTTTGGCTGCGAGCCTGTCTCAAATTTGGAAGGCATCTACCAATGGGATAATGAGGATAGTTATGGAGCCTTGTTGACTTGGGATTGGGAAGGCAATTCAGACGAGTTCGTGGAGTTTCTCCTATTGAAAAAGGAAGGAGATGGTGTTCTGGTGATTGCTGAAATCGACGATGCTTCGGTGAGGTCTTATTATGACGCTTCGAATGCGATTGGAGAGGTGCAATATGGTGTGCAGGTTTCCTACGAGCGTCTCAATGAATACTGCGAATCGGATATTGAATGGGTCACTGTCGTGTTGACCGCTGTTTTGGAACAATCCGGCTGTCCGATGCTTTATCCCAATCCGGCTTCCGATAAATTCTCGATAAGTGGCAACATCAAGGAAATCAAGGTGTTTGACGCAATGGGGCAGATGGTTTTCAGGGGTGAAACCAACGAAGTGAATGTCCGCGATTGGAACAATGGCGTGTATTTCGTCCGTATCGTGGATGAAAACGATGTCGTTTCGACGGTGAAGTTTGTCAAGAATTAGCCTTTCAACAGTACTTCTGCCGCCCGCAAGGCTTCGGGCGTCACTTTGTCGTTGCTGAGCATCTTGGCGATTTCGCTGACGCGCTCTTCGTGTTGCAAGACGCGGATGTGCGACTGTGTGCGTGCGCCGTCGTTGTCTTTGTAGATGAAATAATGGTGTTCGGCTTGGGTGGCCACTTGCGGCAGGTGGGTGATGGAGATGAGTTGCAGCGACTGTCCCATCCGTCGCATGATGCTCCCGATTTTGGCGGCCACTTCACCCGAAACGCCCGTGTCGATTTCGTCGAAGATGAGGGTGGGGATGTAGTTGTAGTCCGAAACCGCGCTCTTGATGGAGAGCATGAGGCGCGAGAGTTCGCCTCCCGATGCCACGCGGCTGAGGTCGGCGGGCGCGATGCCTTTGTTGGCCGAGAAGAGGAAACCGATCCCGTCAGTCCCTTTGGCGGTGAAAGCGTTTTGGCTTTCCACCGCGACGATGAACACGGCAAACGGCATGGCCAATTGGCGCACCAAGGCGGTCACCTTTTCGCCAAAGGCATGGGCGGCTTGGCAACGCTTGTCGTGAAGCGTCTCGGCTTTGGCCGTGAGTCGTTGTTCGCTGGCTTTCAGCTCTTTTTCGGCCTTTGCGATGGACTCGTCGATGTTTTCGAAGGCGTTCACGCGCTCGGTAAGGCTGTCGCGCAGGGCGATGAGGGCCTCGAAATCGCCGACGCGGTGTTTCATCATCAGGCGGTTGAGGAGGTCGTAGCGTTCTTGCAGGCTTTGCAGCTGGCTCTCGTCAAATTGGGTTTCGTCTTCGTGACGGCGCAGGTCGTAGGCGATGTCTTTCAGCTCCACTTTCAGGTTCTCGATGCGCTCGCCAAGACTCTCGGTGTCGGGCAGGAGGGCTTTCATCCGATGCAGCGTCGAGGCCAATTCGTTCATCTGGCCCAAGACGGCGTTCTCTGAGTCTTCGAGGAGTCGGGTGGCGGTCACCAACAGCGTCTTGATTTCCTCTGCGTTCTCCATCACGCGAAGGGTCTGCTCGATGTCGTTCAGCTCGCCCGCTTTCAGGTCGGCTTTTTCGAGTTCGTCCAATTGGAACCTCAGGTAGTCGTTCTCGGCGGTGTTTTTCGTCGCGATGTCGTTCAGTTCGTTCAGCTTCCGCTTGATGTCGTTGTAGTTGCCGTATTCCGTTTGGTAGTCGGCCAAAACCTCGCCGTTTTGCGCGATGTCGTCGAGCAGCCGGAGTTGGAAATCGGCATCGGTGAGCAAGAGTGAGTCATGTTGCGAATGGATGTCAACGAGTTGGTTCCCAATCTCTTTCATAACCTGCAACGCTACGGGTGTGTCGTTGATGAAGGCGCGGCTTTTCTTCTGGGGACTGAGTTCGCGTCGGAAGATGCATTCAGGCTCAAAGTCGAGGTCGTTTTCCTCAAAGAGTGGGCGCAACGCTTCGTCGTCGAGTTCAAACTGGGCTTCCACCACGCATTTCTTGTCCTTGTCGTTGAGCACACCCGTGTCGGCACGGTCGCCCAAGGCAAAGCCCAAGGCTCCGAGCAGGATCGACTTGCCCGCGCCAGTTTCACCCGTGATGACATTGAAGCCCCTTTCGAGGCTGACGTCCAACTCGTCAATCAAGGCGTAATTGCTGATATGCAATTGTTTGAGCATGAGCGGGGTTACATTCCTTTGTTTTGGAGCATGTCATCGTATCTTGACGATTGCGACGGATCGATGGTCTTCATGACGTTGGACGCTTCTGTCCTGATTTTCATTTCGCCTTGCGAGAAGACCTGGATGATTTCGTCGCGCTTGCTCTCGATGAGCAGTTGCAGGAAGTAGCAAAGAGGGTTGCGCTCATACACGCTCTGCAACTGTATGATGGCGTTAAGGATGGCCTCGCGGCCTTGTTGCGGGTTTTCCGCCATCACGTCGAGGCCTTGGCGGTGGTAGTCGTAAAGGAACTGCCGCAGGGGTTGGTAGGTCTGGTTGGTGATGTCGTTGATGATGGCGTAGCGGTTTTGGCGGCCTGTCGAGTTCCAGCCGTTTTCGTTGCCCGCCTCTTGCGGCGCGGCATTGGCGATGGTCTCGGCGATGGCGAAGAACGGGTCGCCACCCATGGGCGAGAACGAGTCGAAGTCGAGGCCGAGGAAGAGGTAGACGTAGAATCCGATGGTGCTCGTGATGTTGCTGATGTAGGTGGTGGGGTTGAAGTCGAGCGATTGGCCGTCGGTGTACTCGAAGTAGAACTTGCGGTCGATGTAGTTGAACATCTGCGTGGTGTAGCTCGACTTGTAGACGGGACGGCGCAGGCCCAGACTGATCTCAGCCGAGAAATAGTTGCCTTCGCGACTGGTCACGTCGACGAGCATGGAGCATTCGATCTTCTCCGCCTGACGGAAGTTGATTTCCGTGAATTTGGTGTTGTTGAGGAATTCGTAAAGGGAGGTCTGTAGGTTCTGGTAGATGGTCTTGTCCGACCCCTGCACCTTGTTGGAACTGACGCGCACGTCGCATTGCAGCTCCTGTGCCCGCACGACGTTGGCCGTCAGCAGGACAACAAGAATCAAAAGGCTCGATAGTGCTTTCTTCATGGCGACTCCCTTCTTCATGCGGTTCAGAATGCGTCTTGCTGCTCTTTGTTGGGGTTGCGGAAGTAGATCTGGTCGTGGAGGAACTCGTGGACGGCTATCAAGGTGGGCTTGGGCAGCCTCTCGTAAAACTTTGCAATCTCGATTTGCTCCTTGTTTTCAAACACTTCCTCAAGGCTGTCGTTGGTGATGGAGGCAAACGACTCGATCTTCTCGTTGAGTTCGGTCTTCATCTCTGCGGCAATCTGGTTGGCGCGGATGGACAGGATGGCGACGGTCTCATAGATGTTGCCCGTGCCTTTGTAGAACTGGTCTTTCTGACGGGTGACCACCGTCGTTTCGGTCTTAATCTTCTTGAAATCCATGGTTATTTAAAGTTTTCTAGTTTCTTTCTTGCTTTGGCGGCGATGCCGTTTGTTTCTTGCAGGTATTTGCTGTTGGGATAGAGGTACGACAGTGCGTTGCATTGCTCGACGCACGATTCGTAGCGCTCGCGCTGCTTCTCGGTGATGCTGTTTTCGGCATAGTCGTAATAGGTCTTGGCCATGTCGTAAAGGATCTCTTCGCGGTGCAGTGTGTTGGGATATTTCTTCAGCATGTTCTCAAACGAGGTGATGGCCGCGCTGTAGTTTTCCATGCGGTAGAACAGCCGGCACATGTTGTAGTCCTTCTCTTCCAGCTTGTCGTTGAGGTTGGTCAACAAATGGTTGGCGCGGTCGAGGCTGTCGCTGTTGGGATAGCGTTCCATGAAGCCTTTCAGCTGCTTGATGGCGGTGAAGGTGTTGGTTTGGTCGAGCCCCGACTCGGGCGACTGCTTGTAGCTGCAATAGGCACTCATGAAGGCGGCCTTTTCGGCGTCTTTCGAGAAGGGATAGGTCTGCGTGAAGCGGTTGTAGTAGTAGCCCGCAATGTCGTAATCCTCTTGGAAATAATAGCATTGCGCGGTGCGATAGGTGATGGCTTCGCCGCGTGGCGTGTTGCGGAACGAGGCTTGCAACAGGTCGAAGAGCTGCAAGGCGTGGTTGTAGTCGCCTCGGTCGTAATAGTCCATCGCCACCTCGTACTTCATCTCGTTGTCGGTGCTCTTGACCATGCGGTTGAAGTCGTTGCACGAGCTGAAGGCAATGAAACCTAACGATAACAATATCAAAAGTCTGTTTTTCATTGGGCCGCAAAATTACTCATTTTTGGCTTATAAACGCGGGTTTTTGTCTATTATTTTTCTATGATGATTTTTTCGATTCCGATGTTCTCGGCCACAATTTGGAGGAGGTATAAGCCTTGGCTCAGGCCTTGGGTTTCGATTTGGGTCTTGCCGATTGCCTCGCCCGAAAGCACTTGCTGCCCGTGGCCGTTGAAAAGACGATAGGAGTACTTCCCATCGACGTTGATGGTGAAAACGCCTTTGTTCGGGTTGGGATAGACTATGGGAGCGCAGCCATCCTCGGGTATGGAATAGTTGCCGATGCTCACGGTGACTTCGCCCGATGCCGTGTTGCCTTCTCCGTCGGTGACGGTGACTTTGTAGATGGTTTCTCGCTCAACGGGCGTGGCCACGGGATGGGAAATGGTGGGGTCGTCTAAGGTCGCGGCAGGCTCCCAGAGGTAGGTGTAATCGCCCGCGCCGCCTGTTACGGTCACGTTCAGCTGGCTGCTCTCGCCTTCGTTGACCACTTCGGGGTCGGCACTGACTTCGATGGCCATAGGCTCGTAGTTGCCGACGCAGTTGATGGTGGCCACCCAGCCCGACGCAGTCGTGTTTTGGTCGGAGGTGAAGCGGAACGTCAAGGCGCCTTCCGAGTTGGTTGCGGTCACGGTGCCGGGGGATTCGCTCCCTGTATACTGGCCTATCTGCGTGGCCTGCGTGCTGGTGCCGTCGTAGATGTAGAGATAGTCCCAGCCGCTTTCCGTGCTGAACTCAATGAAAGTGGCCTCAATGAATTTGTCGGGCTGGCCGGGCATGAAGGTCATGGTGTAGTCCCTGTTGTTGTTGTAGTTGCTGTTGGGGCCGCCGTTGTCGTAAAACAAGGCGCTGCAGGTCTCGACGGTGCCATTCTGCATGTTGTAGGCTTCGCGCACATGGATGTAGTCCTCGCGGGTAAGGGTCTCGCTGTTGCCGTCGGCATTGGTGACGGTCAGGGTGACGCTGAAGTCGCCGACTTCGTTGTAGGTGACGGTGGGGTTCTGTTGCGTCGAGGCGGAAGGAGTGCCGCCTTCAAAGGTCCAGTTCCAGGCAACCACATCGCCAAACGAGCCGTCGGTGAAGTTGACATTGCCGCCGAGAGCCACCTGCGTGGCCGAAGCGTTGAAGTTGGGCAGTAGGCAACTGCCAGGTTCGAGCTGCACCTCAAGGTTGACGGTCTCGTTGTCGGCCACAGTGATGTCCATCACCTGCGGGCAATAGCCTTCTGCGCTGAAAATGAACGAATAAGTGCCGCCCTTGATGGGACGATGGAAGTCGCCGACGGGCAGGTGACTGCTGACGAAGGAATATTGGTCGTCGTGGCCGCTCACGGTGACGGTGGCCTCAAGCGGCTCGCCCGTCGTGGCGTCGGTCACGATGCCGTGGACGCCATAGCGGCATTGGTTCATGAAGGCGAAGATGGCTTCCTTGTTGTAGTTCCAGAAGTTGGGCAGTTGAGTGCCGGGCACCAATTTCGTGTTCGAGCATTCGATGGTCACCTCGCGGCATTGGCGATAGCCGTTCATGTAGTCCTGGCGGCCTCCGCCGATCATGTACCATTGCGCGCCGTTGGTGATGCCGTTGTTGAAGTCGCTCATGTAGTTGGGGTTCACCTCGTGGGTGAGGTCGGCATATTCGTGGCACACGAGTTGGTACCAGTCGTCGTCGGCATGGAGCGTGTAGGTGTTGTCCCACGGATAGTTCATCACTTCCGAGCCGCCGTGGTAGTTGGCACCCATCACGAAGGCGTTCTCTTCGGCGAGTTGCATAAACCATTGGGTTTCAAGTTGGTATTCGTTGCCGTCGGGGTGTGCGCCGCCGTGTGGGTCGGGATAGTTGCGGTTCATGTCGATGTTGTTGGCATTGCCTCTTCTGGCGCCGTTCACCGTATTGTTGCCGCCGTGATAGGTGCCGTCGGGGTTGGTGTTGGGGCCAATGTAAAGGTCGATGTTGTCCATCACTTCCTGCACCTCAGGCTCGTCAGGGTTTTCGAGCAGATAGTCGATGAGGCGGAGCATCATGATCCAGCCGGTGGTCTCGTCGCCGTGGATAGTGCTGGTATAGAGGAATTTGGGTCTGCCTTCGACGGGCCTGCCATCGGGCGTTCCGTTGTTGAGGTGGGCCACCAAAATCTTGCGTCCCGAAGCCAAGGTGCCGAGGGTGAGGATTTCGCACTTGTCGGGGTGGTCGGTGCCAAACTGGTACATCATGGCTTCGTAGGCCTCGTAGGTGGGGTAGCTGTCCCAGTCGTAGTTGGCGCGGTCGCTGCCGTCCCACATCTCCACCTTGAATTGCAGCGAAGGCGGCATCATCAAAGTGGGCTGGTAGCCGTGCTTGAGCAGGCTTTGGTATTGTTCATGGTTGGCATAGCAGATGACGTTTTTGCCGTCGAAATTGTCGACGGAACATAAGTCGCTGATAGCCTGGATGTCAGCGGGTTTTTGGACGGAAAGGGAGAAATAGTATTCTCCGTGGTTCTTCGAGATTTGCTCAAGCTCCTTTTGGCTTTCTTGGGCGAAAATGTTGCCACAAATCAGTGTGGCCAAAATGATTGTAAAAATGCGTAAAATCTTCATTTTATAAGTTTTTTAATTGTTTCCATTCTTCAATGATGTCGGCTTCGACCTTTTCGTTGGCTTTCACCAAGGGCAGGCGCAACACGTTCTGGCACAGCCCGATATGGCTCATCAGGCACTTGATGCCCGCCGGGTTGCCGTCGGCGAAGATGAGTTGGTTCATCTTCAGCATGGCGAAATGCAGGCGTAAGGCAGCTTCGGTTTTGCCTTCCTTCATGGCACGCATCATGCGGCTGAACTGGTTAGTGTAGGCGTTGGCGGCCACCGAAATCACGCCCGTCGCACCAAGGGCCATCAAGGGTTGGGTGACGCCGTCGTCGCCCGAAAGTACGTCGAAGTCGGCGGGCTTGTCGCGCAGTATCTCCATGATTTGCTGGAGATTGCCCGATGCCTCTTTCACGGCGACGATGTTGGGATGCTGGGCCAACTCGACGCAGGTGGCGGCTTGCAAATTCACGCCCACGCGCCCCGGCACGTTGTAGGCTACGACGGGGACGGGACTGGCGTCGGCGACGGCCTCGAAGTGGGCCTTCATGCCGCGCTGGTTGGGCTTGTTATAATAAGGTACGACGCTCAAGATGCCGCCGATGCCCGTAAAGTCTTGCGCTTTGACGGACTCGACGACGGCTTGCGTGTTGTTGCCGCCCATGCCGAGCATGACGGGCAGTCGGCCTTTGTTTGTCTTTATTATCGTGCTGATAACCAGTTGCTTCTCTTCACTTGTAAGGGTAGGGGCTTCGGAGGTGGTGCCCAAAACCACCAAGAAATCCGCGCCATCGTCGACGACGTGGTTGACGATGTTGGCCAAAGCCTCGATGTCAACGGATTGGTCTTGCTTGAAAGGGGTGACGAGGGCAATGCCCGTGCCTCTGAATGGATTGTTTCTCATGGTGTTATGGGTTTGTGGTTTGCGTTCCCGCCAAGGCCTTGAGGTAGTTGTGCAGGACGTGGATGTTTGAAACGGGGTCGGTGCCTCTCGGGTTCTCGATGAGCAGGTCGTAGATTTGCTGGTTCTTGCTTTGGTGGAAGCTGATCCTGAAATCCGACTTGGGCAGGGTGCAGAGGTAGTCGCTGATTTCGGTGTTCTTGCCTGCCATATTGACGATCATGTTGCTGAAGGGTAGTTTCCTGATGTACTCGTGTTTTTCGGGCTTCAGGACGCTCATGAAGCCGAAGTCCTTGGGCGTGATCTCGGTGTAGAGGTCGCTTTGCAGGATAGTGTCCGACATCTGGTTGCAGAGGATGACGAAACCGCAACGGTTGGTGCCGAACAAGCTTTTTGCGCTGCTCTCGATGTTCTTGACGATGCTCTTGTCGCTCTCGTCGAGGATGATGAGCATGGAGTTAATCCGCTGAAGATTAGGCATTTTCGATAATGGCTTCTCGGCGAGGAACTGCTCCAAGGCGCGTTTTAGGGCCCTATTTCTGAGGTATGACGAAAAATTCATGCCGCAAATGTAAGGAAATTCCATGAAATGAAACGATATTTTGCCTAAAAACGCTAATTTTGCAGTTCTATTTTCCAAAGGCATTGACCATGCAAGCGAAAACCAAGAATATGATTGTCACTGTTTTAGGTAGCGGAACATCGCAAGGCGTACCCGTCATAGGGTGTACTTGCCCCGTGTGCCAGTCGAACGACCCGCGCGACAAGCGGCTGCGCACCTCCATCCTCATCCAAACCGACGAGGTGACGGTGGCCGTGGATGCCGGTCCCGACTTCCGCCAGCAGATGCTGCGCGAAAACATAACGAAATTGGACGCGGTCTTGATTACCCACGAGCACAAGGACCACATCGGTGGACTCGACGACCTGCGGCCTTACATTTTCATGCAGAAAAAGCCCATGCCGCTCTATGTGGCCGACACCGCCTTGCCCGAAATCAAGCGCGAGTATTCCTACGCCTTCGACGAGCATCCCTATCCGGGCGCACCGACCTACGACATCCGCCGCCTCGACGAAACGCCCTTCGACTTCGGCGATTTGCATATTGTTCCGATAAAACTGAAACACTATACCTTGACTTGCTATGCCTTCCGCATCGGCAACTTCGCCTATGTCACCGACTTGAGCGAGATTTCCGAAGAGGCTATTGAAAAACTGCAAGGCGTTGAATACCTGATTATTGAGGCGTTGCAAAAGAAGAAACACTACTCGCATCTCACCTTGGACGAGGCGATTGAGATCTCAAAAAGGGTAGGGGCGAAAAAGACGTGGTTCACGCATTGCAGCCACAGCATGGGCCTCGCCGCCGACGTCAACCGCAAGTTGCCCGACGGCATGATGCTCGCCTACGACGGACTGAAAATCCGTATTGAATAAATGTACGGCTGCCACATTGTGAAAGCCCTACAACTGCAAACCACAAACTGCCAACTGAACAACTGAATAACTGATAACTGATAACTGTCAACTGACATGAACGCAACCTATTCCCAAAGACTCATCAAGCTCGCCGACCTCAACCACCATCAGACCTTCTTCGCCGGACGTTGCTCGGAATGGTTCTTGGAAAGTTCCTATTTCGCTGTGGCGCAATACGTTGACACGAAAGACACCGTCCTTCTTGTCCTCCACGGCATCGACTTCAAGTTCCCGATTTTTGCGGGCGACATCGTCACCTTCGAGAGCAAGGTCGTGAATGTCGGTAGAAGCACGCTGACGGTCTACACGAAGATATACCGCAGCCGCGAGCCCGAAAAGATTGCCGCCGACGGCTTCGCCACCTTCTCCTATTTGGACGAAAACCACCGTTCAAATCCGCATGGCATCACGCTCACGCCCGAAACCGAAGAGGAGAAATTCCTTCAGCAGCAAGCCTTGGAGGTGATGGAAGACTCGAAACGACGGGCGAAGGCGATGAATGCCGCAGCAAAATCTTGATTCAAAATTATTGTGATTATAATTATTGTATTCGCAATAATTGTTTTTGTAATAATTATATTCGAGATAATTGCAAAAATAATAATTGTGTTTGCAATAATTGGAAAAAGATTCCTATCTTTGCGGCAAATTTAATGTTATGGGAAAAGAAACGAATCCATTTGTCGTAAAGGGTGAGATTGCGCCGCAGTACTTTTGCGACCGAGTGAACGAAACCGAGCGGATGGTGAAGACCATCCCGAATGGCAACAATTTGGTGCTGATTTCATCGCGCCGTATGGGGAAAACGGGGTTGATAGAGCATTGTTTCAGGCAACCCGAGTTCAAGGACTATTATACCTTTTTCATCGACATACTGCATACTTCGAGTTTGCGGGAGTTTACCTTTATGTTTGGCAAGGAGATTTTTGAGAAGTTATTGTCTAAAGGTAAGAAAATGAAGAAGATGCTACTGCAAACCTTGGACTCTTTGCGGGGCGGTTTTGGCATTGATCCGATGACGGGCAACCCTACTTTTGGCCTCCAATTGGGTGACATTGCCTCGGCTGACTATACCTTGGAGGAGATTTTCCAATGCTTGGAACAGGCCGACAAGCCTTGCATCCTCGCCATCGACGAGTTCCAGCAGATTACGAATTATCCCGAAAAGAACGTTGAGGCGTTGTTGCGGTCGTATATCCAGCATACCAAGAACGTCAGTTTCATCTTTGCCGGAAGCGAGCGACACCTCATGCAGGAAATGTTTCAAACCGAGTCGCGTCCTTTCTATTATAGTGCTGAAATGATGGAGCTAAACGCCATAAAAAAAGATGTCTATGTGCCGTTTATCGTGCAAAAATTTGAGGAAAAACATCGAAAAATCGACAAAAATTTGGTTGAAAATGTGTATGATTTGTTCGAAGGACATACATTTTATGTGCAGAAAACCTTCAATGAGTCATTCATGAATACGCCAAAAAAAGGGATTTGTACCGCAAAAATCGTTTCGGAATCCATCGAAATGCTTCTTGAAATCTATTCTCCTTTCTTTAAACTGACACTTTCGGAGATGCCTGAGAAGCAAAAGGAATTGTTTTATTCAATCGCTTTGGATGGCACTGCGGAAGCCATTACCTCTGCCAGTTTTATCGATAGGCATAGCCTGAGTTCGGCCAGTTCGGTGCAATCTGCCGCCAAGCGTTTGTTGGATCGTGACCTGATTACGAAGGAGGGAAAGGAATATCGCCTGACCGACCGCCTTTTCTCGCTGTGGATTAAGCGGTTGCACGGGAGGACTTATTTGGATTTGTAGTCTGTCGTGAAAATCAAATCTCCAGCTCTTTCGGATAGCAGATGAAATGCTTCACCACGGGTTGCGAGAGCACCGAAATGTTCAGTTGGTCGGAGGCCTCGCCGATGTCTTTCAGCGTGCCGTCTTTGTACAGGATGTTGATGGCGGGCTTCTTTGGATGGTAGGCGTGGTTCGACGAAACGCCTTGCAGCAGCATGAAATCCGCCTCCTCCAACGACCAGCCGTAAAGTTGCGCGATTTTTCGGCGTATGCCGTCGATGTAGTTCGGGTCAAACTCCGACTCGCGCATCTCGATTCGGAACAAGTGCCTGTCGGTCAGCCTTCTGCAAAGCTCGGAAAGCACACGGTCTTGGTCGTCTTGCCAGGCTTTCACGGCGGTCATCACGTCGTAGTCGTCCAACTGGCAGAACTGGTCAAGGACGAAACCGGGGTCAAGGTCGGCCTCGAAAGGACGCTGGTTTCTCAGGAAAAACGACAGGGCGGGCGTGGCGAACAGATTGCGTTCTTGGCTGAGCATCTTGGCGCGTTTCAGGATGTTGCGTAGCATGTATTCCGCGCTGAGCACGGCCTTGTGCATATACACCTGCCAATACATGATGCGGCGGGCGACCAAGAAACTCTCCACGGAATAGATGCCTTTGGCCTCGATGGCGAGTTCGTTGCCGACTACTTCCATCATCTCCAACAGTCGCTCGGCGTTCACGCTGCCTTCGGCCACGCCAGTGAAGAAGCTGTCGCGCTTCAGATAGTCGATGCGGTCGACATCCAACTGGCTGGAAATGAGTTTGGTAAGGAAACCTTTCTCGTATTCTCCTTTGAACAGTTGGATGGCCATGTCGAGTCGTCCGTGGTGAATTTCGTTGAACTTCTGCATCACCTTCAGCGAAAGTTCCTCGTGCGAGGTGCCTTGCACGATGCTGTTCTCCAAGGTGTGCGAGAACGGGCCGTGGCCGCTGTCGTGGAGCAGGATGGCGAGCGAGGCGGCTTCCAGTTCCTCGTCGGTGATGTCGTAGCCCTTGCCGCGCAGCAGGTGGATGGCGCGTCGCATCAGGTGCATCGTGCCGAGGCTGTGGGCGAAGCGCGTGTGGTTGGCACCGGGATACACCAAATTGGTCATGCTGACCTGCTTGATGCGCCTAAGTCGCTGGAAATAAGGGTGCTCGATAATGTCGAAATGCAGTTCGTCAGGGATGCCAACGAAGCCATAGATCGGGTCGTTGAAGATTTTCTTTTTGTTTGGGGAGGAGGGCATAGACCATGTGTTTTGTTATTCGGCTTTCCATTTTGAATCGAACCATTGGCGGCGTTTTTGCCATTGCTCGGCGGCTTGAAGGGCATGGGATTTGAACAATTCAAAATCCATCGCCAAAGGATAGATTCGGTCTTTCTGTTCTTTGGCGGAAAACACATACATTCCATGCCACCCGTTTTCGCGAAACTCTTCCGAACCTCCGTTTACCATATTGATGAATTTGGGTAATCTTAGGAAATCGCCGTCGAGAACGAAGATAACGCTCCAAAAGAAAGATTGCATGGCGTGGATGGAAGGCTCTCTGTCCCGTGTAACTCTGTCGCGAATGCTGGTCTTGGCTTGGACGCAACCAAAGCAGTATTTTTTGTCGTCAATGGCCAAAACGCAATAAAGGTCAAAAATGTTTGCACCAATTTGTTCGCGAAGCCAGCTGATGTCACGGGGTTCGTTGGCTAATTCGTTGGCTTTAATCAGTGTGTTCAAATCGCGTTGGAGGACGATTTCGATGCCGGTGTCGTGTAGGGCCAATGTGGTCAATTCTTTGACCATTTCTTCGAAGGCATGGCCGCTTGACTTTTTCCAACTTTGGTCTGCACTAATCACTTTATTGATGGTTTCTAAATCAGAAATACCTGATTTTCTGAAAAGATGTGCGCGATATATGGCATTCCATAGTTCTGCAACAGGTTCGTCAGAAAACTTTTGCAAGGCCTTTTTTATGGAGATTCTGATAGCAGTTTTTTGCGCTTCTCTATCAAATTCGTCCAACATGGTCTCGGACACTTTTTTCCCTTCGTGTTCTTTTTTTAGTTGACGCAGATTCCTGTCATATTCAGTTTTATAGGTGCTGAGGCAGAATTTGTAACAATCTGTATTCATGGTTGTTTCTCGTTGATTTCGAAAAGCCAGTTGATTTGTTCGCCCCACGCATAGGCAAGCAATGGAGGGACTGCATCACCGATTTGCTCATACTTGTCTTGAACGGTGCGGTCAATGTGTGGCACAATATATGGACCTCCGACAAATTCGTATGAATCGGGGAATGATTGCAATCGGGCACATTCTCTGACGGTAAGCGCTCGGTCATAAAGAGGATGTACAAATTCATCAAGGCAATGGCTGGTTACGGTCGGAGATGGCTCGTTGAGTTTAAGTCGGTAGTTGCGCTTGATGAAAAGCTTTTTCGGAAGAACCCTCTCTGCTTGTAGTCTTTCTCTTTCTTCACCAGTATATCTGTCGAATAAGGTTTTTAGACTTTCTCCTTGGTTGAGTAAAGCGAACCGCTTCAAAGTGCAGTCACGATGCTTCATTGGCAGATGGTTTGTGATTTCATTTTTTGATAGGTCCTCACGCTTCCAAAACGCATCATCACGCATTAATTTGGAGTAATCTGATTGATTTTCAGTATATTCTTTTCCTTCAATACCACTATTGGCGATTACATTTGGCAAACCGGCCAGTGCGTCACCAACTCCAATCGGTTTTTGGTTTGGCTCTGGAGTTTGCAACCACCAATCCTCAAACTTGCAAGCCAAAATGAAGAATCGGTTTCGCTTTTGGGGCACACCAAATTTTGTGGAATCCAACACGACTTCAACATAATTGCCGTATCCTGCTTCTTTCAGCTCTTTTTTCAGGACATCGACAATCAATTGGCTCGAGTTTTTCGTGGTTCTCTTTGATGTGATGGCTGGCACGTTCTCGAAAAGAATCATTTTGGCATTGGCCATTTGAGCGATTCGGATTCCTTCACGGAAAAGAAATTGGCGGTCGTCATAAAAAGAGCGTGATGTGTTGCCGGCAGTCGAAAAAGTCTCACAAGGCATTCCGGATGTCACTAAATCCACGCCCTCTTTAGGAATATAAGGAAGTATCTGTCCTTCGTTCACTTCTCTTATATCCGAATGTATGACATGAACTTCGGGGTGGTTTGCGGAATAGGTTTCGCAACAACTTTTTATGTATTCAATGGCAACAAGTGTTTGAAAACCAGCGGCATGAAGCCCTGTGCAAATTCCGCCAGGACCAGCAAAGCAATCAATATGAGTCAGTTCTCTTGCCATTGGGTGTAAGTGATTATTTTTTGCAAAAATACACAAAATCTTTTATTCCTAAATAATTTCGCGGGATAAAATAAAAGTCCAGTTTTCGCGTTTCTCTTGCAAATCTTCAAACTATGGACAAACCGACAATCCTGTGGGCCGACGACGAGATTGACCTCCTGAAGCCCCATATCATGTTTCTCGAACAAAAAGGCTATGAGGTGGTTACGGCCAACAACGGCTCTGACGCCATCGACCTCGTTCACCAACACCATTTCGACATCGTCTTCCTCGACGAGCAGATGCCGGGCATTTCGGGCATCGAGGCGCTGGAAGTCATCAAGCGCGACTATCCCAACCTGCCCGTGGTGATGATCACCAAGAGCGAAGAAGAACGCATTATGGAAGACGCAATCGGCTCAAACATAGCGGATTACCTCATCAAACCCGTCAACCCGAACCAGATCCTGCTTTCGCTGAAACGCAACTTAGAAAACCGCACCCTGCGCGACGAGAAGTCGTCGATGAAATACCAACAGGAGTTCCGCAAAATCAGCATGGACCTCAACAACAACCTGAACTTCGACGAGTGGGTTGACCTCTATAAGAACTTGGTACGCTGGGAGTTGGAACTGCAAAAATCGACCGACGAGAGCATCAAGGGCATCCTCGCCGACCAAAAGCAGGAGGCCAACACGCAGTTCACGCGCTACATCGAAAGGCACTATGTGGACTGGATCCAAGGCAAATCGGAGAAGCCCGTCATGTCGCATACCGTGGTGCGCGATAAGGTGATCCCGCATCTCGACGACAACGACAAACCGCTGTTTTTCATCGTGATAGACAACCTGCGTTACGACCAGTGGAAGGCCATCCAGCCGCTGATCGAGAACTATTTCCGGGTGGAGGCCGACGACATCTATTACGCCATCCTGCCCACCACGACGCAATACGCCCGCAACGCGCTCTTTGCCGGTCTGATGCCGCTCGAAATACGCCGCCGCTACCGCCAATGGTGGGTCGATGAGGACGAGGAAGGCACAAAGAACCAATACGAAGGCGAGCTTTTGGGCGAGCAGCTGAAGCGCTTCGGCAAGAACATCAAGTACTCATATAATAAGGTGTTGAACTTGGCGGCGGGCAAAAAACTCGCCGAGCAGATGGCCAACCTGATGCAGAACAAGCTGAATGTCATCGTGTATAACTTCGTCGATATGCTTTCGCACGCCCGTACCGAGATGGAAATCATCCGCGAACTGGCCGACGACGAGGAAGCCTACCGCTCGCTGATGTACTCGTGGTTCGAGCATTCCAGCCTCTTCGACATGATGCGCTTCATCGCCGAGAAGGGCTGCGACATGGTCATCACCACCGACCACGGCTCCACCTATGTGCAAAAGCCTGTCCGCATCTTGGGCGACCGCGAGGTGAACACCAACCTGCGCTACAAGTACGGCAAGAACCTGAAATACAACCCGAAAGAGGTGTTTGAGGTGAAAGACCCCGAGAAGGTTTTCTTGCCCAAGGCCAACCTCAGCACAACCTTTGTCTTTGCAGGCGAGAGCGACTTTTTCGCCTACCCGAACAACTACAACTATTACGTCAGCTATTACCGCAACACCTTCCAGCACGGCGGCATCTCCATGAACGAAATGCTGATTCCGGTGATTCACTTGACTGCGAAATGATGGTGTTTTTTTGTCACAAAACCCACAAAACTTTCAAAACACTTTGTATTTGTTGGAAAGCCATGCCAACTGGCTGGCTTTCCGGCGGCAAGCGGTTGCGAGCAGCCGAGACATAGAAATGGTTTTGTGTGTTTTGAAGGTTTTGTGATGAAATAATGGTTATCTTTGCAGCAAAATTCCACAGAAATGCAGTCCAAAGAGTTTCATATTTCCAGCGTGGAGCAACTTTCGGAAGTTTCTGATTATCTGCTCTCAATGCGCGGCGAGGCCGATGTCATCGCCTTCTATGGCGCGATGGGTGCGGGCAAGACGACCTTGATCAAGAACCTGTGCCACCGCATGGGTGTCACCGACGAGGTGAACAGCCCCACTTTCGCCATCGTCAACGAGTATGTGACAGAGGTGGGAGAATCGGTCTATCACTTTGATTTCTACCGTATTAAGAAGTTGGAGGAAGCCTACGACATCGGTTACGAGAATTATTTCTTCAGCGGCAACCTCTGCCTCATCGAGTGGCCCGAAATGATTGAGCCGTTACTGCCCGAAAAATACCTCCGCGTGGAGATTCGGCACGGAGACACTGACGACGAGCGAGAGATTTTGTGTGAGCTAATAAGATGATTATGAAAAAGTTAGTTATTCTATTGAGTGCAGTTGTGATGGCAAGTTTTTGTACCTCCTGTAATTCTGTTGAATCCAAAAATACGTTTGGTTACGACCGCTCGAGGGTTGAGGCAGTGATTGCCGACCACGACACGACCATTCTCTATTTCATGACTTCGTGGTGCCAGGCGGGACAGTCGGATTTTGAACGTAATCTGAAGCCTTATCTCGGCAAAGCCTCTGACACTAAGGCGATTGTTGTCGTTTGCGTTGGCGAGTTGGAGCAAGTCGCAAACTTGGGAAATGGTGACAAGAACTTGTTGGTATGCAGCACTCCGTCGCGCAATCCACTATCAGATAAGCTGTTCATTAACAAGGAATGTAAGAAGATGCTAAATGGTTATAAACGTGTGAATTACGTTCCTGTTAGATTGGTTTGTAATAGAAATGGTGAAATCCTCAATTGGAACACCAACACAGAGTCGAGTTTGGTTTATGGAGACCTGTATCCGTATCTAATAGGTTGGAAATGAATGAAAAACTGAAACAAGCCCTTTCCGAAGCCTCGAAAGTTTTCATCTTGACCGATGAGAACGTGGCCTCATTTTGGCTGCCCGAAGTCGAACATTGGCTGAATTGCGAAAACGCCGTGGAAATCGTCATCAAGGCGGGCGAGCGGCACAAGAACCTGCAAACCGTCCAGCGCGTTTGGAAGACCTTGATGAAGCATCATGCCGACCGCAACGCCTTGTTAATCAACCTCGGTGGCGGCGTGATTACCGACTTGGGCGGCTTCGCGGCCTCGACCTACAAGCGCGGCATCCGTTTCGTCAACATCCCGACCACGCTGCTCGCGATGGTGGACGCGGCGATAGGAGGGAAGACTGGCATCGACTTCGGCGACGCAAAAAACCAAATCGGCACTTTCGCCGTAGCTGAAGATGTTATCATAGACCCTGTTTTTCTTGAGACCTTGCCCCAACGTGAACTGCTTTCCGGCCTGACAGAGATGCTGAAATACGGCTTCGTCGCCGACCCCGAATTGCTGCAAGTGAGTTTGGAGAATTACGAATCGTATATTTCCCGTTGCGGCGACATCAAGCGCGAAATCGTGGCCAAAGACCCTCACGAGAAAGGTCTGCGCAAAATCCTGAATTTCGGCCACACCTTGGGCCATGCCATTGAAAGCCACTGCCTTACGAAGGAAAGCCCCTTGCTTCATGGCGAGGCCGTGGCCTTGGGAATGTTGGCGGCATTGTGGCTTTCGGTGAAATACTGCGGATTGGACGCAACTGTTTTGCAACAATTTGAAAACCAGCTTCCCATGTTGCTTTCGGAGGCCGAATTCTCGCTTTCGAAAGCCGATGTGGAACCCATTTTGGCTTACCTCGTCCACGACAAGAAAAACAACTGCGAAACCCCGCAATTCGTTCTGCTTGAAGCGGTTGGAAAGCCCGTTTGGGAGGCGACGCTTCCAAGTGTCGCCATCAAAGAGGCCTTGGAATATGTCATCGATAAAGTCGCAAACCTATGAAACTGCATTGCGACATCACCTTGCCGGCCAGCAAAAGCGAGTCGAACCGCGCCTTGATGATGGCGGCCTACGGCGGCTTTGCGCCTGATTTCCAGAACCTTTCCGATTCAAGCGATACACGAATACTCCAGCAAGCCTTGCGCGACATTGACGGCAAACAACCAATCATCGACATCGCCGACTGTGGCACGGCGGCGCGTTTCCTCACCACGTTTTTGGCTTGTCGCGAAGGCCGTTGGCTCCTGACGGGCACTGAGCGCATGAAACAACGTCCCATTCAGCCATTGGTGGAGGCTTTGCTGGGCTTGGGTGCTGAAATCCAATACGTTGAAAAGGATGGTTTTTTGCCGCTGCAAATCGTCGGGAGACCGATTTCAGACGGCAAGGCGGGCATCGACATGACGCAAAGCAGCCAGTTTGCTTCTTCTTTGCTCTTGGCCGCGCCGATGTTTCCGCAAGGCCTTGAACTTGAACTGCTTGGTTTGCTCAATTCCCTGCCTTATCTCGACATGACCTTGGTCCTAATGCGGCATTTTGAGGCTGTAGCGGAACGCATCGGAAGGAAAGTCGTTGTCAAGCCAAAGCCTTATCAACCAACGGGTTTCATCGTTGAATCGGACTGGACGGCGGCTTCGTATTGGTACGAAATGGCGGCGTTGAGCGAGGAATGTGAAATCAGGCTGCGCGGTCATTTCGTCAGGCTCAACGGCCGGCGACTTCAAGGCGATGCCGTCATTGCCGAATGGATGCAGGCGTTTGGCGTGCAAACCTTTGAAAGCGACAATGCGTTGGTTTTGAGTAAAATGCCTTTCGAGAAGAAGCCGTTGTCTTTCGATTTTTCCAATGCTCCCGACTTGTTCCCCACCGTTGCGGCCACCTGTGCAGGCTTGCAAACGGAAGCGCGTTTCACAGGCATTGCCAACCTGCGCGTCAAGGAGTCGGACAGGGTGAGGACGATGCGGACCGAATTGGCGAAAATTGGAACGGAACTGAATTATCTCTCTGATAATGAATTGGTTTTGCTTCCAGCCGATACGCTTCCCGTTTTTGGTGCATCCTCGCCGTTGCCGTTCTCTTCGCATGGCGACCACCGCATCGTGATGGCTTTGGCACCGCTGGCGATGAAGCTTGGACACGTCACTTTCGACTTCCCAATAGTTGTGGAGAAATCCTATCCTTCATTTTGGACCGAAGCTTCATTTTTGAACTTTTAAGGGCTAAAATGTCACTATTTTTAGGAATGCGGTTTTCTATATTGAAGAAAATCCGTAATTTTGCCGCCTCATTTTGAAATAGTCATGAAAGTTGAGTTGTTCGTCCCCTGCATTATCGACCAGTTCTGCCCCGAAGTGGCTTGGGCTACCATGAAGGTATTGGAACGTTCTGGTGTGGAGGTGGAGTACAATCCCGAACAGACATGTTGCGGGCGTTTTGCCTACGATGCTGGCTTCATTGAGGATGCGAAGGAGTTAGGTGACAAGTTTCTCAACGATTTTTCATACAATGGTCCCGTGGTAGCCCCATCTTCGTCTTGTGTCCATTATATTAAAAAACGCTATCCAGAACTTTTCTTTAATACGGCTAATCATCTGAATTTCAAGAGGATGGTTGCAAATGTGTACGAACTGACCGATTTCTTGGTCAACAAAATCCAGTTCGACGACTTTGGTGCCGAGTTCCCCTACAAAGTGACGTTCCACGACAGTTGCAGCGCCTCGTTGGGCATGGGCCTCGGCAAAGAAGCGCGTCAATTGCTGTCGAAGGTGAAAGGCTTGGAATTGCTGGAGATGAAGCAAAGCGACATGTGTTGCGGTGCCGACCTTTCTTTGCAAATCAACCACGAGACTTTAGCCTCGGGCATGGCCAACCATAAAGTGCGGAACGCCATGAACACAGGAGCCGATTATATTGTTTCGACTGATATGTCCTGCCTGATGCACATGAAGTCGTTTATAGAAAAGGAAGGACTGCCCATCAAGGTGATTCACATCGCCGAGGTGCTGGTGTCGGGATGGCTATAATTATTACGAAACAGATGACCAAGGATTATTACATACACGAAAGCAGTTACGTCGACGACAACGTGAGCATCGGAAAAGGCACGAAGATATGGCATTTCTGCCACATCCAGTCGGGTGCCGTGATTGGCGAGAACTGTTCTTTCGGACAAAATGTCAATGTGGGCAACAATGTCCATATCGGCAATGGCGTCCGTGTGCAAAACAATGTTTCCATCTACGAAGGCGTTGAGATTGAGGACAATGTGTTTTGCGGGCCGAGTTGCGTGTTCACCAACGTGACTACGCCGCGAGCGCATTTTCCCGTGCATGGCGTGTATGCCAAGACCAAGATCTGCGAAGGCGCTTCGTTGGGTGCCAACAGCACGGTGGTGTGCGGCCACACCGTGGGCAAGTGCGCCCTCGTCGCCGCCGGTGCCGTGGTCACCAAAGACGTGAAGCCCTATGCGCTGATGGCTGGCGTGCCTGCCCGACAAATCGGCTGGGTGTGCGAATGCGGCCAACGCTTAGACGCCTCGCTGCATTGCCGCTGCGGACGGAAATATGAAGAAAACAACGGAGAACTATCTCAAATAAAGTCCTGAAAGGACGACAAGAAAACAACGGGCGATTTCAATCCCCGACAACTGCAAACTGTCAACTGCAAACTGCCAACTGAACAACTGTCAACTGCAAACTGCCAACTGAACAACTGCCAACTGAACAACTGCCAACTGAACAACTGCCAACTGAACAACTGCTAACTGCCAACTGCCAACTGAAAACTGATAGAAAGATGCAATTCAGAGACTTAAAAACCCAATATAAAGTCCTCAAGGACGAAATGGACAAAGCCATCCTCGACGTGGTCGCTTCGTCGGCCTATGTGATGGGTCCGAAAATCAAGGAGATGGAAACCGCTTTCGCCGAATATGTCGGCGTGAAGCACTGCGTGGCCTGCAACAGCGGCACCGACGCCCTGCTGCTGGCTTTGAAGGCTTGGGACGTCAAGCCGGGCGATGCCGTGTTCGTGCCGAGCTTCACCTTCTTCGCCTCGGCGGAGGTGATCGCCATGCAAGGCGCGACGCCAGTCTTCGTCGATGTCGACCGGCGGACTTTCAACATGGACGTGGCCGACCTTGAACGCAAGATCGAGCACACCGTGAAGGCCGGAAAGCTCACGCCTCGCGTCGTCATCGCCGTCGACTTGTTCGGCCTGCCCGCCGACTTCAAGGCCATCCGCAAAGTGGCAGAGAAATACGGACTCTATGTCCTCGAAGACGGTGCCCAAGGCTTTGGCGGACGCATCGGCGAGCAAAAAGCCTGCACTTTTGGCGACATCTCGACCACCTCGTTCTTCCCAGCCAAGCCCGTGGGCTGCTACGGCGATGGCGGAGCGGTGTTCACCGACAACAGTGAATGGGCCTCGCTCATCGACTCGTACCACGTCCACGGCAAGGGCAGCGACCGCTACGACAACATCCGTATCGGCATGAACTCGCGCTTGGACAGCATCCAAGCGGCCATCCTGTTGGTGAAGCTGAAGGCTTTTAGGGACTACGAGTTGGATGATGTCAACAAAGTGGCTGCGCGTTATACCGAGAAACTGAAAGATGTGGTGACGACACCCATCGTGCCCGAAGGCTTCTATTCCAGCTGGGCGCAATACACCGTGCAAGTCGAGGACAAGGGAATGAGAAACGGTTTGCAGGCCGCCTTGAAGGCACTCGACATCCCGACGGCCATCTATTATCCCATTCCGATGCACCGCCAGACGGCGTTCAGCTATTTGGACTTGGACGAAAACCGTTGCCCCGTGGCCGACCAGCTGGCCGACACGGTCGTCTCGTTGCCCATCCATCCTTACCTCTCCGAGGCGGACCAGGACAAGATTTGCACGGCCATTTGTGAATACTTGAAGAAGTAAACCGTTGTCAATCATGGGTCTAAGGTCATTCATCAGTGATATGATTGCTCGCGACAACTACGACGAGGTGATGGAATACCTTGCCGTGACCGAGACCCAACATGCCCCAAGGTTTGAATTCACAGAAGCTCCCGAACAACTGCGCGAATTGATCGAGGTGTCAGAGACGCCGCGAAGCCCCGAGCGCTCGCAATGGCTCAACGACTACGCCGCGAAGTCGTGGTCGGTCCCCGATGGCGAAGCAGAGGTGCTGTTGGCCGAGGACCATCTCAACGCCATCCGCTATCTGAACCGTTATCTGCGTAAAGCCAACACCAAACTGAAGCAAGACGGTTTTCTCGTGTGTAGTTTCGACACTGCCCAGAAACGCAAGGCCCAGATCTTTAGCAGATATCCCAAGTTTGTCGCCAATGTCGTCTATGCCTTTGATTTCCTGTGGCATCGGGTGTGCCCTAAGGTGCGCTTGACGCGGCGTTTCTATTATTTCTGCACGCGGAAGGTGAGGAAGGTGTTTCCTCGTCCCGAGGTGCTCGGGCGCTTGTATTATTGTGGCTTTGATGTCGTGAGTGAGCAATACATCCACGATAGGTATTGCGTCATCGGGCAGAAGAAACGTGAGCCCAGCAGCGATAAGCATACCTATGGCACGCTGATCAAGTTGCGTAGGATGGGAAAGGACGGCAAACTGTTCAACGTGTTCAAGTTTCGTACGATGTATGCCTATTCCGAATATTTGCAGACCTATATATACGAGAACAACGACCTCGACGTGGGTGGCAAGTTCTTCGACGACTACCGCATTACTGAATGGGGGCGTTTCTTGCGGAAAACATGGTTGGACGAATTGCCTATGTTTATCAATGTCTTCAAGGGGCAGATGAAATTAGTGGGTGTGAGGCCGCTCAGCCAGCAGTATTTCAACCTGTATGACGAAGATTTGCAGCAACTTAGGATAAAGACCAGACCTGGGCTTTTGCCGCCTTTCTATGTCGACATGCCCGAAACGCTTGAAGAGATCCAGGACAGCGAGCGGCGTTATCTCGAGTCCTATTTGGAGCATCCTTTCCGCACCGACTGGAATTATTTCTGGAAAATCGTCGGCAACATCATCTTCAGAGGCAAGCGCTCAAAATAAAATGATGTTTTGTTGAATATTTTGTTGTTTTTGTCAAGAAATAATTCGTAATTTTGCGCTTTGTAATTTGAAATCCCAAAAGTGTCAAATTGCACGAAAAAGAGTCATTTTGTGGTATTTGCACAAATGATTGATGTTCAAATGATTGCGCTATTCTGATGTGAGTCAGGTGGCGAAGCTATACACTTTTTGAAATGGCACAGACAAACGAAGAAAATTGGACCACTGTCATCAAACCTCGAAACAAGCTTTTCGAGGTAAACCTGAAAGAAATATGGGATTACCGTGATTTGTTGACCTTGTTCGTGAAGCGAACCATCACGGTGCAGTACAAGCAGACCATCTTGGGCCCTTTGTGGTGGGTTATCCAACCCGTTTTGACGGTCATCATGTATATGGTGGTGTTTGGTGGCATTGCCGGCATCCCCACCGACGGCATCCCACAGCCTTTGTTCTACCTGAGCGGCGTGTGCATGTGGCAGTATTTCTCGTCCTGTCTTTCGGGTACGTCAAATACGTTCGTTTCCAATTCGGGTATCTTCGGCAAGGTGTATTTTCCAAGGCTCATCATGCCATTGGCGACGGTGACGAGCAACTTGGTGCGTTTTGGCATCCAATTGGGGTTGTTCGTCATTGTTTATGTCTATTATGCTATCATTGGGCAGGCACCAAGTCCGAATTGGTATTTGTTACTGTTCCCCTTGCTGGTGCTGATGATGGCGGGCCTGGCCTTAGGCTTCGGTATCATTATCTCCTCAATGACCACCAAATATCGCGACTTACAGGTGTTGTTCTCGTTTGTGGTGCAACTTTGGATGTATGCCACGCCTATCGTCTACCCATTGAGTCAGGTAGCAGGCAAGCAGAAGTGGGGCATCGATTTGGCCACCATCATGTGCCTTAACCCCGTGACGCCCGTCATCGAGACCTTCAAGCATGGCGCTTTGGGAGCAGGACAATTCATCGGCTGGGGCTGGTTGACTTATAGCTTTGTCTTCATGTTGGTTGTGCTTGCTCTCGGCATCCTGATCTTCAACAAGGTGCAGAAGAGTTTCATGGATACGGTGTAGGGAGTTGTCAGTTGTCAGTTGATAGTTGGGAGTTGTCAGTTAGGAGTTAATAGTTGGAATAGATGAATCGGAATCAAATCACGGTTACGTCACCCTTGTTGCCCGACCTTGAAGAGTTCCACGGAATGCTCAAGGAAATTTGGGCGAGTAAGTGGATTACGAACAACGGGCAGTTCCACAAGCAGTTGGAGAAGGCATTAGCAGAGTACCTGAAAGTGCCGTATATCAGCCTGTTCACCAACGGGACGCTGCCGCTGCTCACTGCGCTTCAGGCGTTGAGAATCACGGGCGAGGTCATCACTACGCCTTACAGTTTTGTGGCTACCACCCACAGCATCTGGTGGAACGGATGTCGACCGGTGTTTGTGGATATTGAGGAAAGCACCTGCGGCCTTGACCCGGAGAAGATAGAGGCGGCCATCACGCCCAAGACCACGGCCATCATGCCGGTGCATTGCTATGGCAAGCCGGTGAACACCGAGGCGATACAGGCCATTGCCGACAAGTATGGCCTGAAGGTCATCTACGATGCCGCCCATGCCTTTGGTGTGGAGGTGGATGGCGAGAGCGTGCTGAACAAGGGCGACATGTCAACTTTGAGTTTCCATGCTACCAAGGTGTACCCTGCGCATGGAACCATTTGACCGGGTTTTCCTGACTCTCTTGCAGCGACACTACGCAGCAAACTACTGGGGGCTTCAAGCCAACGCTTTCAGCGAGTCATCCGAAGTGCGCAACGAAAGCGGTTTCTATTTGGGTGCCGATGTGCAGGCGATACATCGCTGGCAGTTTGTTGCCTATGCCGACTTTTTCCGTTTTCCGGAACAGAAATACAGAGTATCACTTCCTTCCCGCGGGGCAGACTTCCTGGCATCTGCCGCCTACTCCGCCAATGACCAGTGGACGCTTTTGGCACGCTACCGCTGTAAAGTAAAGGAGCGGGATGTAGCATCCACTTATCGAAATGTGTGGAGCGGAGGTTTGCTGCGAACCGTAACCCAACGGATTCGCTTCCAGGCAGACGGACAGCTGACGGGTAATTGGGAGATTCAAGCCTCTGCCGACTACTGTCAGGCTAACGCCGAGACGGAAGAATATGGAATCAGAGCGGCTATTCGCACCACCTATCTGTCGCAAAAGTCCTCACGCATGGGGGAAAAACTGCGCTTTCATTCTGAGTTCTCGTGGTTCCGATACCCATTTCGCTATGTCAACGGCAGGAATTGTGACCGAAGAAGATTTTGGAATC
>CALFIT010000027.1 GCA_937877465.1 uncultured Bacteroidales bacterium | reverse complement strand
GACTATCAACTGCCTAAATGTTAGCAGTTGCAAAGATACAACTTTTTTGTCACAAGACCTGCAAAACCGACAAAACTTTTGCAGGTTTTGTGATTAGAAAACTATTCCTTCTGCAACACATCCACGGGATTGGTCTTGGCGGCGCGAAGCGTCTGCCACAGCACCGAGCCGAAGGCCATCAACAGGGAGACGACCACGGCCACGACGAATATCCAGCCGTAGTTTTCGAGTTTGACGATGAAGCCTTCAAGGTAGCGTTGCGCTGCCCAAACCGCTATCGGGACGGCGATGACGCAAGCCACGACGACCAACAGCATGTATTCCTTCACGGTGCGCCACGTCTCGTTTTGCACCGTGCCGCCAAACACCTTGCGCACGGCGATGCTCTTCGCGTTCTCACCCGCGTAGTAGGTGCTCATTGCCAGCAGGCCGAGCAGCGAAATCAGCACGGCGAGGAGCATGAAGATTTCCAAAAGGCGCATGTTGTTCTTGGCGGGCTTGAGGGCATCGCGGTAGAAATTGTCGATGTAGTTGTCGGCACTGACAAACGATGACTTGCCCTTGCACCACTCGTCCACCACCTCGCGTATGGCCTTTCGAGCTTCTATTTGGTCGCCCGAAGTCTCGATGAGGAAAGCCGCATATTGTCCTCCCCAACCGATGTCCTCCGGCTTCATCACACTGACGACGATGTAGTCCTCCTCGCCCGAATTGCTTCGGTTGACGGGGAAGTCGCGAATGACGCCTCCAACTTGTTCACAGCCAATGGTTCTCTGCGACAAGGTCTGGCTGATGTCGTGGAAGTCATCATCGAAGCCCGTGGCGGCAAAGGCAGCCTCGCCAAACCATGCCGAGTTAAACACGGGCGTACCATAATCGCTTACCTTCTCAAAACCAAGCATTTGGAATGCAACAGTATCCATACGGAACATTCGATAGGCAATCTCCGCGCCATCGCGGGTGAGGCTATATTGCCCGCCACCTGGCCACCCGGGAACGCCCTTGCAGGCCCCCATTCGCTTCACGCAAGGCAACTGTTCCAACTCGGCTTCCAACGACTCACGAGTGGTGCCAAAAGCAAAGGCATCCAAAACGAGCAAATCCTTTGTGTTGCAATGCATTGGGCGGTTCATAGAAGTGCGGTACTGTGCCTCCATCACGATGGCCATGGCGATAAGGAATACGGCCAAAGTGCTCTGTATGACGATGAACACCTTATTGAAGACCATCTTCGTGTTGCGACGGAAGGTGCCTTTCACAACATCGATAGGCTGCACGCGGCTGGCGAACAAGGCCGGAATGACACCATTGAGCATGCCAAGCACCACAATGACAGCGAGATAAGCCAACAAATAAGCAGGCTTCATCTGGATGGTGATGGGCACATCGGGATCGTTGAGCAAATTGTTGACCATAGGCGCAAACAGATAAGCCAGCAGCAAGCCGAGGCCGAAGCAAACCGCCGTAAATATCAGTGATTCAGAGATATACTTCCAAACAATTTCGGCCTTCTGCGCTCCGAGCAGGCGGCGCGTGGCCATCTCCTTGGCGCGTTTTCCCGTGAGGGCAAACGACAGGTTGATGTAGTTGAACACCGCCGAAAGCAACAACAGCAACCCGACGAGGGCCAAGAGTTTCAAGGTGCCGAGATCGCCGCGAGCGAATTGGTTGCGCGAGTCTTGGGCATCGCGGAAAAACAGTTTGTCGAAGCGTCGCACCACCAATTTGTCGAAAAATGCCTTACCGTAAAAATCGGGATAGATGGCCTTGCAAACGGCTTCGGCCTTGTCGTAGATCACCTGTGGGTCAGTGCCTTGTGGGTATTTGGCAAAGGTGATGGTGGAGCCGTAATGGTCGTAAGGGTCGTTGACCGCAAAATCATTGAGGTCGCTTTGGTCGTTGATTATCAAATCGGTAGGCACAAAAATCGTGTTTCGGAAATCCTGTAAGACTCCAATGATGACAAATTCTCTGCTGCCTATCCTGATGGTCTTACCCACTTTCAGGTCATGTGTCCGCGCAAAGCTCTCGCTGACAATGACATTCGAGAGCGATTCGAGGCCTGCGGGACTGCCTTCCACAAATTGCAAATAAGGGAACATCTCGAAAAAATCGGCGCTTACGAAGTTCGTCTTGGCCTGTGTCGGGCCTTCTTCAAATTGGACGGAGACAAAATATCCTTCGCCATAACGCACCGCCTTTTCCACTTCGGGCACACGCGCAACGAGTTCGTCGGTGAAGGCGAAGGTGAGACCCGTGTATTGGGGCATACCGAAAGTGTAGATGTTTTTTCGGTCGGGGCTTTCGCGCGTGATGCTGTACTGCTGCCACGCATAGCTGCCGATGATGATGACAAAGGCCAAGCTGACAGCCAATCCCACCGCCTCGATGACGGTGTAGAGTTTGTTTCTGGATAAGAATTTGAGGTAAGTTTTCATATTGTTGATTGTTTAATTGTTGAACTGATTTTGGATTGATCACAAAA
>CALFIT010000026.1 GCA_937877465.1 uncultured Bacteroidales bacterium | reverse complement strand
TGTGTCTTGGTTCTTCATGCTTGCAGGCGTTTCCGTTTATTCGGCGGCGAAGATACCACTTTTTCATGAAAAACATCAACTCGGGTGCGGAAACTGGTATTTTTACTATGGTTTCCGCACTTGAGTTTGATAATGATGTTGTCACAGCTTCTCCATGTTCCTTTTTACAAACTTGATCAAATCATAGCTTTTTGAAGCGTTTTTCAGGATGGGCAGCCATTTCGTCGAGCCGTTTGGCGATTTTGTTCCAGTCGAATTGTCCTTGCATCATCACCACGCTTTCATTGAAATTGATGTCGTTGAAATAGACCAAGGCCTTGGCGGGCATGATGAGATTGGAATTGGGGTATTTCTGGGAATAAAACCCTAACATTTCGGCAAAACTGTAAACGGCGGAAAGATGGGCGATGTCGATGAAATCCTTGATTCTTGAGCCGTTGTCGCAGATGGTGGAAAGTTTCATGGCCACGACGTCGGGAAGGCTTTCCAAACGGAGGCCTTCTTCCGTCTCGACAGGTTGGATGTGCGGGTAATCGTAACGGATAAGGTCAACCATCACCTTGCCGATGAAGCCTTTCAGGGTTTTGCCTTTTTCGTAGCCGACTTTGAAATCGTATTGGTTGACAAGCATTTCCTTGATTTCTTGGAGGTCGAAGTCTTCTTTGGAGAACAAGTCCAAGTCCACGCTTTTGCGGTGACCCAAACGCAAGGATAGGGAAGTGCCACCGACCAAGTTGAACGAGGCCAAAAGCGGCTCGGCCAGAAGCCTTTTCAGCAACTCAAGTGTGCTTGTCTCGACTGTTTCCTTGTGTAGCATAGCAGTTCCTCTTTTTGCAGGTTGAAGTAATGGCAGACGAAATTGATGTCGATGTCCGAGAGGTGGGGGATGCTTTTGATGAGTTCGCGGAAGCCTTCAAAACCGCCGTAAAGGTCGAAGGCGCCGTAGAAATCCTCTAACCAGCCCAGTTCTACAACACGCTGCGCGACCAAAGCCTTCGACCTTTGCCAATCAAAGGAACTCATGTCATACTCCCACAGCAGCGCAGGGTTGATGTGGTGTCCGTTGAGGCGGTAGTTGGTGAATATCGTGTTGCTATAGCTTGCCATCGTGTTCGGATTTCATCGGCAAAGATAGGCATTTTCCGTGATTTTTTAGCCAAGAGGCAGTTAGGAAGCGATTTTTTTGTTTCTTTGCAATCTCAAAACAACTACAACAGAATGGATATGAACAACTGTCAAGAACATGAGTTTGTTGACCTTGGATTACCGAGCGGCACGTTGTGGGCCACCTGCAACGTGGGCGCGAGCAAGCCTGAAGACTATGGCGACTACTTTGCCTGGG
>CALFIT010000025.1 GCA_937877465.1 uncultured Bacteroidales bacterium | reverse complement strand
GTCGGCCTCGGCCTCCGGCACTGCCTTGATGCCGTCGATGAGGCGTTGCAGGTCGATGTCGATGGTCGTGATGCCGTAACGACGGCGGAGGAAATCGCGGTCCACGCCGCTGGCGATGAGCCAATCCGACGGCTGTCCGAACAAGCCGATGCGGATGCCCGACAGTAGGGACTTCGTGCGCAAGGTCTCCACGATTTCGTCATTCGTTCCGTGTACGATCCGTCCTTCCACGCCTTCGTTGCCGAGGTAGGTGAGGATTTCGAGGGCGGCGGCCAAGGAATTGTTGCGCCCGTCGGCAATCATCGTGACGGTTTTCCGTAGCGACGCGCCATGGCACGTCTCTACATCAATCATTGTCCAAATGCGTTTGAACAGGTTTTCGACGCCGCCGGTGGCGATCATAAACGCGTCGGGTAACGTTTGTAGAGACGCAAAATTTTGCGTCTCTACATTTTCGTCACCCAAGATTTGTATTTCGGCATGACATTCGTTTTCGAGCCTTCCAATCAGCTCGGCATATTCGTTTCGGACGAAAGCGTCCGTCTGCAAGGAGGAACGAAGGATGAGCGTTTTCATGTCAATGCTTCACCACGAGTTTCATCACCGTTTCGCCGGCCTTGATATAGTAAACGCCATTACCGTAATGGTCCGTACCAAAATGCAGTTCGTTGCCGTTGGCCTCAAACTCGTCCACCTTTTGGCCGAGGGCGTTGAACACGCTGACGGTGCCAAGGTTTTCGCCCTTCAGGGTCACGAAGTCACTGGCAGGATTGGGGAAGAGGGAACAATGATTTGATTGAGATTCTTCGACACCCACCATCTCTTCATAGACAATGGTTATTTCATAGTCGCCAATAGAGGTTATTAGATGCATTGTTCCCATATACAAACCATTCTCTCCCATCTCATAGGCGGACACATAAACATGTAAACTATCTGAAGGGGCGATAAACAAGCCAGCAATATCATTGCCATAATATGGATCCTCACCTGCATGACATTGAATCGTGAATTCGTCAGAAGTGTATTCCAAAATCTGTACTGCTTCAAAATTCATGTTAGTGATGGTGATTTCACCAGGCACAATATAGCAACCTTCATTAACAATATAAACCGTATCCACACTGAAAGTCAGCGTTTCGGCATAGTAAGTGGCGCAAGCCTCGTTGCTGTGGTCGCTTTCCAGGTCTTCTTGGCAAACCGAAGCGACGGTGTAGCAATACTCGGTAAGATAGGTAAGGTCAACGTCGGTGTAGGCGTTTTCGGTTACGTTGGCTAACAATTCGTTGTTGCGGTAGACGTTGTAGGACTGGGCCGTTGCCACGGCGTCCCAAGCCAACACGATTCCCTCGCCTTCTTGCAAGGCGGTCAAATTGGCAGGCGCATCGCACTCGGCAGGCACCTCGCCGCACTCGTGCTGCTCGACGCCTTGGGCTTCCAATGCGGTGACGATGTTTTGGACGTTGTTGATGGGCCACAGGTCTTGGATGACGATTTGGTGGTTGGGCGCGATGAGGATGACGGTGGGGAAAGCGTTGATGCCGTATTGGCTACAGATTCCCGTGCCACCCGATGCCCCGGCGATGGTGGGATACTCGACGCCGTAGGTGTTGACCCAATTCTGGCATTGCGATTCGCTGTCGCCGTAATCCACTTCAATATAGAACACATCGTGCTGGTTGCAGCCGAAGAGCGGGTACGATTGCACCATGTAGGGGATGGACTGGATGCAGCCGCTACAGGTGGTGAAGAAGAAGTCGATGAGCACATACTGCCCGTCGTCGAGGATGTCGAACAGGTGGATTTCGTTGCCGTGGATGTCGGTGGCGGTGAAGTCTCTGGCTTCGGTGTAAGGACATTGCGCTTTCAGGCCAAAACCAAGGGCCAAAGCGAGGAAGAGGGTAAATGCTTTTTTCATAATGCGTAAGATTTGATAAATTTTGAGAATGCAAAAATAATCAATTTTTCAAAACTCCCAACTCTAAACTCTCAACTCTCAACTAATTATCGCGGTAGTCCTTCTTCTTCTCATACTTCAAGTCCTTCAAGGCTTGGGCTTTCACGTTGATGGTGAAGTTCCAGCTCTTGTAGCTGCCGATGGGGATCCAGTTGAAGCGCATCTCCCAGCAGTGCAGGTCGCGGTAGACGCTGATGTTGGTGTAGGTGATGTTGTTGTTGATGAAGTCCCAGCCGGTCGAGAAGGTGACCTTCCATTTGGGCGTGATGCTGATGTCGCCGTTGAGTCCGATGGTGTGAACGTGGGTATTGGTGGCGATGCCCATGAAGGCGGCGTAAGCTATTGAGGTTGTGTAGGTCAGGTTGTAACTCACCGAGAGCGACCAAGGCGTGGTCCAGTCGATGTAGGCGTTGGGGTTGCCGAGGATCTCGTTGAGTTCGTCGGGGTCGAACATGTTTGACTTTCGGGCGTTTTCGTTGATTTCGTCGCGCAGGGCTTGGCTGCCTTTCTTGCCTTGCAGTTTCTTGAGGTCGTTTTGGTTGAAGCTGTAGCTGAGGCTGAAGCGCCACGACGAGCCGGTCTTGCGGAACAGCCTGTCGTTGTCGACAATCTCGAAACGGTTGATGCGGCGGCCCAACGAGTCGGCGGCGTAGGGGTCCCACGAGCTGCTGTAGTTGATGCCTAACTTCTTGAATAGGGTGGTGCGGCCGCTGACGGAGATGGGGGAGAAGTTGACCGAGTCTTTGGTCACGTCGTAGTTGCCCGAGATGCTGAACGACTCCAAGATGGGTATCTTTTTCACGCCCGTGATGGTGTCGGAGCGCGATGGCACCTTGATTTCCAAGTTATTGCCGATGTTGTAGGTGAGCAGTCCCTGTTGGGTTTGCGAAGGCGAGCCGTAGAGGGCGCGGTCAAACTTGTTGTAGATTTGCTCCGTGCCGTTGCCGTCGATGTAGGAGCCGTAGACGCCCCATTTCGGGTCGCCGAAGTTGGGTCGGTAGGTGAACCCGATGTTGGGCGTGATGACGTGACGGATGGCGCGGATGGGGCCTTTGGCGAAGTTGAGCATGCCGTAGAGCTTGGTGGTGAGGGTGCTGCTCGCGCTGAAGTCGACCAAGTTGCGGAAGCCGAAGATGGTGTCGGTTTGCAGGTGCCCCGTCGAGTCGGTGTCGTGGATCCATTGCTTCTCGAAATGGTTGAAATACATGTAGTCGTTGAGCGTCAACGAGTTGGTCCACGAGAAGTGTTTCAGCAGCTTGATGGTCGCGCTGATGGGCACGGTGTGGTTGATGCCCATTTGTGCGTGGTCGTGTACCATGTTGCGGGCCCAGCTGCCAAAGTCGTCGGTGAAGCCCTTGAAGAGCACCGTGTCCACGTCGTTGACGTAGACTTTCCCTTTCATCGTGTAGCCCATGCTCAGGCTTTGGTACCAGTGTTTCTTGCCCACCTTGCCGACATTCTTCAAGGGATAGAATGTGTTGACGTTCAGCGTAAGTTCGGGCAGCGAGGCGGTCACCTGCCGCGTCAGCGTGTTTTGGCTGTGGTTGGCGTTGAGGGTGAGGTAGACCTTGCCGGCGAAGTTGGTCTGATAGGCGATACTCGACTGGAAGGTGTTGCTCAGCTGCTCGGTGGTCGTGGTGGCGTTGTACTTGTTGAAGTTGGAGCTGACGATGTTGACGTTGGCCGAGAAGTTGCGCCTCGGATGCGCCTTGGTGTCTTGCTTGTGGGTCCATTGGATCTTGAAGTCGGTGCTTTCCTGGTAGTCGGCGGCACCTTTGGTGCCAATCTTGTTGACGGCGAAGCCCAAAGCCATCGAGCCGCTGTGCTTGTAGCGCCGGTTGTAGCGGAAGGTCGGCTTGATGCCCCACGAGCCACGGGTGTAGATGTCGCCCAAGATTTGTAGGTCGTAGTTGTCGTTGATGGCCCAGTAGTAACCTCCGTTTTCGAGGTAGAAGCCTCGGTTGGCCGACTCGCCGTAGGTGGGGATGATGAGTCCCGACTTCTTGCCTTTCGTGTTGGGAATCATCGAAAAAGGCAAGGCCAGCGGCAGCGGCACGTCTTCGATGGTCATGTAGATGGGGCCGGTGACGATTTTGTCGTCGGGGATGACCTTGGCTTTGGTGAACCTGAACTGGTAGTGGGGGTGTTCCTTCAGGTCGCAGGTGGTGTAGCCGCCCGAGCGGATGTTGATGGTGTTGTCGTCCATGCGCTTGATGCGCTCGCCGTGCAGGTAGCCGCCTTGCTCCTCGGTCCACACCTTGGTGATGATGCCTTTCTTGGTCTTGAAGTTATACTGCATCTCCAAAGCCTCGAAGGTCGACTCGCCTTGGGTGAAGACGGGCCGGCCTTGGATCTTGCCCAACGAGTCGGGCACGCCTCGTGCCGTGCAGGTGCTGGTCTCAAGGTCGAATTCGAGGTAGTCGGCTTTCAGGGTGATGTCGTCGTATTTGGCCTCGGCGTTGCCGTAGTAGAAGATTTTCTTCTGGTTCATGTCGCGATACGACGAGTCGGAGGCCGAGCAGATGACCTTCGTCTCGATGGCCGAATTGGAGCGTTTCGGCGTGAAGCGGCGTGTCTTGTAGGTCAGCGTGTCGTAGCGCAACGAGTCGGGCAGGCTGAGGCTGTCGACGGGCCGTGCCAACGAGTCGGACAGGCTGAGGCTGTCGGCAGGCAGGACCAAGGTGTCGGTCGGGATGCTGTCAAAAACGAGCGTCAGCGTGTCGGTGATGCGCTCGGCAACCTGTTCGGCACTGTCGATGACCGGTGGTTCAAAATCGTG
>CALFIT010000024.1 GCA_937877465.1 uncultured Bacteroidales bacterium | reverse complement strand
GGGTCAATTTTCTTGATAAAAAAGAATACGAAGGTTCGCTTTGCGAGCAGATAGACGGCGCGTATAAATTCGTTCTGAACTATCTGAGCATGGCGGTTGAAATAAACGGCATTGTGCATGATGAACGATACGAACTTCCGCCAAAGGCAATACGAGAGTTGATTATCAACGCCGTCATTCATCGCAATTACCAGATGTCCTCCACGACGGGCTGCCCGTCTTCTATCACCATCAGCTCGTCGCAGCCTGCGGCCAAAGCCTTTATCTTCGCTTCTGGCAGAGGATACTGCGACACCTTGACGAGGTTGGCATCGTTGCCAATGGCCTCCTTCACATAGTTGTAGGCAATGCCACAGGCCAGGATGCCTCTCCTTTGGGAAAAGGACTCCACCTTATTATATATGCTCTCCTCCGAAGCCTGCCTCATGGCATCCTGCGGCGAAGAAAACCGCACCGCCAAGAAAGACCGCTCGGTGGGCGGCACTTCAGAGATATTGGTCGTCACCCAAAACGACGAGCAATGGAACGGTCGCATCGGCGACTCGATCCGCCATTTCTTCCTCGACTACCAATACGGACTCCCGCAACCCGAATCGCGCAACGATGTGGCCCATATCAACGCGGCGGGCTTCTCCGAGATGTTCCACAAGCACAAGAACATCATTGAGGTCGAAATCAACCCCAACACAGAGAAGGCCGTGGCCGAGACCTCCGAAAACCTTTGGGCCGAGCCGCAGCGTTATGTCAAGATCACCGCGCCCGACATCACCTCGTGGGTCGAGCTTTTCGACAGGCAGAAGGAAGTCTACCAGCAATGGTTCGACAAGGTGGAGCGCGAGCGCATCCTCAATGTGTTTCGCCCGACGGTCGACAACAACATCAGCAACGCCATCGCCCAACGCTTCGGTTTCACAATGGTTGTGCCACAAGGCTTCTATATCGCCAAAGACGAGCCTGACTTCATGTGGATCCGCAAGGAGCTGGAGCGTTCGAGTGCCTGCCTTGTGCTCTATCAGACCCCATACAAGGATACGATCCAGTTCGGCACGCCGAGCCTCGTGGCCATGCGCGACATGATGCTGCAACGCTATATCCCCGGTCCGCTCGAAGGCTCCTACATGGCCACCGAGACCGAGTTTGTGCCGCCTTTGGTGACCAACGTCAAGGACTTCCCTGCGGGCTATACGATGGAGATGCGTGGCATGTGGCGTGTGGTGAACGACTTCATGGGCGGTCCCTTCGTGTCGTATACTTTCGCCGACGGGCGTACGGGCAACCTCGTCACGGTGGAAGGCTATTATTATGAGCCTAACCAAAAGAAACGCAACCAGTTGCTTCAACTTGAGGCTATCCTCTACAGTATGAAATTTGTGGAGGAATAGTTATTCTTTTCGATAGGTCACCACAACTTCGCCGAGCGGAGAATAGGTGGAAGTGACAATAATACCATCTTTCCAAATCCCAAAGAACGTCCCGTTACAAACGAGAGTGTCGTTGCCGACAAGTTTTAGTCGTCCACGTTTGTCGTGTTCAAGACTTTTGAAAATCAGCGTTGAGTCTTCCGAAATGATGACCTGGTTCTGCTTTTCCATCTCCCCAATTTGTTTTACGAGTTCCGGAGTACTGCTGTTTTCGTTAAACGCCACTTTCACTTTGTCGACACTCCATGTGCCAATGAGACACGCTTTGTCGGTTTGATGGCATGAACAAAGCAAAAGTGCGATGCCTGTCAAGAAATAGATGTTTTTTTTCATGGCTCTGAATTTGAGGCAAAAGTAATGTTTTTTATCTTTGTCGGCGCAAAATACAGGACAATAATGGCAGACTCAGGCTTACAATGGTTCAAGACAGAAGAGCGCGAGGGAAGAACCTACATCTTCGATCCGCTGCGCAGACGGCACGTCGCGCTCACGCCCGAGGAGGAGGTGCGGCAACGCGTGTTGTGGCTCTTGGTGGAACACCTTGGCGTGCCAGCTGGCTTGGTGGCTGTGGAGTATTCCATTAAGGTAAACGGCTTGGAGAAACGCGCCGACGTGGTGGTGTTTGGCACCGACGGCGCACCGCTGATGATAGTGGAGTGCAAGGCCCCTTATGTGACACTCACCCAAGCCGTGCTGGAACAAGCAGTCCGTTACCATACGGCACTGAACCCTCGTTTTCTGCTGCTGTGCAATGGTGATATGTCTTATTGCTTTAAAGTGGAAGGGGCATCATTGCATGCCATGGACCATCTCCCAGATTTCATGGAAATGGGGAACCAAAAATAAGGCCATCATGCCATGCACGGTTGCTCGATTTAAGAATTCGCAATCGACCACAAAAATAGTAAAGATATTTACAATATATATACTTACTTTTTTCTATCTTTGCGGCTTCATCGCAAAAAATAGAGAAAAGCATGACTTTCACACCTACGAAATACCAACTACAGACCGTCGCCACGGGTCGCCTCTTCGACGACCAAGGCTGGACGCTCGACGATAAGGAATGCACTTCGCCCAGCATGGTGCGTCCCATCTACGAGAAGAAACAACTCAAAGTAAAAGAAGAGGCTTGCTTAGGCCTGTACCGCTATGCCGACTGGCTGCCGATCAAGACGATGCTGGCCAATCCTTCGGAGCCTGTTACCTATAAGAGTGAGGGACTGGCGAAACGTCTTGGACTTAACAACCTGTATATCACCTTCAACGGCTGGTGGCCAGAGCGCAACGCCCGCATGACGACATGCTCGTTCAAGGAGATGGAGGCTTATTCGGTGTGTGCCCGCTTGGGCGACGACATGAAGGACAAGGTCTTAGTGGTGGCCTCTGCCGGCAACACGGCCCGCGCCTTCGCCAAGGTGTGCTCCGACAACGGCATCAAGCTGCTGCTTTGTGTGCCGCAAGACAACATCAACGCGCTGTGGTTCGACAAGCCGCTCAACCCGTGCGTGAAACTGATCACCACCGAATCGGGCAGCGACTATTTCGATGCCATCAACCTCTCGAATGTGGTCTGCGAATTGGACGGCTACATCGCCGAGGGCGGGGCGAAGAACATCGCCCGTCGCGACGGCATGAGTACCACGATGCTGTCGGCCACGACCTTCATCGGTCGCACGCCCGACTTCTATTTCCAGGCCGTGGGCAGCGGCACGGGCGCCATCGCCGCTTGGGAAGCCAACCTGCGCTTCATCGAAGACGGTCGCTACGGCAGCAACAAGGCGCGGCTGATGGTGTCGCAAAACAAGCCTTTCGTGCCGATGTTTGACGCATGGCGTGCCGACTCGCGCCCCATGTTGCCCTACGATGCCGACCAAGCGCGTAAGGATGCCGCCGAGATTTGCGCTCCCGT
This sequence comes from uncultured Bacteroidales bacterium, assembly GCA_937877465.1. Lineage (GTDB taxonomy): Bacteria > Bacteroidota > Bacteroidia > Bacteroidales > F082 > Limimorpha. Next base: position 4,320 of record CALFIT010000024.1, on the reverse strand, counting down.
GCTGAGCAACCGCAAGCCGCCTTACAGCCTTGCCGGCGGCCTTTACGACGCCTTGAAAGACACCGACGGCGACATCCTCGCCGTCAGCAACGACGAAGCCAATGCAGCCAAGGCCTTGTTTGAAGAGACCGAGGGCATCGACATCTATCATGCCGCTGCCGTGGCCACGGCCTCGTTGCAGCAGGCAGTCGAAAAGGGAACGGTGAAACCCGACGACGTGGTGATGCTCAACATCACCGGCGGCGGCGAGAAACGCTTCCAAGCCGAGCACGACATCCACCGCCTGCAACCCGACCATGTGTTCAAGATCGACTTCACGAAAGCGGATGTGGTGACGGTCTTGGCAGGCTTCGCTTGGTGAACGGTGGCCTGAAAACGAAAAAGGTCGGGATGCCATGGGTGTCCCGACCTTGTTTATTGTGTGGTTTCGGATTATTGTTTCACGATGGTGCGTGAGGCTCGTCCGTTCTCGCCGATGGCGGTGACGACATACATGCCGGCTTCAAAGGCACCCAAGTCGAGGCTGACATTGCCGTCCTTGGCAGGCTTGGCAAGCAGGATTCGGCCCGTCATGTCCGTCACGACGACCTGTTGCAGGCCCTCGGCTTCGATGTTGACGAACTGGGTGGCAGGGTTGGGGTAGACGCCAAGTGCCATCGCGTTCTCATGAAGCGCCAACGGCGTGTTGTCAATCAGGATTTCGTCGACAAACAAGTCGGCACCCATGTCGCCCACGGCCTCAAGGATGAGGAAGCCTTCGGGGTGGGCGCAGTCGAAGTTGAGGTTGTATTCATACCAGCCTTCCTCTTCGGCGGCGGGGCTGCGGTCGATGCCGCGATGCAACGTCGCAATCAAGGCCGCGCCGCGCAGCGACATCTCGGTGTTGTAATACACGTTGACGCGGTCGTCCTTGTCGGGGGTCTCAGCCGTGCGATAGAGTTGCAGGCGGATCAGGTTGTCGGCTTCGTTGAGCAGCACTTTGGGGCTGAAGAGCAGGGAGGTGCCGTCGGTTTCGGAGGCGCGGAACGTCATCATGCCGTTGCCTTCCTCGATGCCTTCGGTGGTCCATTCCCATTGCACGGAGCCGTTGCCGCCTACAATCCAGCCTTGGCGGTACATGTCAGGCTCCTCGAAATGCTGGCGCAGCGGGAACTCGTCCACCGTGCCCAAGGGCATCACCCAGAAGGTGGCCAAACCCGTGGCGCAGTCGCAGGGGATGGTGAAGACGATGTCGAGCCAACTGATGCTGCCAGGCTCAACGGTCGACTTCAGGGTGGCCGTGGCCGTCACCAAGACGGTTTCGTCGGGATAGATGTAGAAGTTGGTGCCGGTCTCGCCGTTTTGGTGAAACTCGATGTTCTCGAAAAACTCGTAGGAGGGCGACATGTGCATGTAAAGGTATTCGTAGCCAAGGTTCTCGACTTCGTAATAGAAGGTGGCCTGGGTGCCGGGATACATCACCGTGTCGTTGTTGATTTCGTGGACGGCAAACTCATATTCCTCCACCATGTCGATGGCCACATCGTCGATGGTGAGGTAGGTGGCTCCCGACTGGGCCACGGCATGGATGCCCACATAGGTGCAGCCCGCCGGAATGGTCTGGACGTAGGCCGAGAACTTGTCGTAGGCACCGCCTTCCACGGTGGCGGTCATCATGCTGAAGGTCATGCTGTTGGGGTCAGGGGCATTGCCTGCCTTGAACTCAAGCTGGAAGCTGCCGTCGGAGATGGCCCAGCAGGTGAAACGGTACCTCATGTTTTGGAGCAGCGTCATGGGCATGTACATCCATGCATCGTCGGTGTTGGTGAAGGCGTACCAGTTGCCCGCGTGGGGGATGCGGTTGTGGTCTTTCTCAAGGTAGCCGCAGAGCCACGAGTCGTCGTCGCAGGTCCAGCCAACGGGCGAGGTCATGTCGTGGTTGGCGTATTCGAAGCCTTCAATCAAGATGCTGCCGGCGTAGGTGAAACTCGCCAAAAGGCAGGCTAAAACGGTAAAAAGGGCTTTTTTCATTGTGCTGAAAATTAGGTTGTTATTGATTAATAAATTACGGAGTAATCCTCCTTGCCTGCAAAAATATGGATTTTTTGCAGACAAAAGGGGAAATGCCGTAAAAAATTGTCAATTGTAGGCGTGGATTCCGCCCAAGATCAAATTCACGCCGAAATAGGTGATGATGACGCTCAGGAAGGCGATGATGGTGTAGATATGGAAGAACATCGGCTTGCGGAACGAGGTCAACACGTTGGAAAACAGCGGCATGGCATACACCAACAGGGTGATGAGCGCCCACACTTCCTTCGGGTCCCACGACCAATAGTTGCCCCACGAGATGTTGGCCCACACCGCGCCTACAAAGATGCCGATGGCGAGCAAGGCCACGGCGGGATAGAGCATGATGCGGCTGATGTCCTGCAAACGCTCAAGGTAGGTGACGTTGCTCGGCTGCGTGAGGCGCACCACGACCGCGCTGATGCCGTTGAGCATGACGAAGAAGAGCAGGGCGTAGGCAATCATGATGACCGTGACGTGCATGCTGAGCAGCGGCGACGAAAGCACGGGCATCAGGTGGGTGACAGGCGGGTTGGCACCGCCCATCATCTGCACCAACAGCACGAAACCACTGGTGAGCAGACCGGCAGGCAAGGCCATCTCGTATCTCCTTGCGGTCAACAATGTGATGACGCAAATCGCCAAAGCCATGAGGTTCATCGAGTCGAAGCTGCCTGCCATGGGGACGTGGCCTCCGGCAATCCATCGCAACACGAACAGCAAGGCGAGGAAGGCGCAAAGCCCTGTCATCCAAGCCATTCCGACGATGCGGACAGGCTTGTAGAGCGGTTTCTTCTTGCCCATGCAAACCATCGAAAGGGCGAAGCAAACCAAGCCCAAGGTGATGCTGACCATGGCGAGCCACTTGCCCGCGCTGAGGCGGTTGTAGAGTCGCTCGGCGCCGTATTGCGTCTTTGGCGGAACGTTGCCAAGCGAGTGTTGCTCTTGGTAGATCTTGGTCTTTTCGAAGACCTCGTTCAGGGCTTTGTAGTCCTTTTTCACCACATATTCCTGACACAGGCTGAGTTGCTTGCGGATGAAGAGGTATTCGTCGTCGGGGATGTCCAAAGGCAGCTTGTCACCTTGCGCGTACCAAGTGACGGACTGGGTGCTGTCGGCATGGGGGAACAGTTTCAGCAGCTTGCCGTTGTTGAGCATGGTGATGAGCTCGTATTTTTCGTCGGCGGCACTGAGTTTCTTGCGCTTCGGGTCGCCCATCGGCAGTGTCTTGATGCTTTCGGTGAGCTTGTTGTCGCCCGTCGGGGTCACGAAGTCGGTCATGCGGGCGTATTTGCCTTCGATGCCGAGTTGCTCTTGCACGAAGCCGCCTTTGATTTTCAGCAATGGCTCGTTTTTCCAGTCGTCGAAGTAGAAAATCCAGCCGCTCATCACCTGTTCGGGCGTGAGGCCGTGGTAGCGGGCGTTGCCGCAGAGCTTGGTGGTGAAGTCCTTGGCCAAGGTCTGCATGGGGCACACGCGGCCTTTGTACATCACATACATCTGGCCCATCTTGTCGGCACTTTCCTTGGGCAGGGTGCGGGGTTGCTTGTTGGCGGCTGAAGCGGTGAAAACGTTTCCGAAGACGAGCAAGGCCAACACTACGGCGGCCTTGCCGGAGGCTTTCCTCAGCAGGCGACGGAACTCGCCGTTCTTTTCGGTGAAGACCAGGATGACGGCCAACAGGAGCAGGACATAGCCCGTGTAGGTCACGCCGATGCCCCAAGGGTCGTGGGCGACGCTGAGGACGGAGTTGCCATCGTCGTCGTAGTCGCTTTGGTAGAAGCGGTAGCCTCTGTATTTCAGGATGTTGTTCATGGAGATCTTGGCTTCCTTGTGGACGTTTTGCGTTTGGTCGTCGATGCGGAGATGGCTCACGAAGTCCATGGGCGAGCGGGTGCCTGGGTAGGTCTCGATCTCAAAGCGGTCGAGGGTGAGGCTGAAAGGCAGGGTGCAGTCCTTCGTGTCGCCGTGTTTCTCGACGGTGAATTGCGAGGTCGCCACTTCGGGTTGCAGGGTGATTTCGCCGTGCTGTCCGGTGAGCATGGTGAGCAGTGCGCCAAGCAGGATGCAGACCACCGAGAGGAACAGCGTAAGTGCCATGGGTCGTTTCCAGTTTCGGTCGCTGAAAACATAAACGGCGGCGACGACGGCAAACATGGTCCACAACGCGATGAACCACCATGCGCTGTAGACATGGATGAGGGCATATTCCGAGCCGTGGAGTTTTTCAATGACGGTGCCCGCTGCAAGGGCGACGATGATGAGGATCAT
>CALFIT010000023.1 GCA_937877465.1 uncultured Bacteroidales bacterium | reverse complement strand
CTGATAACCTTGCTGGAAGCCGACAAACGCATTGGCGGGGCGCATCCCATCAAGGTCACTTTGCCTTATTCCAAGGAAGAGTTTGGCGTGCCGTCGAACCTCTACATCATCGGCACGATGAACACCACCGACCGAAGCGTGGGCAACATCGACTATGCCGTGCGTCGCAGGTTTGCGTTTGTGACCCTGAAAGCAGACAGACAAATACTTGTCGGCAAGTACGGCGAGGATTCAAAACAAGTGCAATTGTTCGACAAGGTTTCCGATTTCCTCAACGACGACAAGAAGCATGTTGACATGGACTTTGATGATTTGATGATCGGGCACAGCTACTTCATGGCCGATGATGCAGAAGAACTGAAACTGAAATTGGAATACGAAATCATCCCGTTGATTGAAGAGTATCAGAAAGATGGCATCATCAATGTGAAGAAAGAAGATTTGGAAAAAGAGTTTGAAAACTGGAAAGGAATCATTGAAGCATGACACAGAAACAAGCCATACAACTTTTTGAGGAAAAGAAAATCCGCACCGTTTGGGACGATGAGCAGGAAAAATGGTATTTCTCCATCGCCGATGTAGTGGAGGTGCTGACTGACAGCAAAAATCCCACGGACTACATTAAGAAAATGAAAAAACGCGACCCTTTGCTGGCCGAAGGGTGGGGACAAATTGTCACCCCCCTTGCATTGTCAACTGCGGGCGGAAAACAGCGGGTGAATTGTGCCTCTTTGGAGGGCATTTTCCGCATCATACAGTCCATCCCCTCACCGAAAGCGGAGCCGTTTAAATTGTGGATGGCACAGGTGGCAAGCAACAGAATTGACCAATTGCAAGACCCGGAACTGTCCATAGATCAAGCCATGCTCGACTACAAACGGCTTGGTTATTCCGACAATTGGATTAACCAGCGGCTCAAGTCCATCGAAGTCAGAAAAGAACTAACCGACGAATGGAAACGCAGAGGCATTGAAGAAGGTGTTTCGTTTGCCACGCTCACGGACATCATCACCAAGACTTGGAGCGGAAAGACAACAAGGGAATACAAGCGGTTCAAAGGCCTGAAGAAGGAAAACCTACGCGACAACATGACCAATACCGAACTGATTCTGAACATGCTTGCCGAAACTGCCACCACCGACCTATCGAAAGCACAAAACCCAGAATCTTTTGATGAGAACATGGCGGTAGCGAAAAAAGGCGGCAACGTAGCACGAAAGGCCAGAATGGAATTGGAGAAGGAATTGGGACATCCTGTCGTCACACAACTTAATGCCAAGGATTATTTGAAACAGATAGGAAACGCTTCGGAAAATGCTGAACTAATTGAGCCTGATGAAGCGTGACGCCATCATATTACAAGAGCACCAGACTTTTGAGGCTTCTGACATCGAAGCACTCAAAGGTTTGGATATTCCTTTTAGACAAACCGATTATTTGGGCGAGCCGAAATATCTTGGCATTGACCCAAGTTTCCGCGCCTCCTATTACATCGGAGCGGCATGGCTCGTGAAAAACGAGTGGTCGGTTATCGTCACGCCAAAAATGCCAAATATCGATTTCGTCACGATGTTTTTGGAGGCGTTGGAAGTGGATACGCAAAACGAATCGGACTATTTTTCAAAATGTTACGGCATCCAATTCGATGAACCTGTCATTGAAACCAACGAACAACTGAACCAGCTCACACCCTTGCTCGTGTTGCATTTCATCACCTTGCTTGAACGCTTGGTGAAACATGGCTTGAAAAAAGACTACGTCATTCGAGAAGAAAACCTGAAAACAAAGGTCAAAGGTAGGATTCTGTTTTCCAAACATCTGAAAAAGAACGTTTTCCAGCAACGCGACGACCGTGTATTCTGCCAATATCAGGAATACACCGAGGACATTCCCGAAAACCGTCTGCTGAAAAAGGCGTTGCTTTTCGCCAGCCGAATCATCAACGGCTACGAAAGTCTGAAGAAACAGCTTGAACACACCCGAATCAGGCAGCGTTTGAGCCGTCTTGAAGCAAGATTCCAACACGTTTCTGACGATATTGAGGTTTACCAAATTCAAAAGCTTTCGTCAAACAAGTTGTTCAAGGAATACCGCGAGGCCGTCAAAGTAGCCAAAATGCTGCTACGCCGTTTCGACTATTCCATCAATGAAGCAAGCCGCGAGCAGCATACAACGCCGCCGTTTTGGATTGACATGGCGAG
>CALFIT010000022.1 GCA_937877465.1 uncultured Bacteroidales bacterium | reverse complement strand
TGCTCTGATACTTGAACATGATGAACTGGTCCGCATTGATGTCATAATCAATGGTATAGACGCAGAATCGGCAATATTCGTATGAGCCGTCGTCAAGCAAAAGGCGACCCACATAGCCGTCTTGAAGATTGATGTGATTGATGGAGTCGGTCCAACCATCTTTGGGAATCTTGTTGACCATCTTCAGCCTGTAAACCAAGTCCTTGACAAAGGCGAACTCCACTTGGCTCGTGCCGGTGTTCACCATGTTGAAGTCGTTGTCGGCCACAATGTTCACGTCGCCTTGCGAGAAGAAATTGCAACCCTCGGTGCGACCTAAATACACCCATGCGACATCGTAGTCCACGTCGCGGCTGTCGCAGGCAAACAGGCCCATGACAAGGGCGCAAGCAAAAATTATTCTTCTGATTTTCATATATTTATCCTCCTATTTCGTCTAATTCAAGCCAACGAAGCTCCTTTTCGTCGAGCAAGTCCTTGATTTCCTGCAAGCGGTTGCCCATCTCGTGTAGCTTCTGGTAATCGGTCTCGTTGTTCAAGGCTTCCGTAAGCGCGTTTTTCTCCGTTTCCAAGTTGGCCATTTCAATGGTAAGACTCTCATACTCACGCTGTTCCTTGAAGGAACGCTTCACTTTTTCACGTTGCTTGACGGGACGCGGCTCTTCCTTCTTCTGTGCCGACTTGTCCTTCCGTTCCTCCTTCTGACGGGCATCGAGGTAGTCCTTGTACTGCGAATAGTTGCCCATGAAGCCTTTCACATTGCCATCTCCCTGGAACACAAAGAGTTGGTCAACGACTTGGTCCATGAAGAAACGGTCGTGCGAGACCACCAAGAGGCAGCCTTTGTAGCCTTGAAGGAAGTCTTCGAGCTTCTGTAAAGTCAAGAGGTCCAAGTCGTTGGTTGGCTCGTCGAGGATGAGGAAGTTGGGGTTCTGCACCAAGATGGTCAGCAGGTAGAGCCGCCGTTTCTCGCCGCCGCTCAGCAGGGCCACGGGCTGGCGGTGCATCTTGTAGGGGAACATGAAGTGCGCCAACAGCTGGTCGGCGGTATAGACCTTGTCCTTGCCGTAGGTCATCACCTCGGCGATGTCGCGCACGGTGCTCAGCACGGTCTTGCTCTCATCGAACTGGATGCCTTCCTGACGGTAATAGCCGTAAGTCACTGTCTCGCCGGTCTTTATGCGCCCTTTGTCGGGCAACACGCTCCCTGTGATGAGGTTGAGGAACGACGACTTCCCTACCCCGTTTTGGCCAATCAGCCCAATGCGCTCGCCACGTTTGAAGACATAGTCGAAATCGCGAAGGACGCAGATGTTGCCGTAGGACTTCGACACATTGCTCATTTCCAATATCTTGCCGCCAAGTCTTTGCATTTGGAGACCAAACTCAAGCCGCTCGTCTTGTTCCTGGTATCTCGCCCTTTCCTTCAGGTCGTAGAAGGCGTCGATGCGGCTCTTCGACTTGCTCGTGCGGGCTTGTGGCGTGCTGCGCATCCATTCCAACTCATATTTAAGCAGCTGGCTGTTGCGTGCAGCCGTGGCGCGTTTCACCTCCTCGCGCTCGCGGCTTTTCTGCACATAATAGTCGAAGTTGCCGTTGTGGGTGTACATCACGCCTTGGTAAAGCTCGAAAATCTTGTTGCACACACGGTCAAGGAAATAGCGGTCGTGGGTGACCATGAGCAAGGTCATGCTCGACTGCTTGAGGAACTTCTCCAACCACTCCACCATCTCCACGTCCAAATGGTTGGTAGGCTCGTCAAGAATCAGGAAATCAGGCTCGTGCAGCAACACCAAGGCCAAAGCCAAACGCTTCACCTGTCCGCCCGAAAGCTCATCGACAGACTGCTCCAAGTCGGCGATGGCAAAGCGGGTCAGATACTGCCTTGCCTTGAGGTGCTGCTCCTCGTTGAGGTCGGCAAGCAAATCCGATATGCGCGTCCCCGAAGGATAGACCGGCAGCTGTTCCAAATAACCGATCTTGATGTCGTTGGCGTAGGTAATCGTCCCAGAATCAGGGCTTTCCTGTCCCACCAATATCTTCAGCATGGTCGACTTGCCCGAACCGTTGGTGGCAATCAGGGCTGTCTTGTCGCCCTTTTCGATGCCAAAGGTGACATCGGCAAACAAGGTCTTGATGCCGTATGACTTGGAGATGGAATTGACTGAAAGATAATTCATTTCTTTTCCTTGGGCAGCACCGCAAACTTGTAGATGCAAAGCTGGTGGTACTCCTCGTCGGGATTCAGCACCGGCACGGGAGCCAAGGACTCGTGGTTGACGGCATCAGGGAAATACTGCGTCTCCAAAGCCAAGCCTTCGCGGTAGCCCAAAGCCTTGCCGTGCTTGCCTTTGCACTTGCCGTCGAAGAAGTTGCCGCTATAGAACTGCAAGCCCACTTGGTCGCTCCACACCTGCAACTCGCGCCCGCTGGCAGGCTCGGTCAAGGTGGCGTTCCATGCGTAGGCCTTCGGGTCGTTCTTGTCGACGATCCAATTGTGGTCGTAGCCCTTGGCGTTCCTGATTTGCTCGTCGTCGGCTCCGATGTTCTCGCCGATGCGGTGTTTCTCGCGGAAATCGAACGGCGTGCCCTTCACGCCCGAGAACTTGCCCGTCGTCAGGATCTTGTCGTCGATGGTGGTCATATAGCGCGAGTTGATTTGCAGCTCGTGGTCAAGGATGGTGTTGCCCTCGCCTTTCAGGTTGAAGAACGAATGGTGCGAGAAGTTGCACAGCGTCGGGGCGTCGGTGGTGGCGGCATAACGGATTTGGAACTGGTTGTCGTGCGTCAAGGTGTAGCTCATCGTCATGTCCAAGTTGCCCGGAAAACCGTCCTCGCCGTCGGCAAACACGGTGTGCATCTTGATGACGCTGTCGTTGACCGAAACCACTTCCCACACGCGCTTGTCGGCACCGATGAGGCCGCCATGCAGCGTGTTCTCGCCGTCGTTGTTAGGTAGTTGATACTCAACGCCGTCCAAGGTGAATGTGGCATTGGAGATGCGGTTGGCGCAACGGCCCACCACGGCACCCAAGTAGCGTTCGCCGCTGTTGTTGAGATACTTGTCGATATGGTCGTAGCCCAACACGATGTCTTCAAAGCTCCCACGGTTGTCGGGCATCCAAAGCGCCACGACGCGACCGCCGTAGTTGGTGACTTGCATCGTCAGGAAACCGTTATGCAAGGTATAGAGCGAAACCTGCCGTCCGTCCACCTCGGTGTTGAAGTTTTCGGCAGGAATCAACTTGACTTCTTTCTTCTTTGGCCCGCAACTGACTAACAATAAGGCCATTGCGAAAATCGATAATGCTTTTTTCATCTTTTTCGACTTCATTCTTCAAAAATTCGAGCGGCAAAATTACAAAATCTACTTCAATCCTACAAACAGATTTTTTACTCCGTTCTTGTTATTCCTTGATAATCAACCACTTTTTGTTTCCTTAAAAATTCAATCATCATCTCTTCCGAGGTCTTGAAGAGGCTTCGGCCCTCGTCGACGCTTTCAATGGTGACCGTCGAGGCCATATAGCTGTTGAACGCCACCTTATATATATTCTTTGTCGAGAAGCTCGCGCCGTCCATGTCGACCCACACGCTCCTGCCGTCGTCGCCCACCTTGTAGGTCATGCCGGAGACGTACGACGGGAAGCCGCCGTTTTTCCTATAGCTGTTGAGGATGAACCTCTTCACCTGTTCGCCCGTCATCTCGTACATCACCACGTCGTTGTTGAACGGGTCGATGCTGTAGACGTCTTTCACGGTGATGGGGCCTTTCTTGAGGCTTTTCACGCGCACGCCGCCCGTGTTCTGGAAAGCGAAGTCGGCACCGCTGACGGCGCGGATGGCGTCGGTCATCATGCAGCCTATCTCCTCGGGGGTCGCAAACTTCGTCTTTGCCGTGGCGATGGCCTCGTTCAAGGCTGGCGCGTCGTTGAAGCTGTCGACGAGCTGTTTGATTTCCTTGTTTTCCTTGGTTACGTTATTGACATTCAACACGATGGCCTCCTTCCCTGTCACTTTGTGGTCTTTCACGCGGAGCTTCACCAAAGTGGCATAGCGCAGATGCGATCCCGACTGGGTGATGAGCACGCCGTTGGTCTCGGAGGGATGCTCTATCAAGGTGTGGGTATGGCCACCGATGATGGCGTCGAGCCAAGGGTTGGCTTGGGCCAATTCCATGTCGTCGTCGAGTCCGCAATGCGAGAGCAGGATGACCACATCGTTCTGGTTTCTAAGGTATTGGTAGTCGGGCAACACTTTTTGGGCGCGTTTGAAACTCACCTTTTTCAGGTTGTTGGGATGCGCCCCTGGGATGCCATCGGCACGCAGCTCGATCATGCCAACGACGGCCATCTTCACGCCCTGATGTTCGAAGGCGACGAAAGGCTTGATGTCGAGGTTCACCGTGTCGGGGATGAAGACGTTGGCGCAGAGGAAGGGGAACGAGGCCCGCTCGATGTCGTTCTGGAAATTCACGATGTTGGCGTCCCACTCGTGGTTGCCGACGGTGCAGAGGTCGAAGCCCGTGCGGTTCATCAGCTCGATCATGGGATAGTTGACCGGCTCATATTGGTCGTTGACGGGGTTGCCCGTGCGGTTGTCGCCTGCCGAGAAGAGCAGCATGTCGGGATAAACGGCACGCAGGCTGTCGACCATCGCGGCAAACTTGGGGAACTGGTCGATGGAGGCGTGCATGTCGTTGACCGAGAGGATGACGATTTCGGTTTCGTCCGTAGTGCCTTGGCTTTCTGCTTGTTTAGGCTGACTTTCAGGCTGATTGCGAAGGACGAGATACAGGACCACCGCCACCAATGCAAGCACCCATAACATTTTCTTTTTGTCCATAGTTCGTTCAGGTTAGGGATTAAAGCAGCAAATTTACGAAAAAAAAGCATATCTTTGCGCCGTCATGTCGAAGAAAAGCCAAAACGATCACCCAAGCGGGAGCCGGACGAGTTGGAAGGTGGTGCTCACCTACTTCTTCGTCTTTGCCTTGAGTTGCGCCTTGTTCTATTACATCTTCAACCAGCGCAACGCCATCGGCAACCAGAAGGCCCGTCTGGTCACGCAAAACGAAGCCATGGCGCGGGCCAACCTGCTCACGCAAACGGTGCAGCAAGCCCAAAACGCCGCCAACCTCTATGCCTTCACCGACGACGCCAAATACCGCCGCCAGTTCAACGCGCTCTACAAGGAAATCGTCGCGCAAACCGACAGCATCATGCTCACCGACATCAGCGAGGAGAACAAGCAACGCGTCGGCGAGATAGCACGCCTCCTCAAGAACAAGGGCGACGTCAGCCGCGAACTCACGCGACTGTTCAACGACTTCAACCCTTTGGCCGCCTTCGACCAGACCATCGACGACTACCAGCCGCCCGAGATGGAGGACGAAATCCTCGTCACCACCATCACGAAAGACACCACCATCCGCGTGCCGAAAACCAAGAAAGGCGACCTGTGGTCGCGCATCGGACACGTCTTCAAGCCCGCCGCCGAGGAAGACAGCATCGTCCACCTCTCCTTGCAAGAGACCGACACCCTGCACCTGCAACGCCAGAAGGTGGACACGACCAACATCCTCGCCAACCTGCGCCAACTCTCCGACAAGGCCAAGTTGGAATACCTCAACAAAATCAAGGACTACGAGCGCAAGACCGCCGAGCTGATGAAGGCCGACAACCAACTGTCGGAACAAATCTCGTCGATGCTGCTCCAACTCAACAAGGAAATCCTCGACACGTCCGTCGCCGAAATCGAGAAGAGCGAATACATCATCGAGGAAAACATCCAGACCTCCATCCTCATCGGAGCCGCCACATTGCTTTTGATAATCATATTCATCATTATGATTATCAGCGATGTAAACAAAGGCTATCGCGCCCGACGCGCCGCCGAGGAAGCCCGGAAAAAGACCGAGGAAATCATGGAAAGCCGCCACAAGCTGCTGCTCTCCGTCTCGCACGACATCAAGACCCCGCTCAGCTCCATCCTCGGCTATGTGGAACTCATCGACAAGACAGGCAACGAAAAGGAAATCAACTCGATACAGCAGTCAGCCGACCACATCCTCAACCTGCTGAACAACCTGCTGGAGTTCTCCAGCCTCGAACAAGGCAAGCTGCAAGTAAGCAACGAGACCTTCAACCTGAGCCAACTCTGCGACGAGACCGCCGAGATGTTTGAGCCTATCGCCCGACACAAGAACCTGGCGTTCAAGTTTGAAACCAACATCGCGCCCGACACCTACATCCATTCCGACAAGCTGAAAATCAAACAGATACTCAGCAACATCATCTCCAACGGCATCAAATACACCTTGGAAGGCAGCGTCAGCTTCAAGGCTCGGTTGGGGCGCGGAATGGTCATCTTCGACATCACCGACACGGGCGTGGGCATCCCCGACGACAAGCTCGAAGAGATCTTCAAGCCCTTCGTGCGCATCGAGACCTACAACCAGTTTGCCGAAGGCAGCGGCTACGGGATGTCGGTGGTGAAAGGACTCGTCGACCTGCTCGGCGGCGAGATCCGCACCGAGTCGGAAGTGGGCAAAGGCACGCATTTCGAGGTCAGGATTCCCGTCAGCGAAGCCGACGAACAGCTTGAAGCAATGGTTGAAGACAACAAGGACAACAAGAAAAGCCTCAACATCTTGGTCGTCGACGACGACAACACCTTGATTTCCGTCATCGACACCATGCTGGGCCGCCTCGGTCACCACGCCATCGCCTGCCGTTCCATTAGCGACATCGAAGGCGCCGTGGCGCAAATCGCCGACTACGACTACATCCTGACCGACCGCGAGATGGGCGCCCTCAGCGGCAACGACATCCTGCAACGCTTCAAGGCCACCGACGCCAACAAGCCCGTCATCCTGATGACCGGCCGCATCGAATACACCACGGAAAAAGCCAAGAAAGAAGGCTTTGACGGATTCTTGCAGAAACCGTTCAACCTCAAGCAATTGGAGAATATGTTCGGAAGCGTCGCCGCAAGCGAAAGCGAGGCCGAGACCGCCTTCCCCGACTTTCCGGCCTTCAGCGAGATGATGGGCAACGACAAGGCCGCCATGACCGACATCCTGACCGTCTTCGCCCAGTCGACCGCCGACGACTTGCTGACGATGAACACTTTGATCGAGCAGTCGGATTTCGTTGGAATGCAGGGCCTTTGCCACAAGATGCTGCCCATGTTCACCCAGTTGGAGCGCGACACCACCTTCCTTGCCAAGATGAACGCTTTGCGCGGCAAGACCAAGAAAGAGAAGCACTACCGCAAATGGAAAGACGATGCCACAAGGTTCATGGCCCAGACCGACGAGCTGATGGACTTGCTGGCGGAGAAATACGGGATAGGATAGCGCCAAATCAAGACAATTTCGTCCACGACATGGCATCGGAACCAAAAAAATTGTATTATTCCAATCGAATATTTATGGCGGTAAAATTTATAGCGGTAATTTTTGCCTTGCCGCAGCCTGCGTCTCGTAGGCGTACTCTGCCTGCCGGTGGGCTTGAGAGGTTGTCGTTTCGTTGGTCTGACATGGCATTAGTTTTTCGCACGGCATAGGTACGAAGAAACCGATACACTTGCAAGTTTGTGGGGAGAAATGTAAGGGATGACAAGCTCAACAAGCCAACGGCAGCCGCTTGCCTTTCATTTCCGCATTGAGAACGCTGACATCATTTTTTGCTTTTACTCAATTGAACATCATACACACTAACGATGTGAAAATCCATGTTAAGTTCAAAATGCTTCTCCAACACAAAAATGGAATATTTTGACTTGTCCTTCCTATCAATAGAATAATCTTCAATATATGTCAAATAAACCATATCGTCCGTAAGAGTATATGAAACGGTATTCCATCTCACATTAGAATGCTTTCCGTACACCAAAAACTTTTCATCATATCTTTCATAGCACTCGGCGACATATTTCGGATCAATATCATAAGCATTAAAATAACGTTTTACTTGAGAAGCATACAATTCAGTCACCAAACTATGTATTAACTGCTTATCGGATGTTTCCGTTAATCTTGAATAATCCTTAATGAAAAGGTGTATTCGATCCTCAATTTCCATATCACTATGTGGTTGAATAGATTGCAGACTATCAGTTATGAACCGTTCTAACATAGCAACAACAGCATTCACATGGCTCCCATCGGGGTAATCTTTCAAATATTGGCGACATGAATTGGCAGAAGAACAATTATTAAAAGCAAGTAGTTCCTCTTTTTCATGGCGAATATCTGCATCTTGGATGCTGTCGGCTCTCATTTTTTGAATGTTGTCAGATGCTTGTTCAACATATCTTCCCTTAGGATACCTTTTTAAATACTCTTCGTAATTCTCTATGGTGGAACATCCTTGGAAAAAAGTCTCTTCTTTTACCTTTTCTTTATGGCTATTATCAACCAATATAGCTGAAGCGATTCCGACAGACAGCATTCCCATCACTATGAACCAAGGCCAGACAGGCTTCTTGACCTTGTAACCGCAGTATTCGCAAAAAACGCTATTACTCTCGATTTCACGATTGCATTTAGGACATTTTTTCATAAAACAGTTCGTTTACGATTACAAATTCATTATAAACTTTATTCACAATCCATAGCCAAGCGAAAACCTAAGAAATCGTTACGTTGTCCATGAGGTGTATAGTATCTATACGAAACTCGACTATAGTTCGCCCTGTTAAGCCAGCCACCTCCTCTGCGCACGCGTCCTTTCTCCGATGTGGTCGGTCCTTGGGGATTGTATTCACTCGCTCCTGAATAACGTGCATACAAATCCGAACACATTTCCCATGCGTTACCAGTCATGTCATACAGTCCAAGTTCATTAGGCTGCTTTTGTCTTACAGGATGCGAAATACTATCACTCATTTCTAAACTCCATGCAACATCTTCTATAAAATTACTTCCAGAGAATTTATAACCTTTGCTCAAATTTCCCCCTCGAGCTGCAAACTCCCATTCTGCTTCTGTCAGAAGCCTAAAGTGTCGACCAGTTATTTGGCTTAGCTTTTGGCAGAACTCAACGCATTCGTCCCAACTGACATTATCAACAGGATAATCATCACATACAAACCGACTAGGATTGTAACCCATTACCTGCTTCCATAGCTTTTGCGTGACCTCAGTTTCGCCAACATAGTAACTATCAAGCGTCACTCTATGAGCTGGTTTTTCCCATGCTTTGGATTCATAGTCGTATTCGCTGGCTCCCATTATGAAACTGCCTCCCTCAACCTTCCTCATCGTGAACGAAGCATTTCCAATCGAAAACAAACAATTGTAATCATCTTTTGCTTTACTTCCTGATGAGACGGAAACAATCACGACAATCAAGACAATCAGGATAATTATTGCAGCAACAATTAAAGCACCTATCAAGGGCCATTTTGGCTTCTTTACTTTTTCTCCACAATACTCGCAATAAACACTTTCTTTTTCTATTTCTCTTTTACAATGAGGGCATTCCATTTTTCGGCAGTTTAATTATTGAACTTTTTCCCACACCATTTACAAAAAGCTACATTGGCCTTTATTTTTTTTCCACACCGAGAACAAAACTTCACTTCAGACCAGGGATAAAACTTGACTAGTCCCAACCATGAATGTAGCTGCTCCATAAAGGCCACCTTCTCCGACCTATCATTAAAGTCGTACACCTTTGCGCGAAACTCAAATTTCTTCAATTTAAGCCGTCCCTTGTCGATTTTCACAGGAATAACGCTTTTATTTATATTCCTGCAATAAAGTTGAACCTTGTTTGACAATTCGTCTTCTTCCATGTGTTTCGACAGCATGAACAGGACGAAATCCGCATTCTCGATAGCTGGTTCAACGACTTGTTCATAATAAAGGACTTTATCTCCAATAACACGATGAGACCACAGAACATAATCAATTTCCAAGGTGGCATTAATCTCGCTCATGACTGACTGCGCCAATGCTTCCGCGCCATCAGCATAACAAGTAAAGAATTTTCGTTGAATACCGTACTTTTCCACTGTCATCCAATTTGTGTAAACTCATAGCGAACAACATCAAGATACTCGGAAGGCGTTCCAAGGTTGGGCAACGATTCCGCTGAAAGCTTATACAAGCCCAATTCTTGGTTCATGCGTCGCACGGCACTGCTCCATTCTCTCTGGTTCGCATTGTCAGTCTTCGTAATCAAATCCTTACGTCGACGTTCATTAAGTTTCCTGATAATGTTGTCTTTGATGCTCCTGATGACATAGAACCAGAAGACAAGCACTACACCAGTCTCAATCCCTCCATCGTCAAATCCAAAGAAACCTATGGCTACGGCAACGACCCAACATACGACATCCGCCCATTTACGGTGGATGATTTCCTGTGGATGAAACTCCGGATAAGGCTTCAACTTTGAATGGTAGTAGTTGTTGTATGATTCCACGACAACTTTCCTTTTCTTCTCGTCTTCCGATGACCCGACCAATTGGAAATCATTGCGTTCCGTCAAGTCCCAACGCGGGATGGACCCGCTATCAGGGTTGAACAAGAATAAGGAATAATGGTTTTTGGCAAGTTGCGTCACGCCTTTCAACGAGGCTTCATATTGGATTTCACCGTTGTTGTCGGATACAACACACCTATAGCGGTTCCAATAGCCGTCTCTGGTTTCTACGACGAGGTCTTGGCAGCCTTTTGCTAACGTGCAGCAAAAGGTGTTGTTGGTGCCATCGAGTCCTTTGCTCAATGTCGACCCAAGCAGTTCGCCGTTGCGTGTGATGGTGCACGGCGTATCCGTAATGATGGTGACCTTTGAGCCATACACGTCGCCTACTCGTGTCAGCCCGAGCCAGCTATGCATCTGTTCGATTAGGGTGATGCATTGGTTCTCTTCCGAATAGTCCACCATCCTCGTCCTAAAGCCCCAGTTCTTGTCCTTCACCCTGCCGTCCCCAATCTTGATAGGTACGAGGCTCTTGTTCAGGTTTTGGCACAAAGTGACGGACTGTTTCAACAAGTAATCCTCTTCCGACGATTTTCCGATGAAAGCCAACACGAACATGGCTTCTTCGATGGCGGGTTGTGCCACCTCTTGGAAATACCCGGCCATATCATCGACGCTGTCGTACTCCCACAGCGGATAGTCGATTCCCAAGCGGTAATTGATGTTATCGACCACGTTCATGGCCTCCTGCTGGCAGTCGCGCGGATAAACGATGAAGAATTTTGATTGCAAGTCTTTTTCCATGGCATGTTGTCTTATCGTTTCGATGACTTCTTAAAGGCTCAATTTATCAATGTTTTGGCCATTTTGCGTAACATTATCCTCAACCCTATTGACATTAACGCTATCGACACTATTTGTGGTGTCGTTCTTGACTTCAACTAAAGTTGTGTCGATTGATTCATTCAATTGGGTGTTGCCCTCTCCCTCTTGGATGATGTTGCCAGTAGCCACCTCGTTGAGGACTGGCATATCGTCCTTGTCGTGTTTGGGCATCAACAGCCATGCGACACCAAGAACCAGCACTGCACCGACGGCAATCACGGGAATCTTGAACCGATTGAATAGCTGCTTCAGTTTGCTGTCGCCATCATGGTCTTCGCTATTTTGGCTTTTGTCATTTCCGAAAAGATTGTCCATCAGGGCGACAAAGTTCTCGTCGGATAGGCGCAGCTGGCCGTCTTTCTTCATCTTTTCAATGGTTTTCTTGGTCTCTCCAGTCTTCTTGAAATAGTAGGACAGCAATTCCAACCAATTGTCTTTTTGGCCTTCCATCTTGGCAACAAGTTGCAGTTTTTCCGGCTTCACGTTGGCGACGATTTCATCAACAAATGGCCGAATCTTGTCCTTTTCAAGGAACGGCCAATAGTTGGCATAGAGCAACGATGCGCTTTGCTTGGTACCAATCTTCAAGACTCTGTCAAACAAGGCATTGGCATTCTCTTTGGTGAACTTGCCTTGCAGCAGCTGCATCAGTTCGAGGCAAGCGTCGAGGCCATTGGGCCGTTCTTCGTCTTTTGCCAAAGGTTGCAGGACGTACTTCTCAATCTTCGCAGCCAAGGATGGGTCGGGCAAAGTCATGTGCCGTTTTTCGAGGTCGTCGATGATGTCCTTGATACGCTTGAAGGGCAAGTCAATTTCATTGGGGTCATGCTTGGCCACTTCTGCAAGGTAGTCGCACTGTTTCAGGTCGTCGACGCCAAAGCCTTTTATAACCTCATTCACGATGCTTTCGGGCAAGCCGAAGCCGAACATCATCCGAAGGATGCCGACATGGTTGTTTTGTTCGCTTTGCGTAAGAAAGAGCTTGTGGATTTTCGTCCAGTCGTTCCTGAGTGCAACATCCTTCAGGAAGTCCTTGTGCCGCTCCATGGTCGGCTTGTCGAGATATTTCTCCAACTGGCCGATGCCGAGACTATCGATGGCGCTTTTCAGCATTTCGGGCGAGGCAAGGAGCTTTTCAGTGACGGCTTTCTTGGAAGATGTCACAACGCCATTGAGGTCAAAGCCAAGGCTATGCAGCTTGTCGGTGAACTTAAGTAATTGTACCAAATCGTTGCCAGCGATCTTTGCTGAGGCAAGGTAGGCCGACAGTTGCTTGTCGAACAAGGCTTGACGCTGTTTGTCCTTGCCGAAATAAGCCTTCAGTGCATTCAGGGTCTCGTCGTTGCCTTTGAAGACATCATTGAAGTTAAACGACTGGTTGTTATGGGCATAACTATAAAGCAAGCGTTTCGTTTCGCTACTCTTGTCGCGGATGTCGTTATAGGTCTCGCTCGAAATCCAAGCCATCAGCATGGAGTACTCCTCTATTTTGCCTTCGCGGAATAGCGTTGCCAACTGCGAACGGTAAAGTTCGGCTTCCTTGGTGACAACTTGGGGGTTGCGTGTAGCGTCAAAGACGTAAAATTGTCCCGAGCCTTCATAGTCGTACCTATAGTGTTCGTTGATGAAGAAGACATTGAAGCCTTCCTTCAGGCCTTCGAGTTGGTAATTGGTGTAGAAGAACACCTCTTTCCGCTTGGGTTCGGGCAGGAGACGCAAGAGGTCGGCAAGCAACTTCGGGGCTTCGCCAGCAGCGCATTTCACCAAAAGCGGGAACTTGGTCCGTTGCGCTTCGAGATAGGCAAACAAGAGCTCAATTGACAAATCGGACACGGGAGGGACCTCGCTGCACTTAAAGGGCTTTTCTTCGGCTTCAAGCAGGGACATCTCGCCTATCGAAAGCGTCTTCATCTCTTCGTTTTCGGGACTTGGCACAGGATTTTTCGGCACGAAGCAGTTGTTGCCTTCCGCAGGCTTTTCGTAAAGCATCTCGAAGGTTTCCATGTCGGGAAATTCCTCAAAGATGTAGGCATCAACGACGAAGTTGTCGACTCGCGTGGCGGCAAACTTCACATAGTAAGGATAGTCGAAGCCCACCGACACGGTTCGGGCAAGGACAAACACTTCCTTTCCCGACTCGGGCGCAAACAATCGTGCGAACCTGTAGGTAGCTGGATATTGCAGGATGACATTGCCATCCTCAAACAGGGTCTTGGGCGACGGCTGGGCGAGGCTGCCCGATGCGTAGCCGAAAAACTCGTTCTCCTTCAGCATGGTGATGTATTCCTTGGGCATTCCTTGCGTGTAGGTGCGGACACCAAGCCCTGCCGAGCCGTCCTGCGACCGCTGCGACGAATTATAGATGAGATGATAATACTTCATGTTGTTGAGTTTATTTGTTGCCGTTTATTTGCACATAATGCCGAAATCGCCGAGCTTGATGAGAATCCACACCAAGGGGTCGAGGACGCGGATGGGTTTCACTTCTTCGCTTTTGGTTTGTATGCTTAGGGTGCTGTCACACATGCCTCCCAAAGCTGAAACGCCGAAGAACATGCCGTTGTCGCCCCATAATTGCCTGATGTTCAAGGCTAAGCTTTCCTCGTCCCAGATATCCTGATCCACAAGGTAGGAAAAAATCATGTCGCTATTGTTTTTCAATTCTTCCTTTGAAACCCGGCTATCCTGCCCTGTAAGATAGGAACTATTCTTGAAGTTGTCGTCCTCAATGAAGTTGTCAACATTGCAATTGAGGTCGTCGCAATTGTCGATAACAGCGTCGAATTTAGTGAAGACAAAGGCATAGGGGTGCTCTGTCATTTTGTAATGCTTATGGTTTTCGTGGAAAACCTTTATGGTGTTCCACATCTCCTTGTAGTCATATGCTTCCGTGACGTTTTCGATGTTGTTCATTTCAAGTACCCTCTTGATTTTCGGGATAGCGAGCGTGTCGAAAGCCACGATGACAGCCTTCGAATAACGGAAATAGAGGGCGTCTCTTTCCATCACTTCGGTGTTCTTGAACGACTCGCCTGCCGTGTCGTAGAAGACCAAGTAGACTGCTTTCTTTGTCGTCGTGCTTTCAAGACGGATAATCCACGGAATGGGGTTCTTTGCTTCCTGAGTCTTAGGCAAAGCCTCCTTGTTTTCGAATATCTTTTGTTTGGCAACCCTATACATGTTACTGGTCTTCTCCTCATCGTTTCTTCCCACCTGCTGCAATGTCACATTCAAGCCCAATCGGGCCTGATATTTCATTAACTGATGAATAAGGGAAACTATATAATTTGATTTTCCGCTTGCCGGGCCACCAATCACCGAGATGATTTCCGAGCCTTTTTCAATCATCTCGACGGGAAGCCAGTTATGGCAATGGGGGCACACGAAACGCTGTGTTGAAGTGGAGCAGTGTGGGCAGGGCTTCTCCTGTATGGGTTTCCAACCGAGTTTTTCCTTGAACGAAAGGGTTGGCTTGAAGATGTATTTCACCTTTGTTTGTTGGCCCCAGTGATTGTTGAACTTCTCGTCATAGTCAGGCTTACACACGGGGACTTTTCCGTATGCCCCAGTTTCTGTCATTTCTTGTTTTTGGGCATAGTTCATGCACTGCATTTCAACTTCATTCCTATCGAAAGGCTGAAAGCAATAAGGGCAAAGAATGGTAACTTTTGACATGATTATTACTTTAGAGTTTGATTTTCAAATGGGTGTTTTTGAAGTAGTTAGGTGAAATCTTCGGATTGGCGGGCCACAAGCGGGTATGAAGCTCTGTGGCTGCGTTCAGGCCTAACTCAGACAGTTCGTAGGGGCCGAACTCCAACTTGGGTCCTTTCCCCCTCTTGCATTCCACGCAGAATGACTTCTCTGGATTGTATTTGGGCAGTTCGCTTGTGGCAAGGGTAAAGATGCTGTCGCAAGGGAGCTTCTTTTTGTCAAGGATTTCAGCTGTGATGGTAACGGTCCTGTTGATGCCTTGCCTGCCTATGGAATATTCCATCCTAAACTTGCGTTTGCCGTCGTCGTTAGGGTCGTCAGACACCTCGGCTTCGTTGGGGAACGTCTTTTCTTCGCTGTAGCCTATGCCGGCTTCGTTTTTGGCGTAAGCCCTGACATAATAGACCTGTCCTTCCGACAGTTTGTCCATCTCGGCAAAGAACCTTCCTGTGCCTTGCCCGTAGGCACAAGTCAGGTCGGCTGTCGTCGGGTTGTGGCTGAGGCTCCAGCACACGCCCCTTTCGGTCACCATGGCACCGCCGCCGTCTTCCACGTTGAAGTAGAATCCGCTGTCGTTGATGTCGACAACACTCACCTTGGGAATGTTGACTACAGCAGGCCCGCCGATGCCAAGCAGTTGTTTCAGCACCTGACTCCTGACTTTCTCACAATCCTCATCCGTTTCGTTGGAAATCGGGTCGAATAGCGAAAACGAGTTGCGGAAGAATCGGTTGTTGGCCGCTCGGCCTTGCAAGGCAATACCCGTAGTCTCATATTGCAATCCGACTTGTTGGACAATATCTGAAATCATCGAGACGAATTGGTTGGCATCGGGCGGTGAATAGGTCTCAAAGGCTTGCTTGCTCAGATACACAGGATAATTGCCGTCGGGCAAGCGAATCGAGGTCAATTCAAATTGGTTCGACTTCACAAACGCTTCCAAGGCGGCTCTGATGATGGGAAGCGCTTCGTCCTCGTTGGTCCATGTCTGGCTTCTGAGGGTGTTCCACAAATCTCCCAAGGCCCATTCGAAACGCGGGTCTTTTCCTCGCCCCTTGAAGATATGCTCATACTTCACGCCGAAGTCGCTTAGCGAGAAGCACTTGATGGACAAGTCTTTGTTGTCGCTTCTCACCACCATGGCATCGATTTCGCGCGACCAGTTGTCGACATGCCGCAAGTATTTCACCGACTCCACGGATTGGAACATGGTTTTCACTTCGGCATAGCCGTCGCCTTGCAAGGCATTGGCTATGCGCTGCACCTCGTTGGCTAACACGTCGTTGCCACACAGCAAGACCAATGTCATGTCTTTGATATTGAACATTCGCTTCGTGGCCAAGTCGCCCACGGCATCACGCACCAATGCTACGACGAACATCCTAGATGGCAAGTTGTTACACTTGACACCTGCGTCCATAAGGTCAAACAGGTCGCTGTAGGCCTGCTGTCGGCCTTGTTGGACGGCATCGAGTGCAGGTTGGCCGTATTCCAGTTCTCTTCCGTTGTAGGCGATAGCCAATGGGATAGAGCTGTTGATAGTCTCAAAGGCTCTAATCCCATTGTTGTCGTCGTAGAAATACAGGCCGATCTCTCGTCTGTAAAGTTCGACTAAAGCGTATTTCATCTCAACTGCCTATGAACGAAAACATTTAAGAAGATGCTTTTCATAGAACTTCATGCCTTCGACGATGATGATTGGGGCGACATAGTCGAAATCGCTGCCCTTGCGTTCGCGTTCCATCGCATCCCTGAATCGTGGCAACTCTTGGGTGACATACTGCTCGATGTTCATATTAGCCATGCCAAGGGCACATTCGTCCTTGCTCATACTTAATCCGAGAATTTGCTGCACCGCATTGTAGTATGTGCCAAGGAATTTCCTAAAGCAGTCGCAATTGGCACTATCCTGACGTATGTAACCTCCAATCTCGCGCATCCATTCAGGCGTAAGTTTGGTGGTAAAGTCATATTCATAAACATTTCCTTTTTGGTCGTGTCCCTTAAAGCCATTTTCGCCGAAAATCTCGAACGACTCGATGGGCTGCTGCAAGGTGCCGTTAGGCGATGCCACACCTTTCGACACCTCAAACTTAACGTCTTCGTTAGGCCTACCGTTGTGCAGTATCGACAAATCAATGTAACTGTCGGCCATGTTGTCCATGTTGACGCCTTTCTTGAACATTGTCTTGAAATAGGCTTCGGCCATAGGATAGTTCTTAGTGCTCAGCCAGTCGAAAATACGGGCTCCCTTGCCTTCGAAAATAGGTTGGAAGCCACGAGGCTTGGCCAAACCCGGGTCTATATTGGCATTAATTGCCGCAATGAGCGGACGGGCCAACTGTCCTGCATAGAACATGATGAGACCAGTGACATACATATTGACTGCGAAGAGGCGCGGGCTAAGCTCTGCAATCTTGCCATAGAAGAACTTCAACTGTTCGGCATCCAAGATGTCAACCATCTGCTCGAAATAGTAAGGAGCCGTACTTGCGCCATAGCGCATGTCGCCGACATTGAACCCAATCAGTTTTATGCCATACTCATTGCACACAACTGTAAGCACACGCTTGAACTCTTCATGCAGTTCGCGCGTCACACCTGCCACTCGCTGGGCGGCAAAGCGGATGGAACTTTGCTTGATCATGTGCGGATTGCCACCCTTCAAGGCGAAGAGAGCAGAGATATCAGTAGTGCTTCCGCCCACATCAAAGCAATAGACCAACTTGTTGCGCACGTCAGCAGACTGGGCGGTGTAGTTGGCTGAGGCGCAAGCCTCCGTCATCGGGTAGTTCGTGTTGATTTGTTGGAAGGTGAGTTGGCGCTCGGGGTCGTCGGGAGTAAGATCAAGCTCCTTGACGGGTTCGGGCTTCTTCACAACAGGCGGATCAAAAATGCCGAATCCATCATCGGCTTTCTGATTGCCATTCTCCGAGAATGGATCACCTGCCATGGCAAATGGATCGTC
>CALFIT010000021.1 GCA_937877465.1 uncultured Bacteroidales bacterium | reverse complement strand
CGCAAGTCGACCAACTCCCTGACCTTGAGGGCAATGTCGGCATCGCTCATCTTGACGTGCGAGGTGCCTTCCGTGTTGACGTAGAAGCCCACAGGCTCGGCCTTGCCGATGGCGTAGGCAATCTGCACCAAGGCTTGGTCGCACACGCCGGCGGCCACAAGGTTCTTGGCGATGTGGCGTGCGGCGTAGGCCGCCGAACGGTCCACCTTCGAGCTGTCCTTGCCCGAGAAGGCGCCGCCGCCGTGGGCACCGCGACCACCATAGGTGTCGACGATGATCTTGCGCCCCGTCAAGCCCGTGTCGCCGTGGGGTCCGCCGATGACGAACTTGCCCGTCGGGTTCACATAGAGCTTCATGTCGTCGCCGAAGAGTTTCCTCAGTCGGGCGGGAAGTTGCTTCTTTACCCTCGGGATAAGGATGTTGCGCACGTCGTCTTCGATTTTCTTCTGCATGGTCTCATCGTCGGCAAACTCGTCGTGCTGCGTGCTGATGACGATGGTGTCGATGCGCAAAGGCTTCCAGCCTTCGCCGTACTCCACCGTCACCTGCGACTTGGCGTCGGGACGGAGGTACTTCATCTGTCGGCCTTCGCGTCGGATCTTGGCCAACTCCTGCAACAGCAGGTGCGAGAGGTCGATGGTCAAAGGCATGTAGTTCTCGGTCTCCTTGCAGGCGAAGCCGAACATCATGCCTTGGTCGCCGGCACCTTGGTTCTCAGGCTTCTCGCGGCCAACGCCCATGAAAATGTCGTTCGACTGCCCGTGCAGGGCTGAGAGCACGCCGCACGACTGCGCGTCGAATTGGTACTCCGACTTGTTGTAGCCGATGCGGTCGATGACGCGGCGCGCCACGTCTTGGATCTCGACGTAGGCGTTGGTGCGGATTTCGCCCGCCACCACGACCAATCCCGTCGTCACTAAGGTTTCGCAAGCCACCTTCGAGGTGGGCTCATAGCGGAGAATCTCGTCCAATACGGCATCCGAAATCTGGTCGGCAACCTTGTCGGGATGACCTTCGGAAACGGATTCTGAAGTGAAATAGTAACCCATAACAAATTGTTTATTAGTTAGTTAATAAGAAATTTGTGTGGGAAGTCTTGAAGTTGAAAGGGTCCTTCGACAGGCTCAGGAACCCAAGGAAAAAGCATTGGTTTAGCATTTTTTCTTGTGGTTGCAATCAAATCAAATCTTTCCACGAATTGAGGCTGCAAAGATACGAATAATTTTGGACGCGGCATCGCCGCGTCCAAAATTATTTCGTCAGCTTCTGAAACGCCTCCTCGATGCTCAAGTCCTCTTTCTGCAAGGTCTTGATAATCAGGCCGCGCTCCACCGACCATTTCATCAGGTTGGCGCGGATGTCGGTGTCGCCCTGTGGCTCAAGGATCCAGTGGTTGTCCTTCACGCGCCGTGCTTGGCTCACCTGCGGGATGCTGCGGAGCAGCTCCTCGCTCACCTCGCTCTCAAACTCCACGACGACCACGTTGCTCGCCGCGTTGTCCTGCTTCAGGTTCTCGATCTTGTCGTCGGCCACCACCACACCTTTATTAATAATAATGGCCCGCTCGCAGATGGCTTCCACCTCCTGCATGATGTGGGTCGAGAGCAGCACGGTCTTCTCCTTGCCAAGGCTGCTGATGAGGTTGCGGATGTCGATGAGTTGGTTGGGGTCGAGGCCGGAGGTGGGTTCGTCTAAGATGAGTACCTGCGGGTCGTGCATCATGGCTTGGGCTAAGCCCACGCGCTGGCGGTAGCCTTTCGACAAGGCCCCGATTTTCTTGTGCGCCTCAACGCCGAGGCCCGTCTCCTCGATCATCGCCGCGATGCGACGGCGGGCGGCTTCGCCTTTCAGTTGGTGAACGCCGGCCACGAACTCAAGGTACTCGCGGACGTACATGTCCAAGTAGAGCGGGTTGTGTTCCGGCAGGTAGCCCACGATGCGCTTCACGGCCATGGGGTCGTCGATGACGTCGTGGCCTTCCACGCTCACCGTGCCCGAGGTGGGCGGGATGAAGCAGGTGATGATTTTCATCAGCGTCGATTTGCCTGCGCCGTTGGGGCCGAGCAGGCCGACGATACCTTTATTAATAGAGAGCGTGACGTCGTTGAGGGCGAGTTGCTCGCCGTATTGCTTGGTGATATGGTTGATTTCGATGGACATTTTTCGTGATTATTTGGCTGCAAAGGTAAGCATTTTGCATAAAAGCGCAAAAAATCGATAAAAACTAATAGAGTTGTATTGTAATAAGAAAAATAGTTTTATCTTTGCAGCGTTAATTCAAAAACGAACCACGCAATGAAAACAAGACTCCTATTATTAATGGCCGTGCTCGCTTTTGCCTTGCCGATGCGGGGGCAGTTGAGCGACTACGACACGCTTTGCCAGGCCCGCCTGATGGTAATGTATGAGCACACCTATCATGAGGACACCAACAACATCAATCGCGCTGGAAAGGAAAAGATGTTGCTGCTTATTGGCGACGAAATCAGTTGCTTCCAATCCTTTAACAATCGCAGAAGTTTCTTGAAAACCAGACAGATGATGCTTGACGGAACATGGGGAACCTACATCAGCCAGCCAATCTATGTGAAACCCGATGACATAGTGCATTTCATGTATAGGATTTACAAGAATTGCCCGACGGGAAAGACCACAACGTTTGACCATGTCTTTATGACGGGCACTTTCAGTTATGAAGAAGATTACCCATGCATGACATGGGAATACACAGAGGATACTGCTACTATTGCAGGCTATTTCACTCAAAAGGCCGTATGCGATTATGGAGGTCGCTCGTGGGAAGCGTGGTTTGCGCCCGAGTTGCCCTACAGCGACGGTCCTTACAAGTTCTGCGGTCTGCCAGGACTGATTGTCAGACTTGCCGACACGCAAGACCATTACCGTTTCGAGATGCTCTCGGCAGAAGTGCTGGCCGAGGAAACAATCATCTTCTGGAAAACGGAAGATGTGGTGAAAACCACCAAAAAAGGGTTCTTTAAGGCTTACGACGACAATTTGGCCAACATCGTTGAAAACGCCTTGCCCAACATCCTCGATGCCGACAAAAATGACATTCAGAAAAAGCTCTACAACTACGCAGCTACAAAAAACAACCCCATCGAACTCGACAGGAAATGAAACCGCGTTGGCTCCATATCGTTTTGTTCCTGCTGTTAGGCAATGTCTTGTCGGCCCAAACCGTGCTCACGGGTACAGTGAAGGACACGGAAGGCGAGGCCTTGCCCAACATCAAGGTGCTGGCGTATAAGGCCGGTTCGCGCGTCATCGTGGCCTACGCGGGCACCGACGACAACGGTCGCTACAGCCTTTCCGTCACCGCCGAGGCCGACAGCTTGGACTTGGCCACCTCATCGCTGTTCTTTGAGAAGCAGACCCGCCGCATCGCCAACCACAGCCAGACGGTAAACTTCTCTCTTCGCGAGGAAGTGCAGGAGCTGAAAGGCGTCACCGTGCACGCCCGCAGCATCGAGCAGAAAGGCGACACGTTGGAGTATATCGTCGGCTCCTTCGTGCAGAAGCAGGACAAGAGCATCGAGGACGTGCTGAAGCGGATGCCCGGCATCGAGGTGGCCGACGACGGCAAGATCACCTACCAAGGCCTGCCCATCCAGAAGTTCTACGTCGAGGGCATGGACCTGATGGGCGGGAACTATACGGCAGTCAGCAAAAACCTGCCGCACCAGTCGGTGTCGTCGGTCGAGGTCTATGAGAACCACCAGCCCATCAAGATGTTGGAGGACCGCGTCAGCTCCGAGCAGGCCTCCATCAACATCAAGCTCGCCAAGGACGTGGCCCTCACCGGCACGGCCAAAGTGGGCCTTGGCGCGTGGCCGTTGCTTTGGAACGTCAACCTCACGCCGATGCTCTTTTCCGGCAAGGTGCAAATGCTGGCCGCCTACCGCACCAACAACACGGGCGACGACCTCACCATGTACACACGAATGCTCACCATGCAACAATTGCAAGGTGAGCGCCCCGCCAAGTTGGGCGAGGAACTCGGCATCAAGCAGGCCAGCACGCCGCTGTTCAACACGAACCGCTATTTAGACAACCAAACGCACCTTATTAATCTGAACACGCTGCTGCCCGTTGGCGAAAACACCACCTTGCGCGTCAACCTCTATTATCTCAACGACTTGCGCAAGCAGTCGGTCAGCCAAAGCAACACGCTCTATCTTGCCGCCGACACCATTGCCTACACCGAGCAAATCGACAACCGCCAGCGCGACAACCAACTTTTCGGCACCATCACGCTCAACCGCAACGACAAGGCCTATTATTTGGACGACAAGCTCAACTTCAGCAAGGCTTGGGACAACGCTTTCGGCCTCGACGTGAACAACGGACTTCCCGTCAGCCAAACGCTGAAAACGCCCGCGCTGTCGGTAGATAACGATTTGCGCGTCATCGTCCCCGTCGGGAAAAGGATGTTGGACCTCACCTCTTACATAGGCTACGGCCAAACGCCCCACCGCCTCGAAGTGGAGCCGGGGCAGTTCGCCAACCTGCTCAACGACAGTTTGGCTTATGCCAAGACCGTTCAAGAACTCAATACTCGTCAATACTTCGCCGACCATGCTGTCAGCGCCATCTTCATGGCTGGCCGATTCACCATCCGTCCCAAGGCCGGCTTCCTCTTCGTGGAAAGGCAAATCGGCTCGCAACTGACGCTTTCCGACGGCGAAACCGACTGGCAAAGCGAACTTGTCCCCAATGCGCAAGTGAAGCGGCGCAAACTGAAGCCCTACCTCACCGCCGAGGTGGAATACAAGCGCAACCGCTTCAGTGCTGGCATGGACTTGCCTTTGGCCCTGCAATCCGTCACGGTGCAGAGCGAGACCGACGCCGACCAGATGACGAAACTCTTGTTCAATCCCGCCGTTTGGAGCCGTTTGAAACTCGGCAACTTCTGGACGCTCAACGCCTCAGCCCGCTTGAGCCACAGCATCGAGAACTACGACACTTGGATGGACGGCTATCTCCTCACCGACTATCAGGACTTGGTGTTGCGCAAGGCGCCGCTCTCGCTGTCGCGTACCGTTTCGGGCAGCTTCGGGATGCAATTCAAGGAGCCGTTCATCTCCCTCAATGCCGACTTGCATTATGGCTTGGGCCACACGCACAGCGAAAACATGTACCGCTACGAAGTGGGGGAGGGCGGCATCAGCACCTTGCAAGTCGTGGCCATGCCCAACAACCGTTTCTACCAAACCGTGAGCGGCAGCGTGAAGAAATATTTTTCGCCCATCCGGACTTCTGTCGGCTTGAAAGGCAACCTTTTGGACTCGCGTGGCGTGGCGTTGGTCAATGGTGCATTAATGAACACGGAATCCCTGTCGTTCAGCCTTTCGCCTTCCGTAATGGTCAAGGTGACGGAGTGGTTGAATGTGGATTATTCATTGAATTACAACAAGTTATATTCGCTTATCGATGCACAGAAGCGCAGCGAAATCACCTATTGGCGGCATTTCGGCAAGGCCTTCGCCTTCCTGAAGCGCAACCAGACCGTGAGCCTGACGGCGGAGTATTACCGTCACCAAGGCCAAGACTATCTTTTCGTGGATGCCGCTTACGAGTTCTCCATCGCCAAACCCAAGCTCGACTTCGAGGTGCGCTGGAACAACATCTTCAACAGCAAGAGATACGTTTCCTATTATTCGGGCGCGTTTTCGGTGCAAGAAACCGTTTATGTCCTCCGCCCGATGGGCTTGACGGCCTCGGTGCGCTTTCGCTTTTGAAATTCAATAATCAACATGAATATTCATGAATTATCCACGAATTGACCAGAAATTCAATTCATGAAAATTCGTGATTCATTCTTGACAATTCGTGTCAAAACAAGAAAAAGTTACAATAATGTGTACGGATAACAAAAAAAGTCGTATTTTTGCGGCCTCGTTAGTTAAGTCCATTGTCTGACTTCCGAACGCGCTAACGCATTGATTTATGGGCGAAGATGAATTAATGCACGAAAAAAGTTGGAGCGTAAGGAAGAAAGATGTATTTTTGCACGCCCAAAAAACGGGTAGTGTCTTATAGAATTGGATAAACATTATTAAACACAAAATGAACTACTTAAGTTACAAGACAGTAAGCGTCAACAAGGAAAATGCCAACAAGAAGTGGTATGTTGTCGACGCCGAAGGACAAATCCTGGGCCGTTTGGCCACTCAGGTTGCCATGATTCTGCGTGGCAAGAAGAAGGCATGCTATACTCCCCACAGCGATTGTGGTGATAATGTCATCATTATCAATGCAGAGAAAGTCATCCTTACCGGAAACAAAATGACGGAGAAGTACTATGTCCACCACACCGGCTATCCGGGCGGACAGCGTATCAGGACCATCGGCGAGCAGCTGAAGCGCAAGCCCGTCTTCGTCGTCGAACACGCCGTGCGCGGCATGCTCCCCAAGACGAAGCTCGGCAACACGATCTTCCGCAACCTCTACGTCTACGAAGGCCCCAACCACAACCACGAGGCACAACAGCCCATCGAACTCAAGATTAACACAATTAAGCACAATAAGTAATCATGGAAGTTATCAACGCTTTAGGTAGAAGAAAGACCGCCGTCGCCCGCATCTACATGAAGGCCGGCAGTGGCAACATTACGGTGAACAAGCGCGACTACAAGGAGTACTTCCCGACGAGCATCCTCCACTATGTGGTTGAACAGCCTATGATGCTGACCGAGACCCTCGGCCAATACGACATCAAGGTCAACCTCGACGGTGGCGGCATCAACGGCCAAGCCGAGGCCCTGCGTCTCGCCATCAGCCGCGCCCTTGTCGAAATCAACCCCGAGTATCGTCCCGTCCTGAAGGCCAAAGGCCTCATGCGCCGCGACCCGCGTATGGTCGAGCGTAAGAAACCCGGTCAGCCCGGCGCCCGTAAGAAGTTCCAATTCAGCAAACGTTAAGCCCTCAGAAGCCGAGCGATTTTGTTTAGTATCCAAATTGCTGAGATTCTTATCCTTAAGACTACTCGGTGATTGTATTTAGCGAATGTAAACATTAAAAAAGAAAACTCATGACACAAGTAACATTTGAAGAACTGTTGGATGCCGGTTGTCATTTCGGCCATCTGAAGAGAAAATGGAATCCGAACATGGCTCCCTATATCTTTATGGAGCGCAATGGCATTCACATCATCGACCTTTATAAGACACAAGCCAAGATGGACGAGGCTGCCAACGCCCTTTGCCAACTTGCCAAGTCGGGCAAGCGCGTCCTCTTCGTCGCCACCAAGAAACAGGCCAAGGACGTGGTCGCCGAACTGGCCCAGAAAGTCAACATGCCTTACGTGACCGAGCGTTGGCCTGGCGGCATGCTCACCAACTTCGCCACCATCCGCAAGGCCGTCAAGAAGATGACGAGCATCGACAAGATGATGACCAGCGACGCCTACAAGAGCCTCTCGAAGCGTGAGAAACTCCAAATCGAACGCGAACGCGAGAAACTCGAAAAGAACCTCGGCTCCATCTCCGACCTGAGCCGTCTGCCTTCGGCCCTGTTCGTGGTCGACATCATGAAGGAGCACATTGCCGTGGCCGAGGCCCGCAAGCTCAACATCCCGACCTTCGCCATCGTCGACACCAACACCAACCCCAACCTCATCGACTTCCCGATTCCGGCCAACGACGACGCCTCGAAGAGCATCGCCCTCATCGTCGGCAAGATGGTTGACGCCATCGAGGAAGGACTCAACGAGCGCAAGAACAACAAGGACCTTGTGCAAGACGAGGAAGAAGAGGAAACCGACGAAATGAAAGAGAACAACGAGGAAGAGGAGAACAAGGACGAACGCCGTCCGCGTGGCAACCGCCGTCCCCGCCGCCCCGTCGCAAAGAACTAAACTATAGCCTATGGCAATTAGCCGTTAGCAATTAGCTGTTAGCTTAGTCGCTGCCAAGCTAATAGCTAACGGCTAAAAGCTAAAAGCCATTGAAATAATAAACATCAACCTTAAAAACAACAAAAAATGAATATTACAGCCTCACAAGTTAACGAACTGAGACAAATGACGGGTGCCGGCATGATGGACTGCAAGAAGGCCCTCGTCGAGACCGACGGCGACATCCAGGCCGCCATCGACATCCTCCGCAAGAAGGGTATGGCCAAAGCCGCCAAGCGTGCCGACCGCAACGCCAGCGAAGGCTGCGTGCTCTCCAAGGCTACTGAGGACCACAAGTACGCCGCCATCATCATGGTGAACTGCGAGACCGACTTCGTGGCCAACAACGCCGACTTCGTGAAGTTCACGAAGGATGTGCTTGACATGGCCGTCGCCAACCGCGTGAAGGACATCGAGGCCCTGAAGGCCATGACCCTTGACGGCCAGACCGTCGAGGCCCTCGTCGCCAACCAGAGCGCCGTCACGGGCGAGAAGACCGAACTCGGAGCCTTCAAGGTTCTGGAAGGTGCCTACGTCGCCAACTACAACCACCCCGGCAACCGCCTTGCCACCATCGTCGAGATGAACAAGGAGTTCAACGGCATCGAGGAAGTGAGCCACGAGGTGTGCATGCACGTCGCCGCCATGAACCCGCTGTCGGTGAGCGAAGCCTCCATCCCGCAAGAGGTGAAGGACCGCGAGCTTGCCGTGGCCGTCGACAAGACCAAGGACGAGCTGATCGGCAAGGAAGTGGAGAAAGCCCTCCGCAAGGCCGGCATCAACCCCAACCACGTGGACAGCGACGACCACATCAACTCGAACATCACCAAGGGTTACATCACCGAGGAACAAGGCGCACAGGCCCGCGAAATCAAGGCCACGGTGCCCGGTACGGTGCAACTCAACGAAGGCATGATCCAGAACATCGCCAAGGGCCGCTTGAACAAGTTCTTCAAGGAGAGCTGCCTGCTCAACCAAGCCTCTTTGGTTGACGACGGCAAGACCGTGGAGCAATTCATCCAGGCCGCCGACAAGGAAGCCACCGTGTGCAACTTCTTCCGCATCAAGTTAGGCGAATAATCCGGAACAATCGTTGTAGAAACGGTGCATGCACCGTTTCTACCAACCGAATAAAAACGCATTCCATATCTTTTTGGAGTGCGTTTTTTTTTTGTTGGTTTAGGTGCTAAACGAACAGAAATCTTTATCTTTGCCGAAAATAATAAAAATGAAAGAGGGTAAAACCAATAGAATAGAGGTGCTTCCGAGCATCAATGACGGACAAGGGAGAGAGTATCGATTTTCGTTGGAGTTCTTTGTCTTTCAAGAGAATGGCTTACAAATTGCTTATTGTCCTTCGCTCGATATTTCCACTTCTGGAGCGACTTTCAATGAGGCCGTTGGCAACTTTTATGAGATGTTCCAACTTTATATCGAATGTTGTGTTGAAAACAATACCCTGCATGACGACTTGCTTGCACATGGATGGAAACTCCAGAAAAAGCAAATGCAGCCACCGACTTTTGCAGTATTGATGAGAAAACCCGAAATGAAGAAACTGATGCGTGGGAATATTGGCTATGAAAAAGTAGTTGCTCCAGCAAGAATTCCGATGGTAGTATGAGAAACCTTTCGAATGTTTCGATTAGCGAGTTTAGAGCTATTATGTTATTGCTCGGTTTGACCAAGGTTAGGACCAAAGGAGGGCACGAAGCATGGATGAAGGCGGGCATGATACGGCCTGCCATTGTCCAAACCCATGTTGACCCAGTTCCTGAGTATGTGCTTCGCAATAATTTGCGTATTATTGGGATTGGCAGAGAAGAGTTTCTGGCATTATTGGAGGAATTATGATTTAGTGATAACAAACAATAACAAACAATAACCAATACATTCAAATACCAACAGACAAACCAACCATAACATATTAATCAGATAGCATTTATAGCTGTCCTTGGATCTCGAATTACCACCAGTGCCCTCGTTTGAGGGCCGACATAGTCAAGGGCAAGTTATTAATGCCGTGTGTTACACGGCGTGGAATGACTTGTTAGACTATGTGGGGTGTGGTAACCCTGAGATTCAAGCAAGAAATACAAATTCCACGCTTTTTCTATGTCGAAGGCCAAGGACGTACATATCGGGAACAGGATCAAGGCCGTGCTTCCCTTGGCCTCCGGGCTGAGGGGATTTTTTTATTGGCATATCGAAAAATCAATTATCTTTGCCCCAACAAAATCCTATCCCTATGAAAAAACTCTCTCTGATTATCATTGCAGCGGCATTGTGCTCCGCTTGCACCAAGAATTATCCCGTAGCCAATTACGACATCATCCCGCAACCCAAAGAAGTAAAACTCAGCGAAGAGAAGTCTTTTGTCCTGAGTCAAAAGACCGTGGTCTACTACGAAGACGGTCTCCAACGCGAGGCCCAGTTCCTCAGCGAATATGTGGACGACATCTTGGGCTTTGCCATGGATGTGCAAGCCTATCAAGACCAAGCCAATGGCATCGTGCTGAAACTTGATTCCGAAGATTTCGACCAAGCCGAGGCCTACGAAATCAATGTTACCCCCAAGCAGGTCACCATCAAAGGCTTCGATGCCGCCGGCGTGTTCTACGGCATCCAAACTTTGCGGAAGAGCCTTCCCATCTCTCAACTTACAACTCTCAACTCACAACTGACTCTCAACTCTAAACTCTCAACTCTAAACTCTCAACTCCCTATCGGAACAATCAGAGATTACCCCAACTTCGCCTATCGTGGCATGCACCTCGACCCTTGCCGCCATTTCATGGACTTGGACTCGGTGAAGATCTACATCGACATGTTGGCCTTGCACAACATGAACCAGTTCCATTTCCACCTGAGCGAGGACCAAGGCTGGCGCATCGAAATCAAGAAATACCCTGAGCTGACGGAGGTTGGTGCGTGGCGCAGCGGCACAGTCATCGGGCACAACGGGAATCTTTATGATACCATCCGCCACGGCGGGTTCTATACGCAGGACGAGCTTCGCGACCTCGTGCGATACGCCGCCGAGCGTCACATCAACATCATCCCCGAAATCGACCTGCCGGGCCACATGCAGGCGGCTTTGGCCACCTATCCGCAGTTGGGCTGCACGGGCGGTCCCTACGAGGTGTGGCGGCGTTGGGGCGTGTCGGACGACGTGCTTTGCGCCGGCAACGAGGAGGCCATGCAGTTCGTCGAGGACGTGCTCAACGAGGTGATGGACGTGTTCCCCTCGCCCTATATCCACATCGGCGGCGACGAATGCCCCAAGGTGCGCTGGCAGCAATGCCCGAAATGCCAAGCCAAAATCAAGGAACTCGACCTGAAGGCCGACGGTCGCTTCACTGCCGAGGACTACCTGCAAAGCTATGTGATGAACCGCATGGCTAAGGTGGTGGAGGCACGTGGGCGGCGCGTCATCGGGTGGGACGAAATCCTGGAGGGCAACGTTTCCGAAACGGCCATCATCATGAGCTGGCGCGGCACGGAAGGCGGCATCGAGGCGGCACAAAAGGGCCACGACGTAATCATGACGCCTTCTTCGCACCTCTATTTCGACTACTACCAAAGCGAGGACATCGCCAACGAACCGAATTGCATCGGTGGCTATCTGCCCGTCGAGCGCGTGTATGCGTTCCATCCGTTGCCCGAAGAGCTGACCCCTGAGCAGCAGCGGCACATCATCGGCGTGCAGGCCAACATTTGGACGGAATACATCGCCTCGTTCCGCCATGTGCAATACATGGCCATGCCGCGCATGGACGCCTTGGCCGAGTTGCAGTGGAACAACCCGGAGGAGCGCGACTTCGATGCTTTCGTGGAGCGTTGCCGCAAGATGGCGCAATTGTATGACCTGTATCATTACAACTATGCCAAGCACATCTTCAACCCGCAGGCGTGGACGGACACGGTGGTGCCCAATTTGGCCACGCGCAAGCCCATCACTTTGCGCGAGCAACCGGCCGAGAAATATGCCTTCAAGGGTGCCGTGGTGCTCAACGACGGCGAGTTGGGCCGAAGCGCTTACAACTCAGGGCGGTGGCTCGGCTTTTCCGGCACGCCCTTGGATGCCGTCATCGACATGGAGCAGAACGCGACGGTGACGAATGTGCGCTTCCGTGCGTTGGTCAAGAAAGGCTCGTGGATCTATAACCCAAGTCAGGCCAAGGTGCTGGTTTCCGACGACGGCACGACCTTCCGCGAGGTGGCGCAGAAGTCCTTCCCGATTTCTGGCTGGGCCGACAAGGACGGCATCTTCACCTACGAGTTGGAGTTTGAACCTGCGTCGGCGCGGTTCGTCGAAGTCGTCATCAACGGCCACGACCTGCCTGAAGACCACGACGGCTACGGCCATCCCGCGTGGATTTTCGTGGATGAGATAGAGGTGTGGTGATTACGCCTTCTTCAACAGAATGACATACACGGGGAAGTGGTCGCTGTAGCCGCCCATCCACACGCCGCTGCCGAAGGTGCGGAAGGGATAGCCGTTGTAGCGGCCTCCGTGCTGCTTCAGGAACTCCTTGTTGTGGACCTTCGCGTTCTTGAACTGGTAGGTCGAGTAGTCGGTGGGCAGCAGGCCGGGGGTGAGGATGGTTTGGTCGAGCACGCCGGGCACGTCGTTGTAGTAGTTCGTGCCGATGCCTTTCTTGTGAAGCTCGTACATGGGGTTGTAGAACTCGCCGTCGCGCAGGTCTTTCATGTTGCCCGAGGCGCGGAGGTGTTCGGTGACGGTCTTGTTGGTCGGGTAGTCGTTGAAGTCGCCCATCATGATGATTTTGGCGTTTTGGTCCTCGCGCATGATGCTGTCGGCGATGTGGCGGCACAGCTCGGCGGCGGCCACGCGGCCCGGCATCGAGCGTTTCTCGCCGCCATAGCGCGAAGGCCAGTGCATGACGATGAAGTGCATCGGCTCGCCGTCGAACAGGCCGCTGACCAAGAGTTGGTCGCGGGTGATGAAGTCGGGCTGGCCGGGGACGACCAAACGGTACGACTTGCTGCCCGTCAGCTTGAAATACTTCGGGTTGTAGATCAAGCCCACGTCAACGCCACGGCGGTCGGGCGAGTCGTAATGCACCACTTGGTAGTGACGGTCGGCCAGTTCGGGCTGGGCCACGAGGTCTTCCAAGACGGTGCGGTTTTCCATCTCCGACATGCCGAGGACGGCCACGCCGTCGGGCGACCAGTCGGTGCCGATGGTGGAGATGGCGTAGGCCATGTTGTGGAGCTTGGTCGTGTATTTCTCGGTGTTCCACTGGTTGGCGCCATTGGGCAAAAACTCCTCGTCGTTCTTGAGCGGGTCGTCGATGGTGTCGAAGAGGTTCTCAAGGTTGTAGAACCCGACGAGGCCCACTTTGTAGGCTTGTTTTTCCTGCGCTGAAACGCTTGTAATGCCAAGGCCGAAGGCCATGACTGCTAGTATAAAAACGATATGCTTGTTCATAGTTTGAAATAGGTTTAGACCGCAAAAGTAATAAAAATGCTCTTTATAGTTTCTTTTTATGGTTTCTTTTGATGTTTTTTCTTAATTTTGCGGCATGACAGCGCGAGAAAAATACATTGCCGACCATGCAGCCTTGTTTTGGTACACGCCGGAAGCCAAGAAGAAAGACATCAGCGACAGCCTGTTGGTCGAGACCATCCTGAACTACGGCACCATGGACGACGTGAAAGCCTTGTTCGCCTTGATGGGGATGGACAAGGTGGCCGAGGTTTTCTTTGCCGCCAAAGGCCGGCAGAAGCTGAACTATTTCCCGCAAATCCATAATTATTTCACTTTGGTTTTCAATCGCTATGTTCCACAAGCAAATCCTGAGCGACAAGCAAGTTGAACTTCTGCCGTTGGTCGGTGAATTCAAGCGGGAGTATTACCTTGTTGGTGGTACGGCTATCGCGCTTTATCTTGGCCACCGTCGTTCCATCGACTTTGACTTGTTCAAGTTTGCCCCGCTCAACAGGAAAAGGAACCTCGAAAAGGTGCGTTCATCGGGTTTTCCGTCCGTGGTCACATGGAATGTCAGCGAACAAATGAATTTGGTGGTTAACGATGTGAAAATCACTTTCTTCCAGTACCCGTTCCCAATCAAGGCCTCCAACGATTTTGAAGGGATGGTTCGCATTCCTGATTTGTTGGACTTGGCCGCAATGAAAGCCTACGCCTTGGGAAGGAGGTCGAAATGGAAGGACTATGTGGACTTGTATTTCCTGTTGAAGGACAGGTTTTCGCTTGCCGAAATCAGCCAAAGGGCCGTCGAGATTTATGGCGATTTGTTCTCTGACAAGCTTTTCCGCTCGC
Source organism: uncultured Bacteroidales bacterium (assembly GCA_937877465.1). GTDB lineage: Bacteria > Bacteroidota > Bacteroidia > Bacteroidales > F082 > Limimorpha. Next base: position 3,766 of record CALFIT010000021.1, on the reverse strand, counting down.
AATTGTCTTATTTTGAGGATGTTGATTATTCGGAAGAAGTGGATTTCCTTGTTTCGTCACCGCCTACTGATGACGAAATGAAGCAGTTTTTGATTGGATTATCGACTTGTATATAAGGTGTCAGAGCCGTTCTCAGCGGAAAAATTCATTAATTTGCAAGAAACGGTTCAAGACTTTGAACTTTTTCCCTATTTTTGTCACCTTGATTCATCCAAAAATACCGACAAAAATCATAACAGTTTCAATATGAAGAAATTTCTACTTCTACTGGCGGTTCCGCTGTTGATGGCCTCGCGGCTTGCGGCGCAAGTCATCGACACGACCGACCTCAACCTCAACGACGTGCCGACGGTCATCCTCCTCGATTCCGACTTCGAGGAGTCGTCGACCTCGGTCAACGATGCCTCCACGCTGCTCAACTCGTCGCGCGACGTGTTCAACTCGATTGCGGCCTACAACTTCGGCTCGCTGCGCTACCGCGTGCGCGGCAACGACTCGAAGTACAGCGACGTGATGATCAACGGCATCCTGATGAACGACCCCGAGACGGGGCGTCCCGTCTTCAGCAACTGGGGCGGACTCAACGACGCCTTCCGCAACTCGGTGCTCGTCGAAGGCTTGGGCAAGACCTATGCCGGCTTCGGCGGCATCGGCGGCCTGACGGCCTACTCGACACGCGCCTCGCAGTACCGCAAGCAAATCTCGCTGAGCTACGCCTTCAGCAACCGCTCCTACAACCACCGCGCCACGGCCTCCATCGGCACGGGCGAACTCGGCAAGGGCTGGTTCCTGATGGCCGCCGCCAGCGGTCGCTACAAGTCAAGCTATGCCTTTGACCCGCAGAAATCCAACGGGATGAATGGCTTTTTGGGTACCCTTGGCGGCTACACCGAAGGCACCTTCTACCGCGCAGCCAGCTATTTCCTCTCTGCGGAGAAGAAGATCAACGACAAGCACAGCCTCGACCTCACCGTGTTTGCGGCGCCCTCGCAACGCGGCGGATCGTCGCCCGTGGTGCAGGAAGCCTACGACCTCGTCGGCTCCAACTTCTACAACCCCAACTGGGGCTACCAGACCATCGACGAGAACGGCACTCAGGTCATCCGCAACTCGCGCGTGAGCACCTACAACCAGCCGATGGCGCAACTCACTTGGTATTGGACGCCGAACCAAAAGACCGAGTTCAACACCTCTGTGTATTACTTTGGCGGCAAGGCCGGACAGACCGCCCTCGAATGGGGCGAAGCCAAGGACCCGCGTCCCGACTACTACCGCAACCTGCCGAGCTACTTCGAGACGCACGCCCACAGCACGGCGGAATATGAGGAACAACTCAACGCTTGGCTCAACCGCGACGCATCGGTGTGCCAGCTCGACTGGGATGCCATGTACAATGCCAACCGCAACCACCTCTTCACCGTGGAAAACGCCAACGGCACCGAAGGCAACACCATCACAGGCAAGGCTTCGAAATACATCCTCGCCGAGCGGCATTACGACAAGATGCAGGCGGGCAACGCCACCTACTTCAAGCACGAGTTCATGCCCAACCTCATCATGACGGGCGGCTTCTCGATAAGCGCATCGAGGACACATTATTATGAAAACGTCAACGACCTCTTGGGCGGCGACTACTACTACGATATTAATAAGTATGCCGAGGACATGGAATCCGACGAGTGCCAAGTCGATTTGAACAACACCAACCATGTGGCAAGGGTGGGCGACATCATCAACTACAACTACTACGCCCACCGCGACTATGGCCGCGTTTGGGACCAAGTGAACTACCTCGTGGGCAATTTCGACCTGTATTTGGGCCTGCAACTCGCGTTCACCCAAATCTGGCGCGAAGGCTTGTTCAAGAACGGCGCTTTTGCCGACAATTCCTATGGTGCTGACCAGATGCACAATTTCCTCGACCCGAGCCTGAAAGCCGGCGTGACCTACGCCATCAACGGGCGCAACCACATCGTGGCCAACGTCGCCTTGGTGTCGCAAGCCCCGCAGTTCAGGGACATCTACGTCTCGCCGCGCACCCGCCACACGCTCGTTTCCGACGACCTGAAGAGCGAGCGCATCGCGGCCTTCGATTTGGGCTACCAATACCGCTCGCCCATCTTCAAGCTCCGCCTGACGGGATATTACACCGCCTACAAGAACCTCATCTGGAACCGCAGCTTCTATTGCGAGAACGTCTATATCAACACCTCGACCAGCGACAACAGCTACACCAGCGAGTTCGTCAACTTCATCATGACCGACGTGGAGCAGAAGAGCCTCGGCTTGGAGCTTGGCGCGGAGTACAAAGTCACCCCGACCATCACCCTGCAAGCCGCCGCCGCCAACGGCATCCATGTGTACAACAACAACCCGCTCTTCTCGGTCTATGACGACAACAACGCCTTGGCCTATATCGAGAACAGCACGGCCTACCTGAAGGACTACCACGTTTCGTCGGGACCCGAGTCGGTGGCCTCGTTGGGCATCAAGTACAACTCGCCGAAATACTGGTGGGTGAGCCTCAACGCCAACTACATGGCCAACATGTATTTCGACGTGAACCCCTACAACCACACCGAGGAAGGCATGTTGCACTACGCCCAGGGCGACATCCGCATCGAGGACGTGCTCAACCAGATCCCGATGAAGTCGGCCTTCACGCTCGACTTCTACGGCGGCTTCTCGAAACGTTACAAAGGCTACTATTTCCTCGTGAACGTGAGCGTCAACAACCTGCTCAACAACAAGAGCACCATCCTCTACGGCTACGAGCAACTCCGCTTCGACGCCAACAACCCCGACATGTTCCCGGAGAAGTATTCCTATATGTACGGACTCAATTACTTTATCAGTTTGACAGTTAGGAAGTAATTCAAAATTCAATATTCAAAATTTAAAATTACGCGAAGCGACGACATCTTTTGAATCTTAAATCTTAAATCTTGAATCACAAAATACCCAATAAAATGAAAAACAGACTATTCAGCACCATCCTTCTCCTTGCCGCCGTGGGCCTGATGTTCACCGCCTGCAAGAAAGACTATCCTGAACCGCCCATCCAAGACCTTCCGATCGGGACGGTTTACACGATTGACGAGATCCTGTCCATGGAATCGGGCACCGTCTTCAGCGACGACGCTTCGGTGTATGGCATCGTCACTGCCGACGAGGTGTCGGGCAACCTCTACAAGGCCGCCTTCATGCAAGACCGCGCCACGGGTGCCGCCATCGAGCTTTACCTTGACGCCACCAGCGGGCTCCGCATCGGCGACTCCATCCGCGTCTATCTGAAAGGCGCCACCTTCGCGCTCTACAACAACCTGCCCCAATTGAGCGGCTTCGGTCCCGACGGCCATCTGATTATCTTGGCCAACAACAAGCCCATCGAGCCTGCCGTGACCACCATCGCCAACATCAACGCGGGACGGCATTTGGCCGGTTTGGTGCGCTTGGAGAACGTGAAGTTCACCGAGCAGAACACCTTCGCCGACGCGACCTCCTACGGCAACCGCACCCTCGCCGACCCGACGGACTACTCGCAGACCGTCATTGTGCGCACCTCAAACTACGCCAACTTCGCCAACGACTCGCTGCCGCAAGGCACGGGCAACTTGGTCGCCATCGCCTCGGTCTATAACAGCACTTGGCAGTTGCTCATCCGCTCTGCCAAAGAGCTTGAGTTTGAAGGCTATGTGCCTAGCGGCGATGCCGATTTGCCGTACTACCAAGACTTCACCTCGTCGTTTGGCACCTACACGACCTA
>CALFIT010000020.1 GCA_937877465.1 uncultured Bacteroidales bacterium | reverse complement strand
GGATAAAGACGGAGAGCAAAAGTCAGGATGGCATTCAGAAGGCTATCTTATTTTGGATAAGCAGTGCTTCTGCACCATCCCCAACTATCCCCTGCATTGGGGACAGACCAGCATAACCGAAGGCATTGACGAGGCCGAAATCACGGCTTTCGCCACCCTCCACCCCAACCCCACCACGGGTCTCGTCACCATCACGGGCGAGAATCTGCGGCAAGCCGAAGTACACAACACGCTTGGTCAGCGCGTAGCCTGCACCACAGGCAAGAGCGAGCACATCACCATCGACATCAGCAATCTGCCCGCCGGCGTCTATTTCGTCAAAATCACCGACGAGGAAGGCCGCAAATGCGTGCGGAAGGTGGTGAAGGAATGACGACCTACATACAAGCAAACACTAACGGAAAAGCCACCCGAAAGAGTGGCTTTTTTCATGTGGTCCCACTAGGGCTTGAACCTAGGACCTACTGATTATGAGTCAGTTGCTCTAACCAACTGCGCTATGGGACCGCAAAAAAGCCCGAATGCGACGAAGATTTCCGTCTTTTTTCTTGCTTTTTGCGCTGCAAAGTTACAATTTTGCACCGAATTAGACCGAATTTTTCATCAAAAATGAACACAAGAATCAAAAACATCATCTTCGACCTCGGCGGCGTCATCCTCGACATCGACGAAAACATCGTTTACAAAGAACTCGAAAAAATGGGAGTCGACATCCGCAAACTTCCACTCTCACAGGAGTTTATCGACATAATGAGCAAATTCGACACCGGCATCTACACCGCCCCCACCTTCCGCAAACGCATGAAAGCACTAATCGGACAGGAAAGGATGACCGACCAAAAATTCGACTCCATCTGGAATGCCATGCTCCTCGACATCCCCCGCGAGCGCATCGAGGCCATCGAAAAGGTGAAGAAGCACTACAAGATCTTCCTGATGAGCAACACCAACGTGATTCACTACGACCTGTACATCAGGGACTTGCAACTGCGTTTTGGCTACAACGAGTTTGACGAGCTGTTCCACAAGTCGTATTTCTCGTTTGCCGAACATTTGGAGAAACCCGACCCGCGCTTCTTCGAGCTTATCCTCGACCATGAACATCTGCTGCCCGAAGAGACGCTCTTCATCGACGACACGGCAGCGAACATCAAGGCTGCACAGGCGTTGGGCATCAACACTTATCATATCCGCCGCGACGAGTTGGTGAGGAATTTGTTTGTGAACGGCGTGCTCAAGGATGGTATTGTCGCTTGATTTCGTCCAAGATAGCGAAAACCTCCTCCACCGACAGCGTTTCCATCAACCGCATCTTGAACGGCTTGAAGTTCGGCAGTCCCTTGAAATACGAAGCCCAGTGCTTCCTGATTTCCAACAAGGCGATATGCTCGCCCTTCCACTCCACCGACCTTTCCAACTGGATTTTGCTCACGCGCACGCGCTCCGCCACGTCGGGCGAGGGCAGCGTTTCCCCCGTTTCCAAATAATGCTTTATCTGGCTGAAAATCCACGGGTTGCCGTAGGTGGCGCGACCAATCATCAGGCCATCCACGCCGAAAGTGTCTTTGTAATGCTTCGCCGAAGGGCCGTCCACCACGTCGCCATTGCCGATGATGGGGATGTGCATCCGAGGGTTGTCTTTCACGGCTCCGATGAGGGTCCAGTCGGCGGGTTCGCTGTATTTTGTGGTGCGCAACCGACCGTGAATGGTCAGCGCGGCGATGCCCACGTCTTGCAGCCGCTCGGCGATGTCGACGATGTCGCGGTGCTGGTCGTCGTAGCCGAGGCGCGTCTTCACCGTGACGGGCGTCTTGACGGCCTCCACCACGGCCTTGGTGATGGCCACCATCTTGGGGATGTCGTTCATGATGCCCGAACCCGCACCTTTCGAGGCCACCTTCTTCACCGGACAGCCGAAGTTGATGTCAAGCAAATCGGGATGGGCAGTCTCGGCATAACGCGCCGCCTCCACCATCGGCGCGACGGCATTGCCGAAGATCTGGATGCCCACGGGACGTTCCATCTCCTCGAAGTCGAGCTTCTTGATGCTTTTCACCGAGTCGCGGATGAGTCCGTCGGCGGAGATGAACTCGGAATAGACCACGTCGGCGCCAAACATTTTGCAGACATAGCGGAACGGCGGGTCGGAGACGTCCTCCATCGGGGCGAGCAGCAGCGGATAATGGTCGAATTGCAAATGGGCGAGCTTGTACATCAACAGAATTTTCGCTGCAAAAATACAAAAACCGTATCTTTGCGCCAAAATACTATTGCGTTATGTCAGAAAACTTGAAACAATCCACTGGGGCAAGAATCCTGATTTTCTTGGTTATCTTATTGGTTAGCGGAACGATAGGCGTCGCCGTCAGTAGCGTTTTCATGCTGATGGGCAACACGGGCATGAAAATCGGGCAAGGCATCAGCTCCATCTTTATGTTTGTGGTGCCGCCCATTGTCTACTATTTCGTCACGCGCAAGGAGCATCAGATGCGCGATTTGGGCTTCCGCAGCGTCAACAGGCCTTGGCCTCTGTTCGCTTTGGCCGCCATCGCGCTGATCTACGTCTCCATTCCCGTCACCACCACCTTGACCACTTGGAACGAAGGCATGAAGTTGGGAGGCGCGTTACAGGCGCTTGAAGACATGATGAAAGCCCTGGAGGAGAGCGCCGCCGCCCTCACCGAGCAGATGCTCAACGTCGACACCATCGGCGGCCTGTTGCTCAACCTGCTCGTCATCGCCTTGATACCTGCCATTGGCGAGGAACTGACTTTCCGTGGCGTGCTGCAACAAGGACTGACGCGGCGCATGAACCCGCATGTGGCCATCATCCTCACGGCGGCCATCTTCTCGTTCATCCACTTCCAGTTCTACGGCTTCTTGCCGCGTATGTTTTTGGGTGTTTTGTTAGGCTACATGTTCTATGTCAGCGGCTCGCTTTGGCCGAGCATCCTGATGCATTGCCTCAACAATGGCACCACCGTGTTGCTCTATTACCTATGCAACAAAGGTGTCATCGACGACGCTGAGCATTTCGGTGAGACCACCAACATCTGGCTCATCGCGGCGAGTGCAATGATTACGGTGGCGCTTGTCGTTTGGTGTTGGCGGAAGAAAGCCGCCGACAGCCATGCATAGTCAATACAAGAAGTTGTCGTAAGGATAGCGAATGGCGTGCATGTCGCGGATTTCCTTGTAAAGCAAATCCCTAAATTCCTGATAGTTGTCGCGGTTTTTGGCGGAGATGAAGATGCAGTTGTCGTTCATCTTGGCCATCCATGTCTGTTGCAGCTCGTCGTACGAAACGTTGCGCTTGGTGGGCGGTGTGAGGTCGTCGGGGGCCTTCTCCTCCCATGTGTAGGCATCGGTCTTGTTGAAGACGACGATGGTCTTCTTGTCGGCGCAACCGAGTTCGGCCAAGGTCTGGTTGACGACCTCCATCTGCGCCTCGAAGTCGGGATGCGAAATGTCGACCACATGGAGCAGGATGTCCGATTCGCGCACCTCGTCCAAGGTGGATTTGAACGACTCGACGAGATGATGCGGCAGCTTGCGGATAAAGCCCACAGTATCAGACAAAAGGAAAGGTAAATTCTCCACCACCACCTTGCGCACCGTGGTGTCTAAAGTGGCGAAGAGTTTGTTTTCGGTATAGACCTCCGACTTGCTCAACAGGTTCATGATTGTGGACTTGCCCACGTTGGTGTAGCCGACGAGGGCCACGCGCACCAACTTGCCACGGTTCTTGCGCTGCACGGTTTTTTGCATGTCGATGTCCTTCAGCTTCTCTTTCAGCAAGGCGATGCGCTCCGTAATCAAACGGCGGTCGGTCTCGATTTGGGTCTCGCCCGGGCCTCTCATGCCGATGCCGCCGCGCTGACGTTCCAAGTGCGTCCACATGCGGGTCAAGCGAGGCAGAAGGTATTGATACTGAGCCAATTCCACCTGCGCCTTGGCGTGAGCCGTATGCGCGTTGGAGGCGAAGATGTCCAAAATCAGGCTCGTGCGGTCGATGACGCGACACTCCAAGGCCTGCTCCATGTTGCGGGCTTGAGTCGCGCTCAGTTCGTCGTCGACGACGGCAATCTCGATGTTCTCTGCCTTAATGTACTGGTGGATTTCCTCCAACTTGCCCGAGCCTAAGTAGGTGACGCTGCTCGGATGGTCCATGGCCTGCACGAAACGTGCCACCGGCACGCCGCCAGCCGTTTCCAAGAGGAACGCTAATTCGTCCAAATACTCTTCCGTGCGCTCGCGGCTCTGTTTCTTTGAGGCCACGGCAATCAGCACGGCCTTTTCTGGTATTTTTTCGTATGTGATGAAGTCGCCCATTTTTTCAGTTGTTCAGTTATCAGTTGTTCAATTATCAGTTTTCTCTCATGTTTCAACCGAACAACTGCGAATTATAAACTAATAAACTCTAAATCCGATGATTTTCCTCACTTCGTTCAAGGTCTTCGCTGCGCTCTCGCGGGCCTTCTCGGCGCCCATGCGGGCAATGCGGTCGAGGCGCTCGGTGTCCGACGAGAACTCGATGATGCGCTCACGGATGGGGGCGACAGTCTTCTCCAAGTCCTCGGCCAACTGTTTCTTCATGTCGCCGTAGCGGATGGAGCAGTCGTTCCATTTCTCGTCGAAATACTTCACCGTCTCGGGTTCGCTGACGATATTCATCATCGTGAAGAGGTTTTGGATGACTTCGGGCTTGGGGCTGTTAGGCTCGGTCGGGCCACTGTCGGTGACGGCACGCATCACCTTCTTGCGCATGGCCTTCTCGTCTTCGAAGAGGTAGATGCAGTTGCCGTCGCTCTTGCCCATCTTGCCGCTGCCGTCGAGTCCGGGCACCTTGATGGCGTCGCCGCCGAAGTAGTAGTTTTGCGGTTCGGGGAAGAACTCGATGCCGTAGATGTTGTTGAAACGGCGGGCACACTTGCGGGCCATCTCCATGTTCTGCTCCTGATCCTTGCCCACTGGCACCCACTTGGCGCGGTGTTGCAGGATGTCGGCAGCCATCAAGGTGGGATAGGTGAACAAGCCGGCGTTGACGTTATCGGGCTGCTGGCGGGCCTTCTCCTTGAAGGTGGTCACGCGCCCCAGTTCACCGATGTAGGCGTTCATATTAAAATAAAGGTACAGCTCAATGGTCTCGGGCACGTCGCTCTGGACGTAAATCGTGGCCTTTTCGGGGTCGATGCCGCAGGCCAAATATTCAGCCAAGATGGTACGAGCCGAGCGTTGTATGTTTTCCGGCTTGGGGTGCGTAGTCAGCGAATGCCAGTCGGCGATGAAGAAATAGCAGTTGTAGTCTTCCTGCATTTTCACGAAGCTGCGCACGGCGCCGTAGTAGTTGCCTAAGTGGAGGTTTCCGGTGGGGCGGATGCCGCTCAATACGATGTCTTTTGCCATAATAACAGAATTTGGTTGCAAAGATAGTAAAAAAGAGAAAGCCCGCTCGACTTTGGGCGGGCTTTCGAGGTTTTCGTGCAGCGACTTCGTTCAGATCTTGATGTCTTCGCCGTTGGCGTTCTGGAAGTTGTACTGCAAGGTGTGGAATTCGGGCATGGACTGCACCTTGAAGGATTTGCCATACTTCTTGATCCACTTGCGACGAATCGAAAACAGTCCGTTGATGCAGAGATAGGAATAGATGAACGGATGCACCTGCAAGGTGAGGTGGCTCTCGTTTTGGTCGACGAGCAGGTACTTGAGGTGGTTTTCGATTTCGTCGATGAACAGGATGGCCGGACGGATTTTGCCTTCGCCGTCGCACACGGGGCATTTCTCTTGCACTTGCACTTCCGTTTCGGGGCGCACGCGCTGGCGTGTGATCTGGATGAGTCCGAACTTGGTGGCGGGCAGCACGGTGTGCTTGGCGCGGTCGGGCTTCATGGCTTCCACGAGGGCTTCGTAGAGCATACGGCGGTGCCGGGCTTCGTGGAGGTCGATGAAGTCGACGATGATGATGCCGCCCATGTCGCGCAGGCGCAGCTGTCGCGCAATTTCCTTGGCGGCGTCGAGGTTGACTTGGAAGGCGTTTTCTTCCGGTGTGTTCTCCTTGTTCAGCCGATGGCCGCTGTTGACGTCGATGACGTGCATGGCCTCGGTGTGTTCGATGATGAGGTAAACACCGTTTTTGATGGTGACGACGCGCCCGAAGAAGCCTTTGATTTGCTTGGCAACATTGTAGTGGTCAAAGATGGGTTCCTTGCCTTGGTAGAGTTGCACGATTTCGGCTTTCTGCGGGGCGATGGTCTGGATGTAACTCCGAATTTCTTCATAGAGCGCTTCGTCGTTCACGTGGATGTTGTTGAACGACTCGTTCAGCAGGTCGCGCAGCATGACGCTGGTCTGGTCCATCTCGCTGACCATCTTCCCGAAGGTGGTCATTTGCTTCATCTCCATTGTGCATCGCTCCCATTTGGCGATGAGTGCCCTGAGGTCGGCGTCGAGTTCGGCCACCTTCTTGCCTTCGGCGACGGTGCGGATGATGACGCCATAGTTGTTGGGGCGGATGCTTTGGATGAGACGGCGCAGGCGGTTGCGTTCTTCGCTGCTGCGGATCTTCTGTGATACCGAGATGCGGTTGGAGAAGGGCACGAGCACGAGGAAGCGTCCGGCGAAGGACACCTCGGCGGTGATTCTCGGGCCTTTGGTGTGGATAGGCTCCTTGGCAATCTGCACGGGAAGCAGGTCGCCCACGTTGAGCAGGTCGGCGATCTTGCCGTTCTTGGGCGAGTCGGGCTCAAGCTTGAACTTGTCCATGGCCACGTCCTCGCCTTTCACCACCATCTTCTTGTACTTGAGCAACGAGTTGATTTGCAGGCCCAAGTCGAGATAGTGGAGGAAGGCCTCCTTTTGGTAGCCCACGTCGACGAAAGCCGCGTTGAGTCCGGGAAGGATCTTCTTGACCCGACCCAGATACACGTCTCCTACCGCAAACTGGTTGTTGGTCTTCTCTCTGTGAAGTTCGACAAGTATGTTGTCCTCCAGTAGAGCGATGTCAACCTCCGAAGCGTGCGAATTGATGACCAAGTCGCGCGTCACCGTCTTCTCTTCTTCAACTTTTTCAAGTTTCTCTTCAGACATAGTGTTTTAGCTTTGGGGTTAACGTTTTGATTGATAAAACAATAACACAACAATGGTGTGCGCCACTGCTGTGTTATTGTCGTGTTTAGGCTCAAGAAGAGCTTATTTCTTCTTGTGTCTGTCCTTTCTCAGGCGTTTTTTGCGCTTGTGAGTCGACATCTTGTGTCTTTTGTGTTTTTTACCGTTTGGCATAATATTGAGGTTTTTAGGCGTTGTTCGTTATTACTTGACGGCGTTCATGAAGGTCTTGGCGGGCTTGAAGGCCGGGATCTTGTGGGCCGGGATGGTGATGGCGATGTTCTTGCCAATGTTGCGGCCGGTCTTTTCGGCTCTCGTCTTGATGATGAAGCTGCCGAAGCCTCTCAGATACACGTTTTCGCCCTTGGCCATGGCGTTTTTCACGACTTCCATGAAGTTTTCAACAACGGTCTGCACAGCACCTTTTTCAATGCCGGTCTTGTTGGCGATTTCAGCCACGATTTCTGCTTTTGTCATTTTTTTACTTATTTGATGGTTAATTGTTTTGTTTGTTGTAAATTTGCGGCAAAGGTACGAACATTTTTCATACAAACACGATTTTTGTGCATTTTTTTCATCTAATGAGTTATAAATAAAGAATTTCGCAAAAAACACCGATGGACATTCTGCACGACACATTGATTAATTGGTTTGCCGAAAACCGCCGCGACTTGCCCTGGCGACACCATCCGACGCCTTATCAGGTGTGGCTCTCCGAGGTCATCCTGCAACAGACGCGCGTCAGCCAAGGGTTGGACTACTACCTCCGTTTCGTCGGGCGTTGGCCCACCGTGGCCGACCTCGCCCAAGCCTCCGAAGAGGAGGTGCTGAAGATGTGGCAAGGCTTAGGCTACTACTCGCGTGCCCGCAACCTGCACAAATGCGCCCGACAGGTCGTGGAACAACACGGAGGCGATTTCCCCGCCGATTACGAGCAACTTAAACAACTGCAAGGCATTGGCGACTACACCGCAGCCGCCATCGCGTCCATCGCCTTCAACCTGCCCCATGCCGTGGTCGACGGCAACGTGTATCGCGTCTTGGCCCGCCTGTTCGACGTCGACACACCTATTAATATTAATGAAGGCCAGAAACTCTTCGCCCGCCTCGCCGACGAGCTCCTCAACCGCGAGCAGCCCTCGCTCCACAACCAAGCCATGATGGAATTCGGTGCCCTGCAATGCACACCCAAGAATCCCGACTGCCTGCACTGCCCGTTGCAAGCCCAATGCCTTGCCTTCGGGCGGCAAACCGTCATGCAACGCCCCGTGAAGCTGCAAAAGCTGAAGGTCACGACGCGGTATTTCAATTACTTGGTCATCAGGACGGGCGACAAGGTCTGCCTCCGCAAGCGCAGCGGCAACGACATCTGGCGCAACCTCTACGACTTCCCCTGCATCGAGAGCGAAAAAACGTTGGGTACGGAGGAGGTCGTCGCATCCGAACAATTCATACAACTTATTGGAAACAAGCCATTTACGATAACAAAAACCTCGCCAACCTACACCCACAAGCTGACCCATCGCACCATCGTGGCGCAGTTCATCGAAATAAAACTTGAAGAAGAATGGTTGCAAATCCAAACAAAAGACTTATTTTTGACCCCTGAAAAGGACTTGGCGAATTATCCCATACCCCGACTCATCGACTTATACCTAAACAATTAAAAACCCTAACCACCATGGCAAGCTTAAACAAAGTCATCCTGATTGGCCGTCTGGGGAAAGACCCCGAAATCACCACCTTTGAGAACGGCAACAGAAAAGTGTCGGCCACCTTGGCCACTTCCGAGCGCTACCGCGACCGCGACAACAACTGGGTGGAGCAAACCGACTGGCACAACATCGTCGTTTGGGGCAACTTGGCCAACGACATCGCCGAAGGCCGCCGCAACTACTCGAAAGGCGACCTGATGTATGTGGAAGGCAAGATACGCACCCGTCAATACACCGACCAGCAAGGCATTGTGCGCAACATCACCGAGGTCCACGCCGACAAGATGATGCAGATGGCCCCCGCACGGCCCGCCACGCAGTCGTCGTACGGCCAGCCCTACGCTCCGGCGCCCGAACCCGCTCCCGGATATGTGCCGCAAACACCTGCCGCCGAAGAAGCCAACGATTTGCCGTTTTAATGGATTTTTGCCGCGTATGTCAGAATAATTTTCTACTTTTGCAGCATGAATTTTAAATCATAAGATTTTGGAAACACCCGACCCTGACCCTGAGCCTCTTATAGGACTCCTATCCGTTGTTTCAAGCAACTTTTTCACTGGATTTACCGTCAACGCCATCATCGGATTGGTCGTATTGTGCCTTCTCCTCATCGCCTCGGCCTTGATTTCGAGCAGCGAGACGGCCTTTTTCTCGCTCCAGCCCGCCGACATCGACGACCTCGAATCGCGCACCGACGCGAAGAGCCGGCTCGTGCTGAAGCTGCGCGAGAGGCCCAAGACGCTGCTTGCCACCATCCTGATAGGCAACAACTTCGTCAACGTGACCATCACCTTGCTGTCGACCTACATCATGGCCCAGCTGTTCGACATGGCCAACCACCCCGTGGCGGCCTTCCTGCTCGAAGTGGTGATTGTCACCTCCTTGATATTAATCGTGGGCGAGATCACACCCAAGATCTATGCCGGCAAGCGTCCCGTCAAAGTGGCGCGATTCATGGCCCGCCCGTTGCGCTTCCTCATCGGACTCTTCAAGCCTTTGAGCAAGCTGCTCGTCAACTCCACCTCGTTCATGGACAAGCACTTGGAGAAGAAGAAAGGCGAGATTTCGATGGAAGACCTCAGCACTGCCGTGGAAATCGCCACCGAAGAGTCGACACAGCCCGAGGAGAAACAGATGCTGATGGGCATCGCCTCGTTCAGCGAGAAGGAAGTGAGCGGCGTGATGATTCCCCGCGTCGACATCATCGGCGTCGACAAGGGCATGGACTTCACCGTCATGCTTGCCATCGTCATCAAGAGCGGGTTCTCAAGGATTCCCGTCTACGACGAGACCTTGGACAAGGTGGAAGGCATCCTTTACGTCAAAGACCTCCTCCCCTATTTGGACGCGCAGTCATACGAATGGCAGAAGCTCGTCCGTCCCGCCTTCTTCGTGCCCGAAAACCGCAAGATCAACGACCTGTTTCAGGACTTCCGCGAGAAGAAGATCCACATCGCCATCGTCGTCGACGAATACGGCGGCACATCGGGACTCATCACGATGGAAGACGTCATCGAGGAGATCGTGGGCGAGATCAACGACGAGTTTGACGAGGCCAACGTGGAGGAACACTACAAGCAACTCGACGACGGCTCGTATCTCTTCAAGGCCCAGACCAGCATCGTCGACTTCTGCAAGGTGTTTGACGTCGACGAGGACTATTTTGAGCCTATGCAAGGCGAGGCCGACACCTTGGCCGGCCTGATCCTTGAAATCGAAGGGCGCATCCCGGAGATTGGGTTCAAGTTCAACTTCGAGAAGTTCCACATGGAGATTACCGATGCCGACACCAAACGTATCAAAGAAGTGAAAGTGACGTATGAAGAATAGAATAACCATAGCGTTTGCGATGAGCATCATCGCCGCAGTCGCCTTTTCGTGCGACCGCCAGTCCGGCTACCTGCCCAAGCCTCGTGGCTATTTCCGCATCGACCTGCCCGAAAAGGCATATGCCAAGGTCGACACGATTGAAAAATACAGCTTCGAGTGCCCCGAATACGCTTATATCACCTACGACCGCTATTCGCCCGACGAGAAAAACTGGGTCAACATCGAGATGCCGCAGTTCAAAGGCTCCATCCACCTGACGCACAAGCCCGTCGACGACAACTTGGGCGAATATTTGGAAGACGTCCACACCATGGTCACCAAGCACCTGCAAAAGGCCAACGGCGTGCGCGACAGCCTGATTGTCAACGAAGAACATAAGGTTTACGGACTTTTCATCGAGATGGACGGCAAGGGCGTGGCCACCCCGATGCAGTTCTACCTCACCGACAGCACAAGGAACTTCGTCAGAGGCGCACTCTACTTCAACTTCAAGCCCGACAACGACTCGATGCAGCCCGTCATCAACTTCATCCGCGAGGACATCGACCATTTGATTGAGACGTTTGAGTGGAAATGACGCATTCTCCATTGTTTTTGCAGTCACTCCCTTGTTGAGACAATAGCGGAAAGTTTGTATCTTTGTGCCCTCGAAAACCAATCAAATCTCAAAGCAATATGAAAAAGTGCATCGTAATGGCCTTTGCCGCCATGCTTTTCGCAGGAACGACGCTTTCTGCCCAGACCCCAGAAGAAATCATCGACAGGATGTCAACTGAAATGGAACGGGGCGACACCGAAGGGTTCGCCATTGACCTCAACATGAAAATACCCATTGTGGGAACCGTCACCTCACACAACATGATTATGGGCGACAAGATGAAATCCGTTATCACCAGCGACGACAAAAGCTCCATCATGTGGTCTGATGCAACGACTACTTGGTCCTATGACGAAAAAACCGGCGAGATTACCATAGAAAACAAGAAACCCACCACCGACGAGAAGAAAGACGACGACAACATGAATGCCTTCAACAACATAACAGACGGGTACGACCTCACCCTCAAGAAAGAGACGTCCGACGCATGGTACATCGTCTGCAAGAAGTCAAAGTCAAACAAGGACAAGGACGACCCCAAGAAGATGGAGTTGACGGTTTCCAAAGCCACCTATCTCCCTATCAGCCTGCGCACGAAGCAGTCGCTCATCACCATCAGCATCGAGAACTACACCCTCGGTGTAAGCGAAGAGAGCGTCACCTTCAACCCCGCCGAATACCCCAATGCCACCATCATCGACAAGCGATAAGCAACACATGCGCAACAACCGCCATCCTTCCAATCAACTTCGTTCGCGCAACGGAATCTGGCTGCTTGTGGTGGCTGCCGTGGCGTTGGAGTCCATCGCCTGCATCCAGTATTTCTACAACCGCAAGGCCATCAAGGACGAAGCCGTTTATCGCGCACGGGCCGAACTGCGTGCCGCCGAGCTTGAAATCAACGTCGCCACCGCCGAGTTGGAAGCCGCCACCAAGGTGCTCGCCAAGATGGCGGAAACCACGTTAGACGACCCGCAAGCCGTGGCCGAAAGTACCTACAAGCTGTTGGAAACGCTCGACAATGTGGAGTCGGCAAGCGTGGCTTTTGTGCCCGATTACTATCCCCAATACGGCCGTTGGTATGAGGTATGCAGCAGCCGCTCCGACGGGGAAGGCGAAGCGGCCATCTTCACGCGGCAGATCGGCGGCGCGGAGCATGACTACTTCCAAACCGAGTGGTTCCAAAACGGGTTGTCTATCGACAGCGCATGGTGGTCGGAGCCGTATTTGGACGAGGCTGGGGCACAGACGATGGTGGTCAGCTGCTCCCATCCTGTCCGCGACGAGCAGGACGACATCGTGGCGGTGGTCTGCATCGACCTGTCCATCAGCCGCTTGCAGCATGTGTCGGCCTATTTGCAGGTCTACCCCGAGAGCTACTACTCCATCACCTCCAGCAGCGGCGTGGACATTGTACCGCCGCCCGACACCATCTCAGGACGCAAATACATGATTTTTGACGAGGACATTGAGGCGACCGGCTGGCGCATGTCCGTCATCATCCCCGAGGACATCCTCTATGCCGAACTCAAGCGCGTCGGGCTTTTGGTCTCCATCCTCATGATTCTCAACTTGGCGCTGTTGGCATTCATCATGTTCCGCAGCGCGAAGAGCATCCTCAAGCTCGTCGCCGTCAACAACCAAAAGGAACGCATGGAAGGCGAGTTGGAGATTGCCCAGACCATCCAAAACGCCATGCTGCCCAAAGTGTTTCCGCCCTTTGCCGACCGTCCCGACTTGAACATCTACGGCATGGTGCAGCCCGCGAAGGAGATTGGCGGCGACCTCTACGATTTCTATGTCCGCCACGAAAAGCTGCTCTTCTGTGTGGGCGACGTGAGCGGCAAGGGCGTGCCCGCGTCGCTCGTCATGGCCACCGTCCGCTCGCTGTTCCGCAGCACCACGGCACACGCCGAAAGTCCCGCCGAGGTGGTCAGGGAGCTGAACGACACCCTCGCCGAGCAGAACGACCAGAACATGTTCGTCACCCTCTTTGTCGGCGTGCTCGACCTCGCCACCGGCGACCTCCGCTATTGCAACGCCGGACACAACGCCCCTGTTTTAATCACTCCCAACTCCCAACTCCCAACTGCTAACTGCCAACTGCCAACTGTTAACTGCCAACTGCCAACTGCCATAAACATACTGCCCAACCTTCCGATTGGCATCATGAGCGGCTTTGAATATGTGGAGCAACACACCCAAATGGAGCGTGGCGCGACGCTTTTCCTCTACACCGACGGACTGACTGAAGCGGAGAACAGCATCTATGAGCAATACGGCGAAAAACGGATGCTCGAAACGCTGGCCCAAACCGGCGGCTTGCGTCCCCGCGAGATTGTCGACAGGCTGCAAAAGAGCGTCGCTGCGTTTGTGGCCGACACGCCGCAGAGCGACGACCTCACCCTGCTCGCCATCCGCTATCAGGTGCCTGCCATCGTCATGCGCAACGACATCCAGCAGATCCCAACGCTCGCCGAGTGGGTGGAGACGCTCGGCATCCCCGCCGAACTCAACATGCCCGTCAACCTCGCCCTCGAAGAAACGGTGAGCAACGTCATGCTCTACGCCTACCCAGGCCGCGACGACGGCAAGGTGTTCGTCGAATACAACGAAACGGCGACCGAAAGCGGCAAGCGACTGATATTCACCGTCTCCGACTCCGGCATCCCCTTCGACCCGACCCAAAAAAGCGAAGTGGATACTAACCTCTCGGCGGAGGAGCGTCCCATCGGCGGACTCGGCATCCACCTCGTCCGACAGCTCATGGACGACATCCGCTACGAGCGCGTCGAAGACAAGAACATCCTGACATTGATCAAAAACATCCGATATGAAAACTGATATTCAACAAATTGGTAATCAACTGATTGCATCCTTCTCTGGCCGGTTGGATACGGCGGCTGCAGCGGCCACTACCGAAGCGGTCAAGCCGCTGTTGGAGGCCGAGAACAAGGAAATCATCCTCGACTGCTCCGAGCTTGAGTACATCTCCTCCTCCGGCTTGCGCATCTTCCTCAGCATCCGCAAGGAAGCCGCCACACACGGCTCGAGAGTCATCGTCCGCAACATCAACGCCGACATCCGCCAAGTCTTTATGATGACCGGCTTCATCAGCCTTTTTGAGATACAATGATGGACGCGCTCGACTTACATTGCCAGATGATCTTGGACGAGTACCGCGAGGCACTACCCAACCTTGAGAGCCTGAAAGAGGCCGTCCTCGCCGAGTTGCGCGAGGCCTTGGAGCGCAACGGGCTTGTCGTCACCACCGTTGAGGCGCGTGTCAAGACCGAGGAGTCGTTGGCAGGCAAACTCGCCTTCAAAGGCGGCAAATACGCGACGCTCGCCGACATCACCGACATCGTTGGGGCGCGTGTCGTCACTTTCTACACCGACGACGTGGACCGCATCGCGTCGATGGCGGAGCAGCTGTTTGACATCGACTGGGACAACTCCGTCGATAAGCGCAAGCTGCACCAGCTCGACAGCTTCGGCTACAACTCGCTGCACTACATCTGCCGTATGCCCGGCTACGGTTTCCGCTTCGAGTTGCAACTCCGCACGACACTTCAGCACGCCTGGGCCGCCATCAACCACGACATCGGCTACAAGACCGGCATCGAGATTCCCCGCGAATACATGCGCCGCATGAACCGTCTCGCCGGCCTGTTGGAGATGGCCGACGACGAGTTCAGCCGTATCCGCACCGAAATCACCGACTACCGCCGCCGCGTACAGGGCCTCGTGCAGAACGGCAAGTTGGACGACGTGCTTTTGGACGGCGACACCTTCCGCTCGTACCTGCAAATCGGGCCGCTCGATGCCCTCAACCACCGCATCGCCGCCATCAACCAAGCGGAGATACAAGACGCGCCGCTCGACAACTACCTGCGGGTGCTCAAGGCGCTGCGGTGCAACACCCTCGGCGACGTACACCGCCTCATCAAGGAGTATGAGGAAGATGCCTACCTGCTGGCTCGCCACCAACTCGGCAACACCGACTTGGACATCCTCTCGTCGGCCATCGGCTTGCAGAACATCTGCATCGTCTGCATCCTTTCGAGCGGCGGCGGCAAGATCGGCCTGCGCCGGCTCTACGATGCCCTCAACGGCGAGAACCCGCAGAACGACCTCCTCGCCGAGCTGACCTACAACCAAGCCGCCAATCTTCCGTTTATGAAATAACACGACCATGGCCAACAAACACCTTGATACCGACCTGCTTGACCGCGCCATCATCTTTGCGGTCAAAGCGCACCACGACACCGAGCGTCGCGGAAAGGACTTCCCGTACATCGTCCACCCGATGGAAGCAGTGGAGATTGTGGCGACCATGACATCCGACCAGGAACTCCTTGCCGCCGCAGCCCTGCACGACACCATCGAGGACACCGACGTGACCTACGAACAACTGCATGAGGTGTTTGGAGAACGCATTGCAGACCTCGTGCTTGCCGAGAGCGACCGTTTCAAGGAAGGCATGAGCAAAGCCGAAAGCTGGCGCGACCGCAAACAAGAGGCCATCGACCGCCTCGCCGCTGCAAGCCGCGACGCAAAGATTGTGGCGTTGGGCGACAAACTCAGCAACATGCGGGCCATCTGGCGTGACTACCAAACCCAAGGCGACGACCTCTGGAACCTCTTCAACGTCGAGGACCGCACCCTGCACGAATGGCACTATCGCGGCTTGGCCGCCTCCCTCGCCGAGCTGTCCGACACCTTCGCCTATCAGGAGTTCGTCAGGCTGATGGATGAAGTCTTTTGAAAGGCCATAGGCCTTCCCAAAACTGAGTGGCCAACATGCATTTTTGTATTTTCGCCACTTTTATTACACTTTTTTCAACAAAAAACCGTAATTTCGCGGCGCGAAAAATTTTTTGCACCGATGTAAACACAGTATTCACTTAAAAGAAAGGGGGAAAGGCCTATGATGAACAGCCTGAAAATCGGGGACTTGACGTGGCGTCATCTCAACAACCCAACCGAAGAAGACTTTGAATTCCTGAAAGACAGGTTCCATTTCCACCCCTTGGACATCGAAGACTGCAAATCGGTCAACCAACGCCCGAAAATCGACATCTACGACGACTACTACTTCCTCATCCTGCATTTCCCCAACTTCGACCGCCAGAACAAGTTCGTGAAAATCAAGGAAGTGAAGATCTTCTGGGGCAAGGACTACATCATCTCCATCGAAAAGAACCCTTGGGGCGTGTCGCAACTCTTCGAGGAATATGAGGAACGCATCCAGAACGAGGAGGAGATGAACATCCCCAACTCCGACATCCTCCTCTACCGCATCCTCGAAAAGCTGATGACCGAGTCGGTCTACCTGCTGCGCAAGGTCGGCTTAGACGTGGAACTCATCAACCGCGAGCTGCTGCAAGAGAAGCAGGTGAAGATCATCGAGCGCATCAGCGTCACCCGCAAGAACCTCATCCTCATCAACACCATCTTCAAGCCGCAACTGAGGCTCTTCCACCTCTTCGAGACGGGCAAGGTGCGTGGCTTCACCGACGACGTGGAGTATATGGAAGACTACTGGGGCAACATCCTCGACTACCTGCAAAAGGTGTGGGACATGACCGAAGACTACGAGGAACTGATTGAGGGGCTGTCGCAGACCTTCGACTCGATGCTGACCAACAAGACCAACGAGACGATGAAGGTGCTGACCCTCGTCTCGACCATCATCCTGCCTCTGACCTTCATCACGGGCATCTACGGCATGAACGTCAACCTACCCTTCCAAGACCTTGACACCGACACGCTTTGGACCTTCTGGGGCATCATGGGGTTCATGGCGGCAGTGGCCGTGGGGTTCTATATCTATTTCAGGCACAGAAAAATGATGTAATCAGCCTAGTAATACCGTTTCCTGAAAATACGCACCAATCCTATCATTAGTTTTTGATAAGTCGATTCTTTCAATGGATGATAATTGTATCTTTCATCATTCAAGAAAGCGATATTGTTGTTTTGACTGTCTACGATGACAATTCCGCCTTGGGTCATGTATTTGTACGGTAACCTAGTATAGGTTCCAAGGGTTAGAAGGCTAATGACAGCTCCTTTGCTGAATTCTTTATCATAGTTGTCGTCAGTTCGGACGAACCCATGACAATATGCCAATAATCCGAAACGTTCGTTTTGCGACTCCAAAATGGAATCGATGGTGGGTGGAATAGGGATACTTTCAACGCGAACCCTGCCT
The DNA here is from genome assembly GCA_937877465.1 of uncultured Bacteroidales bacterium. Classification (GTDB taxonomy): domain Bacteria; phylum Bacteroidota; class Bacteroidia; order Bacteroidales; family F082; genus Limimorpha. Next base: position 2,934 of record CALFIT010000020.1, on the reverse strand, counting down.
CCAACGTATCTCATCACCATGTAAATTTCATATTGAACCCTATTGTAAATGGCACTGTCCTCGATGACAATCTTTCCTGTTACAGGGAGCGTCTCGTCTTTTGACAGAGCCTTCTCAAACAATCCTTGGGCAATTTTTGTAAGCGAGTCACTATAAGCAACTCTGTCGTTTTCCTCGACGACACCAATAAGAGTCAATGGCTCAAATTGCTGCATCTGCTGAATCTCGGCACGCTTCACCGTTGACACAAAGCCCCTATTGGTAGTGCATGAGGCAAAAAAAGAACCAAAGAACAATAATGCGATGACCAAGCGTTTTATATCAATTCCTAACATAGTTAATGATGTTATTGCGAATGTTACTTTTACTACTTCACAAACAGCTTCTCGTATTTCACGACAACACCATTGCGCATCAGCTTGACGATATAACATCCTTTGGCCAAATTGGCGGGCAAGGTAACGGCGAAATCTCCGACTTGATTCCCCGTGGCTTTCAGCACGGTGCGACCGCTCAAGTCGCAAACGGCAACGGCGTCGAATTGGCTCATATTGCCGCTTATGTGGAGGGTTTGGCCCCGCTCGATGGGATTGGGGAAAAGGTAAACCGGCTCGTTCAAATCCTCGTTGATGCTCCAATTGGGGTCCCAAATCATGCGGGCGTATTCCGGGTGGTCGACGAAGGGGTTGCGATTGTGCTGGTAGTCGGCGTAGATGGCGTTGTTGCGATCGATTTCCTTCTGGCTGACGGGGTCTTGGTCGTTCCAGCGCAGCAGCATGTCGATGGCCCACGGCTTGATTTCGCTCTTGGTGGTCATGTCGCTCGTGCCCCAGTTGGCATCTTCGCCGTAGTAGCGCACGCTCATGTACATGATGGCGCGGGCGAAGTCGCCCTTGTATTCGTCGATGGGTTCGAAGACAGTGCCCGTGTAGCCCGTCGTCTTGCAAGCGCCCAACTTTGAGCCGTTTTGCGAGGTCCACGAGGCCGAGCGCACCTCGCCGAAGGGGTAGTTGCTGCGGCGTTGGTTGACGTAGCCGTCGGTCGGGAAGATATGGTGCAGGTCGGTGCGGGCGGTGGCGTCGCTATTGAACCAGCTCTGCGGCCACGAGTGCTCGCGGTTGTAGCAGTCGCCTTCGCCGCTGTAGTTGCCGCATTGGTCTTGTCCGAGGGAATAGGTGTAGTTGGCGCCGTCGGAATACATGTCCCACACCACGCCGTTGCCTTTGTTGTCGGTGCTCCAGAAGGCGTTCCAGAGCTGGGCGTAGGAGATGGAGGTGTGCCCTTTGATGATGTTGTGTAGCGCGGTTTTCAGTTCGGTGCCCGTCAGGCCGTTGGCGGAATTGTAGTAGTTGGTTGGCGCTTGCGCCACAGCACAAACGGCTATCGAAAGTGTGATGAGCAACAAAAGTGTTTTTTTCATAGCAGTAGGGTTATTTGTGTGTGGTGTCATTGCGAGCGAAGCGTGGCAATCCAGAAAATGAACCATCTCCCTGGATTGCTTCGTTCCTCGCAATGACGCAATGCGTGTATAACAAATCCTTATTCAAATTAAATCCGTAAACAAATATAATATCGCGATGATCACCATGAACACCGAGGCTGAGAACTCGATGAAGCTCACCTTCTTGATCATCTTTGGCTCAAACGGAACGCGAATCGTGAAGAACGACCACAAAAATCCTGCCACGATGACGGCCAACATATACCATCCCTTGCCAAAGGGCATGAAATAAGGCCCCATCAGCGACATGAGCAGCGTGTTGATACACGACATGAAAACCAGCAAAGCAAGTTCCGTGTCGTTGCTGACCGTATACATCATCTTGCCTTTCAGGATTTTCATCGACTCCACAAACATCTTGACGGCCACGACAATCATCATGGCAAAGACCATATACGTTGCGATGTAAGTGATGAGATGGGCAAACAGTTTTCCCAAAGCGAAGCCGCCCATGACAAAAACCCCTTGGAATACGCCGAAGAACAAGGGGATGAACCACTTCTGCGATGGTTTGTCGTCGGCCTTAATCAGGCCCAACGAGTGTGTCCCTGCCGGGACGGTGAGGCAGAGGACGAAGAGGATGCTGATGATGATGGATGCAGTGGACATAACCTAACACATAAATCACGCGAACACCAATTGCGATTGCTGCTCTTCTGTCGAGGCTTCCAACACAATGTTTTCGTCTTCATATTCAGCCACCAACTCACACAAAAGATTCAATTCAAGGTTTTTAGGGTCGTCTTCAGCGACTTCCTCACCTGTCAGCGGTACCAATTCATCGATTCGAGCCAATATTGCTCGCAATTCCTTTTCTGTCTTTATCAATGCCATAATCAAATGTTTTTGATGTCCTTTATTTTGTCATATTCCGCATGAGTGCCAATGAAACGTATGAGTACATTCTGTGGCGTGAACTTGATTACAACCACCAAGCGATAGTCGTTTCCCTTGATGTTGAACACATACCTCTGATTGCCCACGCTGTCAACCGAGTTGAAGGTTCGCTTGATATCGGCGAAGTTCTGCCATTGGGCGACTTCCGTCTTTTCAACCCAGTTGATTAATGCTCCTTTGGCCTGAGGGTTCTTCGTGTAATAGTCCTTAATTGCCGTCTTTGAAATGATTCTCATTGGCATCGTTGTTTGCCGCAAAAATACACAAACTTATAGAATAACGCCCCGAAAACAGCAAAAATTTCGGGGAAGCCTTCCCGACTCCCCCGAATTTCCGTTTTGGATAGCCTTCGGCAAGAAATCACCCCAACCGCTTGAACTGGCAGGTGAAGTGGCGCATCAGCTCGGCCTCCCATGTGATTTCGAGGCCGCGCTTGATGCTGTCGCGACGGTCATAGACGTTCTTCAGCGCGGCGGCAATCACGTCCATGTGGTTGTTGGTGTAGACGCGGCGCGGGATGCAGAGGCGCACGAAGT
>CALFIT010000019.1 GCA_937877465.1 uncultured Bacteroidales bacterium | reverse complement strand
CGGCGACCACCGAGATCTACACTCTTTCCCTACACGACGCTCTTCCGATCTGAAAGGATTTTCTTCATCTGCATTTAACTTGATTATTTCAATAATTAAAGAGCATTGATAAAAATCCTCAGGACAATATTGTTTTATTTTATCTGTTCCAATAAAGAATGATGAATCTTTAGTTATTGTATGTATATCATAATCATCTTGTTGATTCGTAATTTTAAAAGTAATTACTACTAAAGGATTCATGTTGAGATTTATTATACCATCAACATCAAATTTAATTTGGATAATAATTCCTTGCAACTCATTATTTATAGTAAACGGGTATACATAATGAGTTTCATCTAAAGTAGTAGGGTGGAACATATCTTCTAAAATTAATAAAGGATAATCTTGAGATTTTTCCCCTGTATAAATAATCATAGCACAATCTTCTTTATTATCTGAAGGAGTGTGGAAATAATTATCAATTTTTAATTCGAAGCCATAACTTGTTCCGAAATTAATATCTTCCTTTTTTACATAATGATGTTTATAAGTAATATTGTATTCCTCATTAAAATTATATTTATAAACAACTCCACAATCAAGAGGTATTATGGTGAAATAAAAATCATTGTTTTTTGGATTAGTAATAGGATAAAAGTAATGAGGATTTGAAATTTCATAAGGAGTAAATGCACTTCCTTTATTGAAGAATTCAATATTTATTTCATTAGGATTTAATCTTTTATACCCTTTATAATGGAAATCGGTTTCATATTTTATTTCTATAAAAGCCAAGCCTTCTGTCGTTACATCTAAATAATAATTTTTAGCAATATCACCGAAAAACTCATCGAGGCATTGTTCCAGCACCTTGCGGCCTTGCTCCGATTCCATCGTGAAGCCAAAGGCAGCCTTGAAATAGGTGCTATGACCGGGCATGTCGATTTCGGGCACCACGGTGATGCCGCGCTCGCGGGCGTAGGCAATCACCTCGCGAATCTCGTCGTAAGTGTAGAACTTCCCTTCGTCACGGCCCGCCCTTTGGTATTGAGGGTCGTTGAGTTGGGGAAAGGCCTTGCACTCGATGCGCCAAGCGGGATAGTCGGTCAGGTGCCAATGGAAATAGTTCAGTTTGTAAAAGCACATCAAATCGAGCGTTTCCTTCAACAGGCTGACGGGCTGATAGTTGCGCCCTGTGTCGTGCATGAAGCCACGGAAAGGATAGCTCGCCCAGTCGTGGATTTCCACATCGTTCAGTTTGCCGTTTTCGTCCATCAGTTGGGCCAAAGTGCTTTCCGCCCAATGCCGGTTACCAGAAATGGTCGCCTTGCCACATTTCACCACCAAATGGTATTCATCGGGATTGTCGAAACAGGTCTTTTCATCGTAAACCACTTTTCTCAACTTCTTCTTTTTTGAATTAAACTGCTGAAACTCTTTTGGTTCTGGAATCACATCTGTTATGGTGTCTGACTCGTAACAACATACATAATCGGCACGCAATTCGACAGGCAACTTGGCCAAACAAACAAAAGCCAACATTATAAGGAAGACCCTTTTCATAAAACTTTCTTTTTATGCGGTAAAAATACGGTTTTTTCGGCTTGCTTATGCCTCTTTCGTTTTAGTTTCTTATTTTTGCGCCTAAATCAAAGCAAGATATGCGTCGCTACATAATTACGATAGTGTTTTCCCTGTTGTTCGCCTCTCTTTTCGGCAACGATGGCATTCCTAATCCGCACCTTTTCTTAAAAAAAGTCTATTTTCCAGTCGTTGAGGTCCCAGCCTGTTTCACAAGCACTGTCCACGGAAAAGACTTTCTGGTTTTCATTGAGTACAGTGACAGCTTGAACATCAGGGGGCATTACATGGCCAAGGAAGAAACCATGACGGACACCCTCTCTTTCAGATTGGAAGCCCAAGGCCGCAATGCCAAATTGTACTATAATGGCGAAAAGGAGACCTTCCGACCT
>CALFIT010000018.1 GCA_937877465.1 uncultured Bacteroidales bacterium | reverse complement strand
AAGTGCGCGCCCATATCTATATCTGAAACCAATTTAACCTCCTTCCCTTCAAAGTCATTGGCTTCCTGTCCGTTTCTCCCGTTCACCACGGCGGCAAACCAAGCCAGGCCCTCTGCACTTGAAATGGTCACGTTGCCTTGTTCGTCCATTACATAGCCCTCGGGCTGCTCGGTAACAACATCCATCCAGTAATCTGATGGGTAATCGCTAGCATGTATCGTTTCTCTTTTGGGAAGTTGAGACAGTGCATACATGGTCTGCTTCTCGTGTGCTTCTCGAGAAACAGGGACAAACCGAGGCAATTTTCCAACCGCTCCTTTTTCACCACTTTCCTCCATCCTCAAATAAAGGTCGCCCAAGTCAATTGTCGCAAAGACACTATCGTTATATGACGACATGGTGTCCATAATGGTACAATGGCTAAAATCCAAGCTTTGGTAATTAAAGACATTATAGGAGTCTTTTTCATTAGTCGCCAATCCATAACCGACTTGCAAAGACAGATGCCCTCTATTTAAATGTCCAATAGTAGCTTTATACGCAAGTTGCACATCACGTTCTTCTACTTCGCAGACATAGACTCTTCTATCATAGTTAATCGGCATAATCTCATCAAGTAAACTATAGGGCAACCAAATAAAACCATTATTACCAAACCATGAAGTGCCCCAACTGTTTGCGATTTTCAAAGCACCATATTCAGAATCATATATGTTAATCACCCCATCACCATTTATATCAATGTTTGTACTAATCTGTCCATCGCCATTGATGTCATAGCAAACCTCATCATCATAACCAACAATTGTCAATGCATGGGAGGCAGTGCCATTCCCTAATTTACTGACAACTTTCTCGCCTGAATGTGCGGACTGTTCTGGGAGTGTGCTATTATAAATCCAACCGTCTGTATATACACAAACAACAGCCACCCCTCCGATATCCGAAGCATTGCCATGGTCTGCAAGCCAATGTTTTAACTTGTTAACAGAATTGTTGTTGTTAGATAATGTAATAGTTTTCACGCCAACAACGCGATTGCTCATGCCGTTATGGTATTTCTCATAACCATCCATCCAATACACATCACTGCTAACTCCTCGGGGATCATACCAATCATCGTACATTGGGCAACCATTTGACAGAACCGTCTGAAAACCCGAATAAACTGGAGTTCCAATCACGTAACCACCGCCATTAACAAAATTGAAAGAGTATAGATGGGGAAACAAGTTCGGGTCCTGATTGCCCCAAGATCCAGCGTTAACTCCTCGTAAGCGGTTCATTTCATAAGTCAGGTTATATCCAATTTCTGCAGCATGGACGCAACTATTCCCCGTTTGTTGAAAAATAGGTGGAAAAAAACGGCTTGTGTCATTTGACACAGAGATTGGCAAATTCATAGCAGAAGATTCTGGGGTAAGAGTTAGCTCAGTAACTTGCAACGCATCTCCCCTCATAAGATCTGGCTGTAATACGCCATTGATGAGACTTATAGTGTCGGTTGGATTCTGAGATTGCGCCGTGATTGCTATACCGACTAATAGCAATACAATAATGCGTTTGAATTGTTTCATTTTTTTGTTCTTTTTATGTTTATGGCGCAAATATAATAAAAAATTCAATATATGCAAGAAAGAAACGCCTTTTTGCCAATTTTTGGTTATTATTCTATGCAAATGAAAATCAGCGTTATAAAAACTCCGCCGCACAAGACCAAGATGGTCCCATGCGGCGGAAGTTTGTCAATTGGGGTTCCAGACGGCAGAGGCGCGCCATGGCGTGTCTCTACAAGGTTCATTTCACCACCAATTTCTTGGTCACTACGGCACCGTTCTCCTCAATGATGTTGACTAAATAGATGCCTTTGTTCCATTCGGCAGCGTTGATATTGACGACCTTGCTGCCTTGCTGCTCGCAGACCTTTTGGCCTACGAGGTTATACACCTCCACCTTGGTTACATTCGCGCCTTCCACGGTGAACTGGCCTGTGGTCGGGTTGGGATAGAGCTTGGCCTCGGCGGTGAGCTCGGTGACGCTCAAAAGGTCTTCGTTGATGGCAATGCGGAATTGTTTCTGTCCGGCACTCGATTCCACGACAACCGTAGTTTCCACATAGCCTTTCGCTAAAAGATCGGCATAAATGTCTATCCAAAAATACTCTCCAGCGGCTAAATCGTACGGCAGCTCGTGTTCAGGTTCGATTCCTAAATAATCCGTGTTATCCTCATTGATGGAAATGATTTTGATGGGCGTTTGGGTGGCGTAGTTTTGGTTCAACAACACTCCTCTTTCCGTGCTTCCGTATGACTCAAACACAAACTCTGAGTTTCCTACGATGGTGAGTCCGTAATCAACAATGGCCGAATTGGAAATCATGGCCACCACATTTCTCTCGCCTATGGAAGTCAGGATTCGGATGTCAAAGGGATTGTACTCCTCCTTGGCAGGAAGCACTTGCAACCAAATCGTCGCTTCAACAGCTTCGCCGGCAGGAAGTGTATACGGGAAGTTTTGTGGTGCCTGCACTTCAAGGTATGAATCCGGGTCGGGAATGATGTCTTGGATGGTCACAGCGTCGGCGGTTTCATTCCTGATGACGAAAGACCTTTCTTCTCCCATCTGATTGAACCACAGCGTGTCCGGCGTAATCACCAAGTCGCCCGAAGGCTCGTGCGGGCCCACGGTGAAGTGGTGCGGGTCGAGGTCGGCGAAGACGGGTTGCGTGTAGCGGTGCCCCGATTCGTCGGCGCCAAACACGTAATAGTCGATTTCGTCGCCGCCCTCAAAGCCGGTGATGTAGCCGACATACTCGTCGGGGTTGCCTGTGGCGGTCATGTGGGCCGTCTGGTAGGTGCCGCCGTTGATGCTGTAATACACAAGGAGCGAGTCGGCCTTCAGGGGCTGACCGCTGTAGGCGATGAACTTGCTCGTCACGGGGATGCTTTCCTGCCATTCCTGTTCGCCGAAGAGTACGTCGCGGTGGTCCACAAAGAGCATGTCGAAGTCCATTATGCCACGGGTGCGGCAGTGCAGGGCGTCGGTGTTCTCCCAACCGGCCGAGCCGCCGTTGACGCCCACGATTTCGTAGCCGGGCAGGGCCTCCTGATAGACGGCCAAAGCGTTGTTGTTGTAGGTCGTGTTGCTGCCCAACGGCACATACACCGTCTTGTTGAGAATCAGGCTGTTGGTGTAGGGTGCAAGGGTGTAGCCGCCAGGTTCGTCGACGCGGTAGACGTGGTAGGGATAGCCCCAGCAGCAGTTGGTGGTGGCGAAATATTCGGCCACCGATTCATAGTCGGCGTAGTGCGAGTTGTTTTGCGGCAGACGCGCAATGAGGATCTTGTCGGGCGCGAGGTACTTGCCCCAGCAGTCCACATGGGCGATGTAGTCGCCTTGCGGGTCGATGGTGATGTGGTAGGGGTCGATGCCGAGGTAGTCGCGCATCTTGTTGCGCACGTTGGTCTCGTTGTTGTTGTTCTCTTGCAGCACGAGGTCGTCGCTGACGCCGTGGCCTCTGCCGTCTTCCATCATGTTGCCGCCGGTGTGTTGTAGGTTCATGCCGTACATCGGGATGCCCCAGTAGTTGGCGAACACGCCCGGTATCTCGTCGTCGTTGGGGCGCGGACGGTTGTAGATGTTGTCGACGATGGCGGGCTGGCGGTCCTCGAAGATGTACCACGGGCCGTAGTCGCGCACCCAGTAGGAGTCGGTCTGCGCGTTCACGAAGGTGAGGTTGGCCATGTTGACGCCCGCGTTTTGGAAGCTGTTTTGGGCTTGGTTTTGCTGCGAGGTGCTGACGATGCAATACACATGGCAGTTGTTCGACATTTGGGCCACGAGGCTGGTTGGGATGCCAAGAGGATAGCGGATCATCACGCCTTGCATGGGTTCAAACTCGGCCACGAAGCGCGGCTCGCCCGCCGGCGGGTCGGTCTCGACGAAGTTGAGGCCTCGCGAGGTGTCGTGCATTTCCTCTTCGGAGAGGTAGTGCCACCTCATCCAGTCGGGTTTCTGGTTGCTAAGCGTAGTCGAAGCATCCTGGGCCTGCATCGTGGCGGCCATCAGGAGCAAAAGAGTGAAAATGGATAATGATTTTTTCATTGCTGTAAAACTATTTGGCCGCAAAGATACAACTTTGGGATTGCCCGTGGCAAGAAATCTTGCAAAAATCACATCAGCTTCTGGTAGAACTGCCACCACTTGTCGGGAAGCTCGTTGCGCATGGCTTGGTCGTAGTCTTCCTTCGAGCAGGGGATGAAATGGTGACGCTCCACCTTGCCGTCGTCGCCTTGCATGAACGCCATGTCCATCCACCACTTGCCCGTGATCTTGTGGCAAAGGAAGACCACGTTCTCCTCGCCCTCGCCGATTTGCACGTTGTAGCGGCGGAAGTCGGTGCTTTCAAGGGTCGGGGTGTCGTCTTGGCGGTTCGCGAAGCCTTCGATGAAATACCAAATCATCTCGGCGATGAGGTTGGCCGTGCGCGAGTTGATGTCGTAGTGCGGGTTGTATTCGAAGAAGCCGATGGACGAGAGCTTGTAGCTCAGTCCGGCATAGCGTGTCATGCGGCAGGCCTCTTCGCCGTTGAAGCCGTTGGGCGAGGCGTTCTTCACCCCAGGCGCGTCGGCGGCTCGGATGGCCGCGATGTCGAAGCTCAGGAGGTTGGCGTTGCGGATGAGCGGCTCTGTAATCTCAATGTTTTGCTTGACGTTGCCCAAGCGGTAGGCGTCGAAAAGCAGCTGTTTCATCAGGTCAATATTCTCTGTGTCAACATAATACGACTGGTAGCCAATGTTGGTGAAGTTGAACAGGAAATTGGGTTGGTGCAGAATGATGTGGCTGAGGTAGGAATGTGAGTTGAGGGCTTCCTGGTCGTTGCCGATGTCGAACATGGGGTCGACGGCGGCGATGTTGATAAGCTTGCCCGTCGGCTCATACACTTGGTACATCGTGTAGGTCAAGTCCTGTCCCGCCCCGATGACGATAGGCACGATTTTGTTCTTCAACAGTTCCGTAAGCACTTGGTTGAAGGCAAAATAGGTGTCGTTGACTTCCTTCCCGATTTTCACGTTGCCCAAGTCGACGATGCGGAGTTGGGGCCAATGGTCGAAAAGTTGGTAGAGCGCCTTGCGGATGTAATCCACGCCGTCGGCACAGCCTTTGTTATCGATGGCGGCGCGTTCTTCCTTGACACCTACAATGGCCAATCGGGCGTCTTCGAGGTCGGGGAAGTCGTCTTCCTTCCGATAGATGGCGATGGTCTCGCCCAAGGCTTTCTTGCCGGGACGGAACGCCTCGCTGAAACACTTTTCGGGAACAGGGTCGAGAAACAGGGTGATGTCCATGGTGTTTTTTGTCGCTTTGCGTCATTGCGAGGAACGAAGCAATCCAGAGAACAAACCTATTGCCCTGGATTGCTTCACTGCGTTCGCAATGACGACAAGCGCGTCATTTGAGCATTATTTATAAAGTTTCTGCCAGTTCTTGTACTCGCGCTCGCGCCACGGTGCGTTGTGGTAGGCGTAGCTGACGATGGCGGGGATGACGGTGGTGCCTTCGGCATAGACCATCTGTTGCAGCTCCTCGCTCACCTTGCCCCACGAGCCGGCTTCGAGCAGCGTCGACGACGAGCAGGCACCGTCGCGCACGTCGGCCACGGTGATTTGGATGGCATATTTGTGCATGGGCACCTCAACGCCGAGGATTTCGGCGCACACCACGGTGTCTTGTGCGAAGTTCTTGGGCGTGCCGCCGCCGACCATGAAGAGGCCCGATTGTGGGCTGTTCATCTTGATTTCGGTGAGTTCAAGGAAGTCGGCCACACTGTCGATGCTGACGTAGGGCTTGCCGGCTTTCTTGCGGAGCCACTGGTGCTTGCCGATGCCGAAGCCCGCGCTGCTGTCGCTGAAGGCGGGACAGAAGATCGGCACGCCGCATTCGTAGCAGGTCTGGATGAGGCTCTCCTTCTTCACGCCATGGCCGTTGGCTAACCATTTGCCCACTTCGTAGAGGAACTCGCGACTGCTGTAGGGACGGCACTCCAGGGTGTCGGCCACGTCGCAGGTGGCTTGGTCGCAGGCCTGCAGCTCTTCCTCGTCGATGAAGGTGTCGTAAATGCGGTCGATGTAAAGCTCACGCAGCTTCGTGTCGGGGATGACGTTCTCCTTCGTGCCGATGTAGTGCTTGTAGCCTAAGGCTTCGAAGAGGTCCATGTCGATGATGCTGGCACCCGTGCTGACGACGGCGTCAACCATCTTGTTGCGAACCATGTCGACATACACCTGCATGCAACCGGCAGCCGAGGTGGAGCCGGCGATGGTGAGGATGTTGGTGCAGTCTTTCTCCGCGATCATCTGGCAGAGGATGTCGGCGGCGCGGGCGGTGTCGCGCGAGGTGAACGACATCTTGCGCATGGCGTTGATGAGTTCGGTCGAGTCGTACTTCTTGATGTCGATATGTTCGACAACGTCTTTCAGTAAGTCTTTCTTTTCCATTTCTATTCTTTGATTTAAAATTTAAAATTCAAGATTTAAAGATTGCAAATATAAGCATTTATTTCTTCCTCACCACACGTTTCTTGGGCGCGTTTTTGGGGTCTTCCACGATGGCTATGCATTGTTCATAGGTCAAGGTGGTGGGCTCGGTGCCTTTCGGGATCTTGTAGTTGCCTTTCTTGTAGGTGATGTAAGGCCCGAAGCGGCCGTTCAGCACGCGCAGGTCGGGGTCTTCGTCGAAGGTGCGGATGATGTTGTCCAAGTCTTTCTGCCGCTTCTCGTTGATGATCTCGACGGCGCGGTCGTATTCCACCAAGGCGGGGTTGTCGGTCTTGGCGAGGCTGTAGAACTTGTTGTCGTGCTTCACATACGGCCCGAAACGGCCCACGGCCACGGTGATTTCCTTGCCTTCGTATTCGCCGAGGGTGCGCGGGAAGTCGAACAGCTTCAGCACCTCCTCCAAGGTGACGCTTTCGATGCTCATGTCCTTTTTTAAGCCTGCGAAACGGGGCTTCTCCTCCGATTCGGTGTCGCCGATTTGCGCCACGGGACCGAAACGCCCCACTTTCACATACACCTTCTTGCCCGTGGCGGGGTCGATGCCAAGCAGTTTCTCGCCGCTGAACTTGCCCGAATTTTCGGTGGTGGAGATGATTTGGCTATGGAAGTTCTTGTAGAAGTCACAAATCATGGCATTCCACTCACGCTGGCCTTCCTCGATTTTGTCGAACTCCTTTTCCACGTTGGCGGTGAAGTTGTAGTCGATGATGCTCTCAAAGTATTGCAGCAGGAACTTGTTGACCAACACGCCAATGTCAGTAGGCATGAGTTTGCCCTTCTCGGTTCCTATGGTCTCTTTGCCTTTCTTTTCCGTTATCTTATTGTTTTTCAGCGTAATGATTTGGAATTCCTGCGAAGTTCCTTTCACGTCGCCTTTGGTGACATATTCGCGTTTTTGGATGGTGGAGATGGTCGGTGCATAGGTCGAAGGACGTCCGATGCCCAGTTCTTCCATCTTCTTGACGAGGCTGGCTTCGTTGTAACGGAACGGCGGACGGGTATAGCGTTGCTGGGCTTCCATCTTGTCCATGTCGAGCGGGGTGCCCACCTCGATAGGTGGCAGGATGGCGGCGTCTTCTTCCGTGGCGTCGTCGTAGCTCTCGCGATACACTTTCAGGAAGCCATCGAAGAGGATGGCTTCGCCCGTGGCCACAAACTGCTTGTCGTTGGTCGACACACCGATGTTGACGTTGGTGCGTTCCATCTGTGCGTCAGCCATTTGCGATGCGATGGTGCGCTTCCAGATGAGTTCATAGAGGCGACGCTCGTCGGCAGTGCCTTTGATGGTGTGCTGGTCGAGATAGGTCGGGCGGATGGCTTCGTGGGCCTCTTGCGCGCCCTTGCTCTTGGTGTGGTATTGGCGCGTCTTGACGTATTCGGCACCATAGTTTTTCTCGATTTCCTTCTTGGCCATGCCGAGGGCAAGGGTGCTGAGATTGACCGAGTCAGTACGCATATAGGTGATCTTACCTGATTCGTAGAGCTGTTGGGCGACACGCATCGTGTTGGCGACCGAGAAGCCGAGTTTGCGGGCGGCTTCCTGTTGCAGCGTCGAGGTGGTGAACGGCGGCGCGGGATAACGCACGGCGGGCTTCTTCTCGATGTTGTCAACCTTGTAGGCGGCGTTCATGCACGACTCTAGGAACTTCTTCGTCTCCTGCTCACTTTCAAAACGATGCGGCAGCTCGGCGGCGAGGTTGTGTTCCTGTCCGTCTTTCGCGAAGGTGAACTGCGCCGTCACACGGTAGGCACTCGTCTGCGTGAAGTTCTTGATCTCCTCCTCGCGCTCGACGATGAGGCGCACGGCCACCGACTGCACACGACCGGCCGAAAGTGCGGGTTTCACTTTCTTCCAAAGCAGCGGCGACAACTCGTAACCCACCAAGCGATCGAGTACACGGCGAGCCTGCTGCGCGTTGACGAGACCCATGTTGATGTCGCGCGGGTTCTCAATGGCATTCAAGATGGCTGTCTTGGTGATTTCGTGGAAGACGATGCGCTTGGTGTCTTTTTTCTTCAGGTCGAGCACCTCGAAGAGATGCCACGAGATGGACTCTCCCTCGCGGTCCTCATCAGACGCCAACCACACCGTGTCGGCGGATTTCGACAATTTTCGCAACTCGGCCACAAGAGTTTTCTTGTCGTCAGGAATCTCGTATTCGGGTTCAAAACCATTATCGATATCGACGCTCAAGGTGTTCTTGTTCAAGTCGCGCACATGTCCGTAACTCGACTTCACCGTATAGTCTTTGCCCAAGAAACCTTCGATGGTCTTGGCTTTGGCCGGTGACTCCACGATAACTAAATTCTTTGCCATAGTCTCAATTCTTTTCGGCTGCAAAAGTAGCACAATAAAAGCGCACAAAACGAACATTTTAGAAAATTTTTTCTCCTTTTCGTTTTATTTTGTTGATTTACAACGCTGTTTTTTCCTATTTTCGTGCCACTTTTCGAAACCAAAGTATCGTCAAATTCATCAAACCATCGAAATGAATACTATACTGCTGATTCTTACCTTATTAGGTGCGGTAACCCTTTTCCTTTTCGGCCTCAGTCTCCTCAGCGGCGGACTCCAAAAAGTGGCTGGCGACGGCTTGCGCAACTTCCTTGCCTCCATGACGTCAAACGTCTTCAAGCAAATCCTGACAGGCATCGGCGTGACGGCGGTCATCCAGTCGTCGACGGCGACGACCATCATGGTGGTGAGCTTCGTCAACGCGGGCTTGCTCGTCCTCGGCCAGGCCATCGGTGTCATCATGGGGGCGCACATCGGCACCACCATCACCTCGTGGATCATGGCCGTGTTCGGCTTCTCGTTCAACATGGCCGACTTCGCCTATCCCCTGTTCTTGCTCGGCTTCTTCCTGATGCAGTCGAAGAAGCACCCCGACCGCAAGAACATCGGCGAGATCATCATCGGCTTCGCGCTGTTCTTCATCGGCTTCGCCCAACTGAGGGCCACGGCGCAGGTGCTCATCACCCCCGAAAAATTGGGCTTCCTTGAGTCGCTCACCAACATGGGCGGATGGTCGGTGGCCATCTTCCTGCTGTTCGGCATCGTGCTGACGGTGTGTTTCCAGTCGTCGGCGGCCACCATGGCCATCATCATGATCTTGGTCACCACGGGCGTGATACCTTTCCGTTTGGCTGCGGCCATGATTCTCGGCGAGAACATCGGGACGACCATCGCGGCCAACATCGCGGCTTCGGTGGGCAACACCGCCGCCAAGCGCACGGCCATCTCGCACACCATCATCAACACCTTCGGCGTGCTGTGGGTGCTGTGCATCTTCCCCTTCTGGCTCAAGGCCATCGGCGGCATCGTGTCGTTCTTCGGCCTGCCCGACCCCAACGTGGCCGACCTCACCGACACGGCCAACGCCGAAGCCATCCGCACTTCGTTGCTCTACAGCGTCTGCACCATGCACACCTTGTTTAACGTGGTCAACACGCTGCTCCTCGTGTGGTTCATCCCGCTGATTACCAAGCTCTGCTGCATGATTTTCCCCGACAAGGGCGAGGAAGAGTCGTTCCGCCTGAAATACATCTCCGGCGGTCCGCTCTCGACGGCCGAGCTTTCACTCAACGAGGTCGACCACGAATTGGTGCATTTCGGCGAGGTGTGCTACAATTCGTTCAAGTATGTGCGCCAAGCCATCAACGAGCGCGACCCCGAGAAAGCCAACGAGTTTATCGACAAGTTGGTGAAATACGAAGAAATCACCGACCGTATCGAGTATGAGACGGCGGCCTACCTCAACGACGTGTCGAAGGGCGAGATCAGCAGTGCGTCGGCCTTGCGCATCAAGGGCATCTACCGCATCATCGGCGAGATGGAGAGCATCGGCGACAGCGGCGAAGCCATCGGTCGCATCCTCAAACGCCGCGACGCACACAAGAAAGAGTTCGACGACCAGATGATAAGCCGCCTCAACCGCATGATGGACTGCATCGACGGGGCGTTCCAGGCCATGCTCGACAACCTGAAGAAACCCTATCAGGAAGTCCGCGAAATCGCTGCCGCCAACGATGCCGAATACAAGGTGAACGAGTGCCGCAACTACCTCCGCGACGAACACGTCACCAACATGGAAGACCCCAACTACAACTACCAGACCGGCGTCTATTACATCGACATCGTGGCCGAGTTGGAGAAGATGGGCGACTTCATCATCAACATCTCGGAAGCCATCGTGAAGGAAAATGAATGAGCTTGAGCCTTTGTTGGAATTGGCGGTCCGTGCCGCAAAACAGGCAGGCAAGGCCATCATGGAGG
>CALFIT010000017.1 GCA_937877465.1 uncultured Bacteroidales bacterium | reverse complement strand
TAAACTCTCAACTATCTGAAAACCAGCCAGAAACAAAAAGGACCAATAAGGACCAATTTGTATCGGATTTTTTTTATTTTATTTGCAGTTTGAAATAATAATATAATCTTTTGGGATGGAAGATAATGCATGTATGGATTCTCGATTGGCTGATGAATCCTGATTTGGTGGTGAGGAATGTTCTGGAACAATTGAGATAAAAGCGTTTTATTGAAATATATCTACAAAAACCCATATTTTTCTATACAAAACACAATGGAACTATGGCACAAGCAGTGAAGATAGGCGGTTTCATCTACCGTATCAACCCCAACGACGACCGACAGCTACAACGCGCCTCATTGGGCAGCACCTCATGGAGCCGCGTCACCGAGTTCAACGGCCACCACATCCTCGACCTTCTTCTGGCTTCCAACGGCCGCGACATCGAGGTCTACACCGACTATGGACTTTATATCCGCGAGGCGAGCGGGGTGGTGAGGAGAAAATGACTTTGAAAAGTAAGAAATAAACGGAAATATAAATAGCTAAAACCTCGCGATGTGTAGGGGAATCGCATTAAAAGATGGAAAAAGAGAAAAAACAACACTATTTAAGCACAAGCATCAAGAAAGTTGTTGCTACAGATGACACCATAAAGCAAATGGTCAAAGAAGATATTGAACGTCTTGGACTTGATGCCGACTTATGGCTCTACGACACTAGCAAAGTCACTGACATGAGCGGACTTTTTGCGGATACCGATTTCCGTGGCGACATTAGCAAATGGGATGTGTCGAAAGTGGAAGATATGACAGGCATGTTCAAAAACTGTCGTGGCTTCAATGGCGACCTGACACAATGGAACATCAATAAGAGATGTAAGACGGAGGATATGTTTAGTGGTTGCTGTATCGATGAGAAAAACAAGCCAGAGGGTCTTAGATTGGAGGGTGAAAGGGGCTCGACACAGATTAAGGTTTTCAATAGTGAAAACTCGACTCCTAATTGCAAAGAAATCGAAAAAGAGGTGAACGCATTCCTCGTCGAACACAAGGACAAGATGATGGTAAAGGATATCAAGTATTCCGCTACCGAACCCAACACGCACAATCCCTTATGGAAGAACTGGACGGTGATGGTGATTTACGAGGTGATTTGATTAAAACTGATGGAAGTAAGAAAAACTTTTTTAATGCTATCGGTGTGGCTGATATGGAAAAAGTACATTCAGCTGTGATAGGATGGATATTATCAGACAAGTGTGAGGCGTTTGGAATTGATAAAAAGTCAGAACTCCTTTGCCAATTGTTTGATCAACAACCTAATCGCTAGCCTTAGTTGATTTTCAGTATAAAAAAGTTGGTACCACAAGTTTGGGTTTTCAATTCCAGAATGGTTCGTTTAAAATACAGATTTTAGAGGGTAATATTGCAGGAAAAGAATTTTAAAAAAAATGGTCGGAGATAACTTTCGAAGGATGGACGTCAAATCATTCAAAAAAAGGAAAAAATCCTTATATGTCTTTCACCAAAAAGGGTTCAAAAAACAATGAGTGGTTCTTGCAAACCAAAAATGAAATAATTAATACATGGAATGATGTTTATGAGGAGTGTATTAATATGATCAATAACATCATGAAATTATTATAAATCATTGAATGTGTGAGAAACAAAAAGTGGTAATAGGGTGTTTCCTATTTTAAAATAGCATGACGTTATGTGTTTCCCACAAAAAGTTACTAATTAGAAAAGCAAAACAAAACCGATAACTACATGTCAAAAGCCCTCTCCAAATCCCGCTACACCGCCTTTTGCCAATGCCCCAAGAACCTTTGGCTGAAGGTGTTCGAACCCGATAAGGCAACCGTTGACCCCGCGCTTGAAGCCCGCTTCGAGCAGGGCAGCGTGGTGGGCGACCTCGCCATGCAACTCTTCGGCGACTACGTCGAGGTAACCACGAAAAATACCGACGGCAGCCTCGACCTCACAGCCATGGTGGAAAAGACCCAACAAGAGATGGACAAAGGCACCGAGAACATCTGTGAGGCCTCTTTTGCCCGTGAAGGACACTACTGTGCCGTCGACATCCTGCGCCGCAACGGCGACGGATGGGACATCTACGAGGTGAAGAGCAGCAGCTTCCCAGAGTGTGACGGAGAGGAAACGAAGTTGGAGAAATATGCGCCTGACATCGCTTATCAAAAGTGGGTGCTTACACAATGCGGTGTCAAGGTCATCAACACTTATTTGGTGTGCCTCAACAGCAACTATGTCAGGCATGGCGAGTTGGACATCAAGAGCCTGTTTGTCACCATCGACATGCGCGATTTGGTTGACAACGAATGCCTGAAAGTACCTGCGCGAACCCGTCAGGCCATGGAGGTTTTAGGCATGGAGGACGAGCCTGACTACGACCTTTCCGAACACTGCATGAAACCATACACTTGCGCTTTCTTCGACTACTGCAAGTGCCAGCGTGGTGTGCCAAAGGACGAGCCTACCGTCTTCGACCTGTATCGTATGAACTTTTCGAAGAAGTTGGAACACTATCACGCGGGGCGCATCACCTTCGATGCGTTGCGCGGCGAAAAGCTGAACGACAAGCAACAGATGCAGGTGGAATGTACGTTGAACGACACGAAGCATATTAACCCAGATGGCATTCGCGACTTCCTCGACACGCTCAGCTATCCGCTCTATTTCCTTGATTTCGAGACCATGCAGGATGCCGTGCCGCAATATGATGGCACGAAACCCTACCAGCAAATCACCTTCCAGTATTCGTTGCATATCAAGGAAAGTGCCGATGCACCATACCAACACAAGGAATATCTGGCACCGAGTGACGGTAAAGACCCGCGTCGTGGATTGGCTGAGCAGCTTTGCAAGGACATCCCGATGAACGTATGCACCTTGGCCTACAATAAGATGTTTGAATGTGGTCGCATCAAGGAGTTGGCAGAGCTTTATCCTGACCTTGCAGTGCATCTGATGAACATACGCGACCACATTGTTGACCTTATCGACCCGTTCCGTGCCGGCGACTACTACGTTCCTGCCATGGGCGGCTCGTTCAGCATCAAGAGTGTGCTGCCTGCACTCTTCCCCGACGACTCGAGCCTCAACTACCACAACTTGAGCGGACTTTGCCAAAACGGTGGCGATGCTATGACCATCTTCCCAAAAATACAGCACATGCCATCCGATGAAGCCAAGGCTGCCCGCGAAGCCCTGCTCCGCTATTGCGAGCTTGACACTTGGGCGATGGTGAAGGTTTGGGAGAAGTTGGGGAAAATGGCAAAATGACCGAATTCCTGCCGCACGATGCAAGCACCATGCGGCGGAAATTTTATATCTTTCGCCACTTTTTTTGAATTGTTTGAAAAAAAGTTCCTGTTTTTGTCCCGTAAAATGTAGATACGTTATTACTTCTGAATTATGGCTAGCGCACAGTTCGAGACTGATTTTGAGAACATTGTTTTCTCATTTACGGTTACCAATTGCAACCTCAATCAAGAATTCCATTGGGGCGACGAATGGGCGATGTTGCCCTTTCACCACGATTTGTTCAAGGTTAACATCAAAGTGGTCGATACTGAAACTACATGGTTTTATCATGGCAGTTTCTATGTCTCTGCCCCTGACTGGGTGTCACGCAAGGAGCAGAGGGAGTATGTATACCAAGTGATTATGAGCGAAGTGAAGTTCTGCAACCATATCAACTCTGAAAGCCATGATGATGTCGGCTTCAAACAGATGAAGAAGAGCGTCCATGGCATCACGAAAAAAATCGGTGACTACATGGTTGACTGGTATAAGCAGAACCATAAGAGTGAATTCAAGTAGCGTCCCTAAGTTCTAGATTAGGATCTTCCCCTTGCGTTTTTTCCGGAAATTCTTGTATATTTGCAGCGTAAAACCCCGAGTGCCATGGAAGCAAGAAGATACCCCGTTGGAATACAGACCTTTGAGAGGCTGAGAAAAGAGAATTACATCTATATCGACAAAACCGACCTGGTTTGGAAGATGACCAAGGAAAGCCCTTTTGTTTTCCTCAGCCGTCCACGCAGGTTCGGCAAATCGCTACTCACCACCACCTTGGATGCATACTTCAAGGGACAGAAAGAGCTTTTCGAAGGCCTGAAAATCATGGACTTGGAGACGGAATGGGAAAGCTATCCCGTCATCCATCTGGATGTAAGTTGGGCCAAGAACCAGCAAACGGCAGACG
>CALFIT010000016.1 GCA_937877465.1 uncultured Bacteroidales bacterium | reverse complement strand
ACCATCACGGCGAGGCATGGGATGAGTTTGTTTTCTTTCGGCGAGAACGTCACCATCCATGTGGTGGCCACAAGCACACAGGAAACCGAGGTGAGGATAGAATCGGCTTCACGCATCTTCCTCAACTTCATCAACGGCGGAGCGAACAAGAAGAACGTCCAAAGCCTCGAAGACTACATCCGAAACGAAGTGCATAAGCTTTGCAGCGATGAGGAAATAAAACTCTTCGGAAATCAATAAACACATAGAAAAATGAATACAGTATTAGACATATTGAAACAAAACAGCGTATCAGTTCCAGACAATAGCACTCCCGATTCTGAGGCGGCAACCAAAATCAAGCAACTCTTTGCCAAGTATGAAGGCGTTGACATTACCGAGGTTGTCAACGATGCAAAGATGATTTCTGACCTTGGCATGGATGCATTGGATGTAGTGGAGTTCCTGATGGTACTGGAACAGAACTTTGATGTAGTAATGCCGGAAGAAATCGATGAAGCCTTTTTTGGCGAGGAAGTCCCCTATTTGGATCCAGATGCAGACAAGAAGGAAACCCTTAAAGAAAAACTGAAAGGTATAGAGGAAGGAATGGCATCCATGAGGAAAGTATTGGATGACATGGAATCTGGAACGGGCGAATTTGACAATGAGCAAGAAGGTTTAGATGAGGATGAAATTGAAGAATTTCAAGAGATAATAGATGATGCAGAGTCCACACTGGATGCTATCAAAAGAGAGTTTGGAGAATTGAAAGAAGATGCCATTGAAGAGTTCGCTGAAAAAGTTAAAGATTTGGAGGAAACAGTAAAAAGTTTTACGGGTGAAGAAGAGCTTCTCAAAGGCGATGCCACCGTTGGCGAGATGATTGCCTTGGTGGAATGGCTTGTGAAACAACAGCAGGAAGAAGAGAAACAATAAACACAAACAATATGGCAAAATCAAAACAAGACAAAGCCCGTGAAAAGGCTGTCGAAAACCTCGGCAACAACTTCATCTTTGAGGTGTCGGAGGAACCCATAGCAGCAGAAGACAGGTTGGAAAATTGGGATTTGGAACGCTTTTTTTTCACCAACAATCCGTGGTGGGCTGAACCAGGCGAGCCTATGGATGTACCAGAAATCATCAGGGATTACGCCATAGACGAACTGCGGAAGCAACTCCCCGAAGGTTATTCCATCGAGGGCGAAACCATCATCAACCCCTGTAACAACGACTACTTGAAAGAAACCATCAGTCGCCTCCAAGACCTCCTGAAGCATCCCGACCAGATTGCCATGCACCCTTATCCTTTGCGTTGGTGGAAAACGGAAGTGTGCCAGATCCACGGCACCTTGATAATGTTCCGTAACGAGCTTCTTACTCTCCACGAGTTTCTGCTTTGCCTCATTCCCTGTTTAGGCGACCAATACGAAAAGCTCTACATCGGCGGGATATTCAGTTATTGCCACTAAAGACAAAAACCAATCAAAATGTACGGACAACAAACCAACTACAAACAATATTGCCAAGCCAAGAAGATACTGCACTTGACGGCGACAAGGGAAGAGTCTCAAATCATACAAAAAGTTGTACAGAAGCACCCTGTTTCCATAAAGGTCGGTGACGAGACCAGCGTCTGTTATTCAGGCAGAATGGGCGACGATTACCAATACTACCCGATGAATTTGGCGTATGGCAAATTGCCTTCCGACGAGGTGATGTTCCCAGAGAAAAACGCCTATAGTTTCTTCTCTACCGACTTTTCAAAATATGACATGGTTGTCGTATGGCACAGCACCGATATAAGATCGCTTGTCTTTTTCTACTGCATGTGCCATAAATTCATGCAACTGGGAGTGCCATTGTTTGAAGTTGACATCCGTCTGGCACGCGAACTTGCGTCAGAACATGCCCGCAAATGCTTAGGTTGGGTTGATGATGAGTATTATGTAAGCATAAGCTCATTAGGCCCTGATTTTATGAAAGATGCCGCAATGAATGTAATGGAGGTTTCAAAAGAGCGGATGCTGGAATACGATGGCTTGTGGAAAGCAATGACTGATAATCCGACAGGCCTTCGGGCATTGAAGGAAGGCAAGGCAATCAGCGTTCCAATTGATTATTATGACAATTTGATTCTGTCAGTATTCCCTGAAGATGGCGGTTTCAAACGCTGTGTGCAGGTGGTTGGTGAGAGTCTGAGCGGTGTGGCCATTGAGGAGGATAGTATTGGAGAAAACTTCTTTTTTGACAGGATTATCCAACTGTCAAAATTGGGTAAGGTGGAACTGAAGTTGAAGGATGATTTCGACTACGAAGCCTACAAAGCCACTGGGCTATTCATGAAGGGCTTGACAGAAGAGGAGTTCGAAAAAGGGTGGCTCGTTGATGTTTGGCCACCGATGCAAGCTCTCATGGTGCGGCGACTGTAAACCCTCATATCCTACTATAATTTACTACATTCCATTGTGCATCGGCAGAGGTGCGATAGTTTTGCGCTCGATATTAAAACCAGTGCATTATGGGTTCATTTTTCTTCATTGATTATCTCGTCTCGTTCTTCATCCTTCTCGCCATCGATGCGCCGAGGTGGGCTTGGGTCATCTATGCTGTCAGCGCAGTAGTTTGGTTCGTGATATGGAGCTTGTGCGATAGTGAGGCAAACGGAAAAGCAACTGATACTTCAAAACAGGAGCAACCATGAAAAACAAGCATCCCGTCTGGACGAAGCTTGACTGGCGTGGCCCTCGACCGCTAACGCTGCGGGAACTCATTATGAAAAGCAACTTCGATCGCATGATGGAAATCATCACCGATTTCGATCCCAAAATGAGTAACCAAGGAGGGTCTTTCCTGAAGGCGTACCATTATATCAGGGACATGAAACTGAAGCCGCATAGCGAGGATTACTTTTTGGCGAAATACGACCATCAGTATAACGTACCTTATATCGGCGTATTGGAGGGAATACGTTGGAGCGAGTATTTGGGGTATCAAGTGAAGCGGGACAAAGACCTGCATTGCAATGACACGGTGCTGGCCGCCCATTGTCTCTGGCACCTTACTTTCTACGGCTACACCCCCGAAGAACAGCGGGCTAATTTCGACCGACAGAACGAAGAGCTTGAAAGAGAACGCAGAAACGATGAGATCTATTTGGCAGACGACATCTATACCGACGAGGAAATCAAGGAATCTGCTCGGCTTGGCTATTCAAGGGTGAGGGATGAGGTGCTGGAAAGGCTGTTTACTCCTGAAGAGATCATCGAAATCAAGAAAATCCACAAGAAAAGACTTGATGAAGAAAATGCAAGGTTTGATGCGGCAGACGAGGAGGAAAGGAAGCAAAAGGAGCAAGAGGCTGCAATGCGTTTGGAAATGAGGAAGAAGGCGGAACAAGAGAAACGGGAGGAATGGTATCGCAAACAACGTAGAAAAAGAAAAAACTGATATTATGTACCGAGGATTAACAACATTCACATGCACCCGTTGCGGTCGTGTTTTCAAATCGCATGATATTGAGCATCACATGACAGCATTTTCCGTTCCCCAGCGTTGTCCTGAATGTGGTAGCGTCAGAACAGTGCCTTTTGGTGGCGGGGAAGAATTCTACAAGCATATTTGGGAGGAAATCGAGCAAGCCGAAAAAGCAAGGGAAGAGAAGCAATTACGAATTGAGGCCAAAATGAAAGCCAACGAAGAAGAGCAAAGGAAAAAACAAGTCAAAAAACGAAAGCACCAGAGCCGCAAACAAAAGGAAAAGATGGATAGAAAACGCGAAAAGAAAGCGGCCAAACGCAACAAACAATTAAAGGCAGTCGAATCCAAGAAAGAAAGCATTATCATCCTTGGGCCAACCTTTTTCCCGTTAGGTACACCGCTAAAGATTGATGATGAATGAAAAACAAAATGCCTATCTTTGCCGCATCAACCGAATAAACCATGCCATCACCGTTCATCAAATACATCCAAAACGAGCAGCACTACACTGAGGTAATATCACGGGTTGTCACGGTGAAAGAGTCGCTGTGGATAGGTACGGCTGACATTAAGGATCTCTATGTAATGAAGGGTAAAGATGCAGTTCCGTTTCTTTCAACATTGGCTGAATTATTGAAGAAAGGCATTGATGTGAGATTGATACATGCCAAAGAGCCAGGCCAGATGTTCCGGGATGACTTCGACAAATATCCCATACTTGCAACTGACTTGGAAAGGGTATGCTGTCCGAGGGTGCATTTCAAGCTGATGATATTTGACACAGAGACGGCTTACATCGGCTCGGCAAATCTGACGGGCGCAGGAATGGGTATGAAAAGCGAGAACAGGCGCAACTTTGAAGCCGGTATCCTGACCAATGACCCTGAGTTTGTCGAAGCCGCCGTCAACCAGTTCGATAAGGTTTGGATGGGAGTGTGGTGCAAGAATTGTGGACGGAAGGATGTTTGTATTGATAGGATTGGATGAGAAATGATATACGCTGCGCCAAATACCAACAAAATTTGCTATGTGATTCTGCCCGAAGGAATCCGGGAGTACTTGGATGTAGGGTTAAAAGAGTTGTCCGAGAAATACTGCGTTTCCATTGTGGAAATAGAAAATGTCAACTGGAATGACGACATGACACCTTGGCCAGCGAAGGGAGTGTTCAAGAAAGCGAAACCCTTTGGAGGACAAGCGGCATCATTCCTCGACAAGCTGACCAACGAGATTGTCCCCGAAGCAGAAAGGAATTTGGGTGTAGAGGATGCCGAAAGGACAATCATGGGTGTTTCGTTGTCGGGCCTGTTTGCGGTATGGGCGGGCTTTAATACTAATGCCTTCACTAATATCATCAGCATATCCGGGTCGCTTTGGTTTGACGGCTTTGTTGAGTGGATGGAAAAACATACGCCATCACAGCAGATCAAGAAGGTTTGTATGCTGTTAGGCGAAAAAGAGAAGAACGCCAAAGATAAAAGAATGGCGACAGTAGAGGAGAGAACTCTTGCTGCCGCCATGATGCTGAAATCAAATAGTCAGGCTTCAGTATTATTTGAACTTGTTGAAGGAACGCATTTCTCACCTATACTACCGAGATTGGAGCGGGCATTTGAGGTGGTGTATGGTTAAGCTGACTTCAATGGTTTTGACCTTCCAGCTTGCTTAAAGTCGCCAATGCCACAGGATGATGCTCTAGATGTTTCATTTCTAACCCAAACAGCAATTCGGGCTGATAATCGCATGATTGGAATCTTGCAATGAATCCCTTGTCTATATCATCCAGATGCATTACCGATTTCACATAATCAGAAACAGCTTGCTCAATTCTCTCTTTGGGGTAAGCACCCGCCTTAATCCTCAGCATTGGCAACAATTGCGACCTGATTTTGCTGAAACTCATTTGGGTTAGCTCATCAACATCCTTGTCCAACCAATTATCCCCACTGTCATTGCCAATCGTGGAGTAGAAAACGGCACATTTCCTCAACAATCTTTTTTCTTCATCGCTTGCCATCAGACCTGACTGCGAAAGCGAATACAGGTCATACAAGTCTCTCGGCTTCGTTCTCTCAAAAAAAGCGCCCATCTTGCTACCAAAGATTTCAACATCCCAAAGGTGGAACACCTTGATGGTTTTGTTTGGGTCAAACGGATGGTTGATGGTAGATTCAATCGGAGCAAACACATGACAACGTGCCAAATAGTTGATGTCGAGCTTGATTTTGTCGCGACTGCCCGTAACGGTGTCATACAGCAACTCGTAGGAACACAGGGAATAACTCTCCCGTTTGCCTAAAGTGTAACCTTGCTCTACGCAATAGGATGAAAGACCCGCGTCCAATTGTTGCCGTAACAGGAGCATTTCATCTTTGGAGCAGTCAATTGCCAAATCCAAGTCCAAATCAACAGAAAGACGTGGCAATCCCGGTATAAGAACCAAGTTGATAGCCGTGCCGCCCTTCAGAGCCAGTTTCCCTTTGAATGATTCGATGGCGCTTAAGTCGTCAAGTATGCCGCAAAGCCTGATTACTTTTTCCACATTGGTCGCCGTGAAGCTGTATTCTTCGGCAATGGCCGTGATCCGTTTTCTCGTCAATTCAATAGAGTTCATATTCCTTGGGGTGTTTGATTGTTTTCGGCACACAGATTTTCCAGTATTTATCGTATGCGTCGCAGTCCTCGTCGGGCGACAGGTAGCTGACATTGTTGCCCGTCCGTTCCTTGCAGTGACGGAAGAAGCCGTCGGACAGCCCGATTTTGTCTTTGTAGATTGAAAGCAAATAGCCAGCCCTTTGGTAAACGCTTTTTGATGGAGCGATATCAAGGCATTGTATCATTTCGGCCTCGTCAAGTTTGTCAATGCCAATCCAATCCAAGGCTTTCATCAGTTCCTCCAAGCCGCCAGCAAGGTCGATATGCCGGATGCAGTCAATGATGGTTTGACTTAATGATGTAACTCGAACAGGATAGTTCTCATTGGAAAGGTCAATATAGGGATTTATCAGATAGCTGACAGGCTTGAAAAGATAGATTTCATTCAAGTGTTCAAATGTTCGGAAAGGTGTAGTGCTATGGACATACAACCAATTGAAAGATTGCGTATGAAGGGCATAATACTCCAAGGCCGAGTGATAGACCAAGCATCCGTTTTCTACAGCATTACACGCAATCATAAACTTGTCGGTCAGATTCGAAGGCACATACACGCCCTTACGGACATGCGCCAACAAGCCCCTTCGTGTTCTGTTGTAAAGCCGCGACTTCCGTGTGTTGTAGCACACTTCGTTATCTGGTTTCATAAAAGCCGTTTCCATTACTGCTTAAAATTTTCTGCAAAGATATTACTTTTTGATAAGATTGAAGTAAACTTTAAGTATTTTTTTTCATCAAGCCGACTTCAACAACTCCAGTACTTTTGCCAACGTCGCTTCATCGACACCTTCAAGTTTCTTTGCAATATCGCTCTTGATGTCGCCTCGTTTTTCAGCTTTATCCCATTTTGCCAATTCGACTCGTTGAGTTTCATCCGCGACTTCGATATACGGTTTCATCGCGTTATAAGTGGAATGTCCTGTGCAACTCATAACAACCGTTGGCGGTATTCCAAAGGCGAGAGAGCAACAGACGAAAGTCCTTCTTGCGTCATGGCAACCAATGACCTCGTAGAATTTTTTCACTTCTTCAATTCTGGTGTTGCCTTTGTAATTTCTAATTGTGGTATTGCTATAACCTTTGCCAACATACCAATTCTTCAATTCACGCAGTCTTTCTTTTGTAAATTTCTCCAGCGTGATTCCAGGGCAGCACTCATTCAAATGATCCCATGTTTGATTATACTTGTAGCGATAATATGAAAAATCCAGGTGGAAAGTACCCCCCTCTTTTATGAAAACGTTTGAACAATGACTGAGCAAGAAAGAATAATAGACTACTCAAAAATAATGAAAATCAGCGAATTATTGCTCTGTGATAAGCGTATTTGCTCAGTCCAATAATCCGGTAATCTCCACTAAAACAACAAGAAAGCCGCTGAGATGACTTCGGCGGCTTTTGTTTTTGCCCTAATTTTTCAAGGCCTCACTCTGTCTGTCCAACAACCAAGACATTTTCGGTGCCAAGCCTGACTTTCAACCAACGTGTGATGCGGTCTTGTTGCTCCTCGTCCATCGACTTGTTGCTGGTGACGAAAGCCACGATTTGCTCGGTGGCCGTGCCGTCTGCCGATTTCACCGACGAACCACGGCTCAGGCTGATTTCGGTGATGTCGGGGTATTGCGCGAACAGCTCTTTTGAAATCGCCTCGACGGGGATTTCCTTCGTCTGATAGCCAGAGAGCGCCGTTTCCAACTTGGCGATGCTGTCGGTCAATATCCTGATTTGC
>CALFIT010000015.1 GCA_937877465.1 uncultured Bacteroidales bacterium | reverse complement strand
AGGGCTTGGAGATCCATTGGCCCCAATTCCGCGACAACGGCTGGTTCGTCACGCCGTCGGTGTCGGCCGGGAGCACAAAATTCATCAATTACAAAGGCGTTGTCAACACGGCTGCTGACAGCAGTTGGATGGACCTTGCACCACGCACCAATTTCAGCGTCGGCTTGGATGCAGGCTACAAGTTCAAGAAATTGAATAGGGTGAGCGTGGGCATGAGCGTTTCTTACCGCTCGGTGAAGTACGGTTTCGCCCTCGACAACGTGATTTACACAGGCGATTATTATGTGAACGACACGCTCGACACCTATTACACGGTGCATCCTTCGGGCGACACGACCTATCAATACATCTTAGACTCGACCTACATCCCCTTGGAGACGACGAACTATTCCTATCGCGACATCAACCATTTGGATTATCTTGGCTTGGGCGCGTTCCTTGCGGTCGACTTCATCCATTCGGAGCATTTCAGGATGTTCGTCAAGGCTGGAGCTTCGATGGAAATCCTGCTCTCGCAGGCGGGTTCGACCTATTGCGCCGAACAGCCTTTCCATTCCGAAATCACACGCAACCAAGTGGAACCCTACAAGTTCTCGGCTTTCGTAGGCTTGGGAGCGGCCATGAAAGTGGCCAACCGAATCGAGCTGACGCCTGAGGTGAGTTTCAAGCCCATGTTCGGCTCCGTCTATCGCCCCGACTTCATGTATGAACTGCGCATGGCAAGCTGGGACTTCCGCTTGGGTCTGACCTATTATTTCTAAACCATGAAACCGTTTAAGTTGATATGGCAATTCTTGGTGGCACTGCTACTGCTCCAACCCTTGGGTTTGAAGGCGCAGCATTATGTCGCGTTGGGCGGCGAGGTGGACTCGCTGTTGGTCCTGCCGCGTTTGGGCGCCGACTCGGCCTATCTCGTCAACGACGCGCTGAGCGTGGTTGAAGGCGGCACATTGCAGGTGGAGGCGGGGACGAAGGTGTTTTTCGGCCAGTCGGCCTACTTGCGCGTCGATGGCGGCCAGCTGCTGCTCGACGGCCATCGCAACGACTCCATCTATATGCTTTGCTACGAGTTTTCGCACGACTGGGCAGGCATCCAGTTGAAAAACATCGCCGAAGAAGACTCGGTGAGGCTGTCGTATGTCGAAGTGGTGGGCGCCCTGACGGCTTTGAATGCCTCGGCCTGCAGCCATGTCACCATCAATCATTGCTCGTTCAACAACTATTATGCGGGCAAGGGTATCGAGTTGGTGGACTGCTGCAACTTTTTGATTGACAGCTGTATGTTCTTCCAATGCGTGTCGGGCATCGAGCTGAAGTCGCGGGCCGACGACAGCAAGTTCAACCGCATTTCGCACAACATCTTCGACCAGGGACAAATCAACGTCGAGATCTCGAATGTCGGTTACGGCTTCAAGTGCGACCGCAATTACGTTTCCGACAACTGTTTCCAAGGCGCGGCCACGGCCATCAGCTTCGAGACCGTGGGCGGCATCTCCGACAAGGACGCAAAGAACTTCATCGAAAATAACCTGATTTCGTCCGATTTGCCGGAAGGCGGCTCGGGCTATTCGTCCTACGGCATCAAGGTGGCGATGGACTCGGTGGTGATTCGCAACAATGTGTTTTGGCACAACGACGAGGCCATCAGAATGATGCGCGTCTGTCAGGTGGAAGTGGAATATAACACATTCTATGACAATGAATTGACTATTACCAACCTGAAAGAGGCCGGAACGGTCAGTTTTGTGGGCAACACCTTCAGCGAGGTGAAGAAAAGGGTGGTGAACTTCCCCTCCGACCTGACGCGGATGAACGGCAACAACTTCCTGCATTACAAGAAGAATACGATTCTTTTCGCCAACGTTTCGACCGACGACATCGACATGCGCGGCAACTATTGGGATGCCCAGTCGACGCAAGAGATTGACGCCGTCATCCTTGACCACAACGACACGCCGACATTGGGCGAAATCGTCTACGAAGGCTATCTGCCCGAATGCGACACGACGGCTCCGATCTCGCCGCCTTTCACGGTGAAGAAACAGTTTGTGAACGGCTCGTGGCTGGTGTCGTGGGACGCGAACCCTGAGCGCGACCTCGACCATTATGTGCTGTTTTACGGCGACTTCGATTACTACAAGTTCGCCAACCATATCGATTCCATTTTCGGCACTTCGTATGTCCTTTCGTCGCAACAGGCCGACAATGTGGCTGTTATGGCCTGCGACGGAGTTTACAACGCAGATGTCTATGCTGCGTCGGGACAGAGTGCCTATGCCTTTGCCACCTATTATCCCTATGCCGGCGAGGACGGCGACCTCTGTGCGCCCGAGGCGGGCTTTGCCATTGAGACGGCCAACATCCCCTACATCTATGGCGGCTTCGTGTGGCGCACTTCGGGGACGGGCTTGTTCTCCGATTCCTTGTCGCTGAGGCCGGTCTATTATCCCTCGACCGACGACTTCGACGCGGGCGAGGTGACTTTGACCCTTCGCGTGACCTTCGACGGCGTCACCAAAACGGATGCCTTGCAGCTGCGCCTGTTCAAGGAATTGGGCGTGTTTGCTGGCACCGACTATTACAGCGGCTTGCATAGGCCTTTGTCGCTCGACCAAGCCGAGGCCTACAACTACGACTCGTTGGCATGGCATACCTTGGGCGACGGCCTCTTTGAGGATTCGCTTGCCTTGAACACCGTCTACCATCCCGGCGAGGGCGACAGGGAACGCGGCTTCGTGAACTTGGTGTTGGAGGCTTGGTCGTTTTGCGGCTATGCTGCCGACACGGTGCGTTTCGACCTGTATCGTGAGTTCGCCCTCGAAGGGAAGACATGGACAGAAGGCGCGTTGTGTCCTCATACCCAGGTGATTGCGGCTTCGCTGAGCAATGGCAACCAGTTCCTTTCGGGCTTCTATCGCACCGTTTCCGACGACGAAGGCGTTTTTAGGTTTGCCTCACTGCTGCCCGACACCTATATCCTTTATGCCTTCCCCGACACCTTGGACATGACGGCGGGCGGCGCCTATTATCTCGGTGACCTGCAATGGAACGAATCGAATATGATTGTCGTGGATGGAGATGTCTATGATGTCGATATTAGCTTACCGGCTTTGTATCAAGGTTTTGCGGTCGGAGAAGGCCGTATCGGCGGCGTGTTCGACTATCCTGAGACGAACTTCCGCGCCCGCGATTTCTATTGTCGTCCCTGGCTGCGCGAGGGCATCGATGCGGAGTATTGCAGCGGCGGCCTCTCGAATGTCGGGGTGCTGCTGCTGAATGCGGGCAAGCAACGGATATTGGGCTTTGCGCTCACCGATTATGCCGGTCGCTTCCGTTTCGGGCAGTTGCCTTTTGGCACCTATCAGGTGATGGCCGACTTGCCGCGTTATGGTCGGGGGATGTGCGAGGAACTTACACTTTCGCCCGAAACGCCTTCGGTGGATGATTTGCATCTCTTTGTCAATCAAGAGGGTAAGGTGAGCATGATGCACGAAACCTCGGCGGTGATGCCTGCTGAAGCGAGCGTTTACCCCAATCCTGCCGAAGAAAAGGTGTTCGTCGGCGGACTGAAGGAGAACGCGACTTGCCAAGTGGTGGTCACGAATGCCTTGGGCTTGACGGTACTTGCCGAAAAGGTCAACACCAACCTGATAGGCGAGGTTGAACTCGCGGTGGCAGGATGGCCGTCTGGCGTGTATTTCATTCGTATTGAGGATGTTGAAAGCACAGTAATGGCAAAATTCGTGAAGCGATGAAAAGGGTGGACATGAAACGGATGATGGCGTTTTTTGCCGTGGCCTTGCTTTGGGTCGGACAAGCCTTTGCCGAGGCTGCGATTGAAGGCAGCGTGTTTGAACAGGACGGCGCAACTCCGATTGAGGGTGCCGAAGTCATGCTTTCGGGCATCGGTTTCGAGGGCGATACCTTGCTTTACCTATTCTATTCCGACACTTTGGGTCATTATGAAGGCACGTTAGACGCGGGCGTTTACCGCGTTTCGGCTTCGGCTTTCGGATATCAGACCGTCTATCTCGCTGATTCTTTGACGCTTGAAGAAAACGAAACCCTGTCGGATGTCGACTTCCTTTTGCAAGAGGTCTTTCATCCCGTGCGTTACGTGGCGGCGCGGCAGTATGTCGACGACTTGGTGCGCGTCAGCTGGTCGATGCACGAGCCGCAGCTTTACGAGGACTTCGAAACGGGCGACTTCAGCCGTTTCAGCTGGAACAACGCGCTGTCCGACCATCCTTGGGCCATCGATTCCACTCATGCCTACAACGGTAGCTGTTGCATGAAGTCGACCTGCGAGGGCATCGAAGGTGGCATGTCGGAAATCGAGGTCTGGGCCTATGTTCCCTTTGCGGGCGAGATGAGTTTCTTTGCCCGAGTCTCGTCCGAGATGCCTTGGGACGTGGGGCGTTTCTATCTCGATGGCGTGAAGAAGTTGGAGTGTTCGGGCAACGAGGCTTGGACCGAGCATCGTTTCGACGTCACTCCCGGCGAGCATCTGTTCCGCTGGACCTATACGAAAGACGCTTCCACCGACGAGGGCGACGACTGTTTCTATGTCGACGACATCCGCTTTTATGTCGACGATTCCGCGAAGACGGTCCGTTCCGATGGCGTCCGCTCGTTCCAATATTACGACCTGTTTCGCCGCCGTTTCGATGGCGAGCCGGTGCTGTTGGCTTCGCGCCTGACCGACACGATGTTCATGGAGATGAACTGGAACAGCCTCTCGTGGGGCCAATACCAATGGGGCGTGAGCTGCTATTATGAAGGCAACCGTGGCGTTTCGGACACGGTGTGGTCCGTGTTTTTGGACAAGGAAATGACCGTGGCTTTCGAAATCAATGCGACCACCAACGTGGGGATAGTGCCTGCGGGAGCCACCGTGCAACTCGCGTCGCACGAGGGCCAAGGCCACACCTATCAGGCCACGCTCGATGCCGACGGGCATTTGCTGTTGGGCCATGTCTATCGCGATGCCTACGACCTCCGTGTGCATCTCGATGGCTTTGCCGACTATGTCGCGGAAGACTCCGTTTCCATTTGGGAGCCGACCCAGATGGAAATCGAGTTGCAGGAGTTGGTATTAGGCATCGACAGCCTCTATGTGTCGTCGACAGGCTGGGCGATGTGGCATTTGGCCGAAGGGCGTAGTCGCGACTTGCAGTATGTGGAGCTGCTATTGGACCAGTTGCCAGCTGGAACCACGTCGGACGACGGTTTCCAGTTCGATGTCAGCCAACTTGAGGCGGGGACGACCTATCTCGCCCAAGCGCGTCCCGTCTATCTTTCGGGCGCGGGCGAATGGCAATCTTGCGCATGGACCTATCAGGCCTGCTCCAACTTCCCTGGCAGTCCCGACGGCTTGACTTGGGCGGTACACGACGAGGCGGTGCTGCTTTCGTGGTCGTTTCCCGAGGGCGACGCCCTGCTGGGTGCCATGCTCTATCGCGACGGCGAGTTTTTGGTCTTTACCGACGAGGAAGCCTTCATGGACCTGACCGTTGAGATGCACGACGATGTGGAGTATTGCCTGCGTTTGGTTTACGACGGCCCGACCGACGGCACCTATTATTCCATGTCGTGCGAGGAATGCGCCGTGGCGACGTTTCCGGCCTATTGCGACCCGCCGGTGAAATTGGAGGGCGAGAATTATTTGGACGCCAACGGCGAATACGGTGCCTTGATCTCGTGGGGCGAGCGGCCCGAGCCTGTCAACCATTGGCTGCGTTACGACGACGGCGCGTTCAAGACCTCGTTGGGCAGCGACGCGCTGATTTTCTGGAGCATACGCTTCGAGGCCGAGGATTTGGCCGACTATGTGGGCATGTCGCTGAGCAAGGTCTCGCTCTTCGATGTGAGTGCAGGCACCTATCAGCTGTGGGTTTATGTGGGCGGCGACGAGGCGCCGCGCACCCCCGTGCGCTCTCAGAACATGATCCTCAGTGGGACGAATGCATGGCATGAGGAAGCCCTCGTTCCGGCATTCGAGGTGCCTGAGAACGAACCGATTTGGATCGTCGTGGGGCAGCAAGGCTTGAACCGTCCGGCCGCTGCCTGTGCCGACATGGGCAATCCCAATGGCCGCTGGGTGTCGCAAGATGGCGCCACTTGGTTCGACATGCACCATTTCAACATGTACTACACTTGGATGTTGCGGGCTTTCGTCACCAACCAGTCGGGGCGACCTGTCCCGATAGCCAACGACGGCTTCTCGTTGCAGCATTACAACCTCTATCGGTCGTACGACAACATGGGTTATCAGCAGATTGCGACGGTGCCTTTTGCCGAAGGGCAGGATTTCTATCAGTACC
This sequence comes from uncultured Bacteroidales bacterium, assembly GCA_937877465.1. GTDB lineage: Bacteria > Bacteroidota > Bacteroidia > Bacteroidales > F082 > Limimorpha. The sequence continues at coordinate 1,517 of CALFIT010000015.1, read as the reverse complement.
GCGATGTGCTTGTCGACGACGGCCATCATGAGTTCTATTACCGCTTGACGGCGGTCTATCTTTCCGACGAGGGCGATACCTGCGAGTCGGATTATGCCGCCTCGTTGTGGCATCCCGAAGACAACTATGTCTGGGTTGACGACCATTGGTCGGTGCCTGCCTGCCACGATTCCGAGGTGGAGGTCTATCCCAATCCTGCAAGCGACGTGCTTTTCATAGAAGGGCATCGTTTGAAGTCGGTGGCGGTCTTCAACGCCTTGGGGCAAAAGCTGTTGGAGGAAGCCTGCAACGCCGACGCGCTTCAGCTACACCTTTCGGGATGGAGCGACGGCCTGTATTGGCTCCGTGTCGCGACGCAAAACGGAGTGGCCGTGCAGCGGTTTGTGATTGGCAAAAGATGAGGTGGCTGAGAACCATAGGATTATTCTGTGTTGTGGTCTGGATTGTGGCTTGCTCACCATCGGTCGAGGTCGTTGAGTTTGTCGAAACGCCGTCCCCTGAGTTATCCGCCATCGATAGCCTGATGTGGCGGCAGCCTGACAGTGCTTTGAAGAGAAAGTGTTAACTGGCAAGATGGCTCAGTTCATGGCGAACACCTATAACCGGCTGGGAGACCTGTTTTCGGAGCAGTTCATGATGGAGTCCTCCATCACTTGCTATGAAAAAGCATTAATATATTGTAGAATTGAACCTACATCACCTAATGGCATCTCCGTTCTTCCGAATTTCCGAATTCGGAAGCCGCGAATATCAGCATTTGTAATGCGAAACAAAAGCCTTGCGCAATCCAACGAAAACTTTTATCTTTGCAAGTGAAAAAAACTAACGCCATGAAAGACACAGTAAACAAGGGGATTGCAAATCCCCATACTCGGCTCCAGCGGATTGCAAATCCGCTGGAACGGGGTAATTGGTGTAATGGGCCACTTTATGAATGGTAATAACAAAAAGAATTATGTTTGACTTTATATTTTATAGGCTATATTTGTTTTATGAGAAAAGGGAAAAAGGTGGTGATTCGATATGGACCGCTTCTTTTTATGTGACACTTCTTCAATTCTTGATGATGTATTCTATTGTTATTTTTATCGACATTTTTACAAATAAGCTTTTATTATCCAATGTGTTACATGGCAATAAGACATTTGCAATCATCGTTTCCCTTGCAACTCTTGTTTCGTTATTATTTGTGAATCTTTATCATTATCGACGGAAACTTGATTTAATTATTAAAAGATTTAAAAACAAACATACAATTCGATGGTTTAAGATCTGGATGGTCGCTGCACTTATGATGTTTTTTCTGATATCTCCCATTTTATGGAATGAATTACATAAATTGATTGTACGTTAATAACACATAAATGACCACCATCACCGACAGTAACGGCGCCGTTGAGCAAGAACTGAGCTACGATTCCTGGGGCAACATGCGAAATCCGAAAACATGGAGCGGTAGTTCTATAATGCTCCCTAAAATTTAGACCAAGGGTTAAAGTGGTTATCTTTGCAAAAAC
>CALFIT010000014.1 GCA_937877465.1 uncultured Bacteroidales bacterium | reverse complement strand
GTTTCACCAATCCCAATTTTATCGCTTTCGCCGACCCGAATGTGGAAGCTATCTGCGTGAACAATTGGGACACCGATGGCGACGGTTTCCTGAGCTATGAAGAGGCTGCGGCGGTGACGAACTTGGGTAATGCGTTCCAAAACAACCAAGCCATCACTTCCTTTGACGAATTGCAATACTTCACGGGGCTGACGCAAATCAATGACTACGAGTTTTGGCAATGCAACAACCTCGCTTCTGTAGCCATTCCTACTGGCGTGACTTACATCGGAGAAGGGGCTTTCGGTTACAATAGCCTTACCTCTTTGAATTACTACGCCACAAACTGTTCTGTGAGCAGTTATTGGTTGTATGAGTGTTATTCTTTGTCCAACCTTACCATTGGTGATAATGTTCAAGTGATTCCCGACAATTTCGTTCCAGGTCAGAGCAACCTTGTTGGTGAATTGGTCATTCCCGCGCCTGTGACCTACATCGGCAGTTCAGCCTTCGCCAACTGCACTGGACTCACCGGGACGTTGACGCTTCCCGAGAACGTGGCTACCATTGGCGGCAGTGCCTTCGCCAACTGCACTGGATTTATAGGTGATCTTACCCTTGGAACAGCAGTCACTTCTGTCGGACAGTATGCTTTCCAGGACTGTATTGGTTTGACGGGCATCATTTTCAACGCTACCAATTGTACAGGATTGGGATATTATTATAATAGAGAATATGATTTTGCTGCAAATTACGGAAATGGTGAATATTATACAGACGACCCTTATTGTTATTTTATCTCTGCATTTTCGGGTTGTTCTAATATCACCATGCTTCAAATTGGCGAGGGTGTTCAAACAATTCCCAATGGCGCATTTAGAGATTTAACAGGCATAACGGGAAGCTTCAACCTCCCTAATTCTGTTGTTACCATTGGCGATTATGCTTTTGCCGAAACTAATTTGAGTGGTGTCTTAACCATCCCCGAAAACGTGACTTCTGTTGGACTGAAGGCATTCGCCCATACAGGCATAACAGCCATCAATTTCAATGCTGAGAATTGTACTAAAATGGGTTATTATTATTTGTTAAATGCTGGTTATAATGATCTTAAATACATATCAGCATTTTATGAATGTTCTGAGATAGAATCCATACAAATTGGAGAAAATGTTCATCAAATTCCTAATGGTGCTTTTAAAGATTTACAAGGGCTTTCTGTAATAGGAAATCTTACCAATTCTATCGAAACTATTGGAGATTATGCCTTTGACAATATTGGTATATCAGGTACATTAACCATACCTAGTTCTGTTACAAGCATCGGCAGTTATAGCTTTTCCAGTAATTTGATGGCCACCATAGAGTTTAATGCCACCAATTGCACATCTATGGGAAATGGTTGGTTTTGGGTTGACGGCCAGGATATTGCTGTTTCTACATTCTATAATTGCAACAATCTGACTACTTTAATCATTGGAGAGCAAGTGGAAAGCATTCCTGCCTATGCTTTTGTGAATTGTGCCACTTTGACAGATGATTTAAATTTGTCAAATTCCTTGGTCTCTATTGGCGAAAGTGCTTTTGAAGGATGCAATGGCTTTTCTGGAAATCTTGTGATTCCTAATGCTGTTGAAACTATTGGTAACAACGCTTTCAAAGATTGTACAGGATTGGGTGGAACGCTTACTATTGGCGAAAATGCTACAACAGTACATGGAACTGCTTTCACGAACTCAAACTTTTCAACGATGAACTATAACGCGACGAATTGCGTCATTGGAGGATTAGTTTGGGATCAGTGGTATGATAATCAATATTTCGCTAATAATTCATTTTCAGGAATGCCGTTATTGGAGACGCTGAATATTGGAAATAATGTAGAAAGCATTTCGCTAATGGCTTTCAAAGATTGTACCACCCTCACCGGCACCCTCACCCTTCCCAACAGCCTCACCACCATCGGCGAGCAGGCCTTCTACAACTGCTACGGCTTGGAAGGCATCGCGATGGGCAACGGCGTGGAGACCATCGGCGCAGAGGCCTTCCGCAACTGCGGCGGGATGCGCGGCGAGCTTACCCTGCCCGAGACACTGCAGACCGTGGGAAACTACGCCTTCGCCAGCTGCGACGAACTCACCACCATCACCTACAACGCCGTCAACTGCACGGAGATGGGCAACGCCCAACAGCCCGTGTTCTACGACTGCGCTTCGGTTGCACATATTAATATAGGTGAAAACGTGGCGAGCATCCCCAACTACGCCTTCAAACGCTGCTCCACGGTAACGGACATGACGGTGGCAGCCGCCGTGCCGCCCACCATCGGCTCAAGCACATTCGGAACGGTGTCGCGCAGCATCCCCGTCACGGTGCAATGCGGCGCCACGCCCGCATTCCAAGCGGCTCAATATTGGAGCGAGTTCACCAACTATGCCGAGAACTTCAATTATGTGCTTCAAGTGGCCGCATGCGACCCCGCGAAAGGCGTTGTCGTGGTCAACAAAGAGGCCAATTGCGACGATCCCACCGCCATGGTGACGGCCTATCCCGAGCTGGGTTACGCCTTTACGGGATGGAGCGAAAACGGCACGATGGTGTCAGAAGCCAACCCCTATACCTTCCTCATGGAATCGAGCCGTAGCCTGCAGGCAGAGTTTGCCCCAGGCGTAAGCTATAGCGTTGCGGTCACCCTCAATCCTGCTGTTGCCGGATCCGTGACAGGAATGGGCAACTACAACGATGGCAGTGCGGTGTCGCTGATTGCAACGGCAAATCTTGGCTACGCCTTCGTCAACTGGACGGAAAACGGCATCGTGGTTTCCACCGAGGAGGAATACTCCTTCACCATCCACGAGAACCATGATTTCGTTGCCAATTTCACGCCATACGCTTATCATTGGGATGTCAACATCCACCAATATTCTAACAATATGACCGCCATTGGCATCATCCAAATAGAAGGCGTCGAGCAAGCCACGCCTACCTTGGAGATTGGTGCTTTTTGTGGCGATGAGTGCCGTGGTCGCCAGTTGCTGACCTATTATCCTCAAGTGAACCGTTATTTGGTGTTTCTCATGCTGCATGGCAACGACAACGACGAACTGCGCTTCAAGCTCTATGACCACGGACTGGGTGAGGAGCTGGAGCTGTCGTGTACTTCGATGGTCACCTTCGTCACCAACGGACGTTTAGGTACGCCCGCCAATCCTTATGTGTTCAACTTCATCAATAGCCAGCAAACCGAGATGAGTGAAGGCTGGACTTGGTATTCCACCTACATCGAGCAGTCCGCCATCGAAGGCCTGCAGATGATGACGGAAGGACTGGGCGAAAATGGTGTGATAATCAAGTCGCAAACGGGATTCATCGCCAATTCGGGCGGTGAATGGATGGGCAACCTTGATGCCATCACCAACGAAAGCATGTATATGGTGAACACCACTGCCGCCACCGTGCTCGAAATGGTGGGCAACAGCGCCATTGCTTCGCAACACCCCATCACATTGAACCAAGGCTGGAACTGGATTGGTTATCCTATGGCCACGGCTAATGACGTCAACGTCGCTTTAAGTGGCCTTGATGCTCACGACAATGATATGCTTAAGTCACAAGAAACCTTCGCCACCTATTACGAAGGCTTCGGCTGGCTTGGCTCGTTGAGCACAATCAATCCTGGTATGGGCTTGATGTATGAATCGAACGACAGCGAGTCAGTGTCATTTACCTACACCGAAGGCAGGTCGGGCGTGCTGAAGAAAAACAGAACTGCCGAAAGCAACCACTGGATTCCTAACATGCACAAGTACACCGATAATATGAATGTCATGGCAGTGGTCGAACTCGACGACGTAGAATTGCGCGATGGTCGTTACGAACTGGCTGTTTTTGCTGGCGAAGAATGCCGCGGTAGCGTTCGTTTGATGTATGTCGAACCAGTCGACCGTTATGTCGCTTTCCTTACCATTACAGGTCATGAGCCGAAGGACTTGCGCTTCGCCTTGTTCGATTCCGACGAAGGCGTGGAGTATGGCAACGCCAAGGAAATGATAGTCTTTGAATCGGATGCCGTCGTGGGCAATACCAAGGATATGCTTACAATCCACTTCAACAGTCAATCCCAAAGCTATGGCTTTGACCAAGTGGCCGTTTATCCTAACCCAGCCGATTGCGGACAGAACTTCAGAATTGCAATGCCGGTCGGATACGAACAGGATGTTCGTGTTGAAGTCGTCAACGAATTGGGGGTTGTAGTGTCGGCGGTTCGCTCCAACGCGCTACCCATGGAGCTGAAGGCTCCGGCCACGCCAGGCGTCTATATGTTGAAGATTGTGGCTGAAGGCCATGACGTATGCATCCGTAAACTCATTGTAAGATAATCCAAACCTACTGAAGAATGAAAAGAATAATGTTTTTAATCCTTTTTGTCACCATCGTGACCCGTTTGGGCGCGATGGTGACAGATGGCGGATCGAGAGTAGTGAAGCATTGGACCTACGACATCCATCAATTCTCCGACAACATGACCATTATAGGTGTGCTCAACATCAACGGCGCTGAGATGCGCAGGACCGAAATGGAGATAGGGGCCTTCTGCGGAAGCCAATGCAGAGGAAGCGAGATACTGACTTACTATCCCGCCGTGGATAAATACATGGTGTTTTTGATGGTGTATGGTGTTAACAACAACGCCATCACTTTCAAACTTTATGACCACAAAACAGGTGCCGAACTCGACGCCACATCCGAAGGGATGACTTTTACGGTGAATGCCATACACGGTCTGCCAGCCAATCCGTATCAATTTGAGTTCCAGACCGAAGAGACGGTGACCATTGCCGTCGAGGCTGACCCAGCCGAGGGTGGCGTGGTGACTGGTGCTATGCCATACGTGTATGGTGCGACCTGCCAACTTGAGGCCACTGCAGGTAGCCAGTATGCCTTTGTCAACTGGACCGTGGAAGGCGAGGAGGTCTCAAACCAAAGTTCCTATTCCTTTGTGGTGATGGAGCCTGTCAGTTTGGTGGCCCATTTTGAGGCGGGTCAGACCGCAGTGCTCACCGAGGGATGGAACTGGTGGACAACAGCAATTCCAGTCGCATTGGAAGACTTCGAGGCTGCCTTGGGCGACCACGCCCTTGCCGTCGTCTCGCAGGATGGGGACGAATCCTATTATGAGAACGGCCAATGGAGCGGTACGATTGATGCCATCGTTCCTGGTGCGATGTATAGGATACAGACCGTAGAGCCGTGCATATTGAGCGTGTCGGGCCTGCCGGTTGCCTCCATCGAGGTGGACATCGCTGAAGGTCCCAACTGGTTTGGTTATTCTGGCGTGCAGCCTTTGGAAGTCGACGACCTGAACATAGCGCCCGCCGAGGGCGACAAACTCGTCTCGCAGGACGAAGGCTTCGCCATCTATGAAAACGGCACTTGGGTAGGCACGCTCGGCACCTTACAGCCCGGCAAGGGCTATGTGTACGTGTCGAGAGACACGGAAGATAAAACGTTGGTGTTTTGAATTATTGAATGGTTATTTAGGTACATATAAATCATGAAAACTAAGACTATAAGACTTGTGTCAGCTGTGATGCTGATGGTGACAATGGCCCTTACTAATGGAGTGATTGCCCAAAACGGCAATTGTGATTTTCCCGATTGTTCATCAGGAGAGAATTGTGGTAGCAATTCCGATTATTCAGAAGAGCTGTACGAGGCTGTTCAATACTTGTGTGCCAATGGCATTGTTGAAGGCATTGATGGTGAATTGTTGCCTGATGAAAACATAACTCGCGATCAATTGGCAAAGATTGCATTATATGGCCTTTATGGAGGTGTCAACAATGTGCCGACGCAATTGGTGACGGATTATTTCCCAAGCATTTATCCCGACTTGCAGGATCCTAACACCTATTATTATCGCTCGGCCAAAGCACTCTTGTATCTTGAATATGGCGATGGTATCTCTCCATTCGACCGTGACCGTGCCTTTTTTGACCCTGAATCGCCGATTGAACGTAGCTATGTGCTTAAGGTGCTTTTGGAGGCTTTTAATGTCGTGCCTGATCCAGCATGTATGGAAAATCCCTTTTCGGATTTTGATCCCGACAACGAAAACTATGGAAATTTTTGGGGATATGCGAACAAGGCTTATGTGTTAAATATTGTGAGATCCGGTTCATTTCGTCCTGGCGACTATTGTACACGAGGGGAAGCGTTTTTGTTTTTGTATAGGTTGATGACATCCGAGTTGATCACTATTCCAACGCCAGCAAACACGCAAGATTTCGAAACTTCTGATTTCTTTATTCCTACAAATCTGAGGCCAGATGTGACAAACGTAGCTCGTGGGATAGAGCAAGGAAATTTTAGTTATTATGATAAGGATTTATTTCATATTCCAGGTTATATCCCGTTAGATTTTAGTGTTGGTTACGACTCATATTATACAGAAATTCCTAAGGGATATCTTCCAATTGAACCGTTAGGACCGTCTTGGACGCATTCTTACAATATATATTTAAGTATGGCTCGTGATGCCGAAAATTGCCAAATAATCTATGTTGTACATATGGGGGATGGCACATTGTTAATGTACGAACCAGAACCATTTGGAATTGAAGAATGTGCTTCCATTACAGAGGGGAATTACAATAAGCTAATAAGAATTTCGGATAATAAATTCCAATTAGAAACTACCGATCATTACAAATATGTACTCGAGTCTTTATCTTTTAATGCTTCATTGTTCTTTCTTACGATGATTAGTGAAGACGACCGTTATCAAGAAAATAAAGTTGAATTAGAATATGATTATGTGTCTCCTGCGAATTTTATGCTTACAAAAGTTTCTGCTTTTGGTAGGTCATTAAATTTCAATTATACAGCAGGAAAACTAAGCTCTGTTTCTGATCCAATTGGCAGACAAATCGCATTCAGTTATGATGACAACGGATACCTCGCCTCCATACAAGATGCGAAAGGTAATGTAACTGGTTTTCAATATGGAACAACCGATGCAGATGATGGACTGATTACTTGCATAGAACTACCAAGGGGAAATAAGATCTTTAATGATTACCAACAAAGAAAACTTAGTAGTACAAGGGTGAATGACGAGCCTCCAACGACTGTTGACCTTACGTTTGATTATGAAGGAGGGCACTCTTCTTCTACTTTGATTCAGCCATTGTCTAGGAATAGTTTTAACACTGAATATGGTTTTAATTTAGACAATCGTATCACGTACATTACTAATCATGTTGATAAAGACTTAACTTATTCTTATGATGATCCGAATGACGGCTCTTTAATTACATCAGTAATAGATAATATTACGGGCACTCAAACCAATTATTCGTATACGAATGCTGGTGCGGTTGCAACCATTGAGGTTCCTACGCTGGAGCTGGGTCCTGTTACTCAACAATACCTTTATAATAACAATGGAACATTATCTTCAATGACTGATTTTAATGGTAATACCACTAGTTTCGAGTATTCTGTTTGGAAAGTGACTGGTATTACGGATGCCATGGGTAATACTACGACTATCTCGTATAATGATCATGGTGCACCTGAAACGATTACGGGTCCTATGGGCAAGGTGACACAATATGAATACAACCAATATGGGAATTTGACCCATTTTACAGAAAATCCGTTAGGAATTACCTCTATAACGAACTATGATGCGATTAGTCGTGTTGAAAGTACAATCAATTCTGAAGGGAAAACTAAGCATTATGAATATGATAACAACAGCAATGTTACCAAAGTGATTGACGAATTGGGTAATCCCACATCGTATTTTTATGACGAGAATGACAACTTGATTAGGATTGTCAATAGTAAAGGATTTGCTACGGAATTGATGTATGATTTAGGTGATTTGTTGCAATCGGTTTCATTTCAGGGTAATGAAATAAGCATGGAGTATAATCCAGATGGCTCGATAAAGAAATTCACTTCGCCCAATGGCGATGTATTTAACTATATTTATGACAATGCTGGAAGATTGACTAGTGACGGTTATGCTTCATATTCGTATAATGATTTTGGTTTGGTTGAAACCGTGACAAAAGATGGCAAATCGATTGTTTATGAATATCAAACAATAGGTCAAAATATTAAATCGATAACGTATGACGGTGTTACGGTAAGTTATTCCTATGACTTAAATGGTAATGTTGAAACAATAACCTATCCAGGTGATAAAACCGTAACATACGATTATGATGCATTGAATAGGGTTGAATCGGTAACTGACTGGAATAATAATACTACTTCATTTGTGTATCGACCTGATGGTCAACTAGACTATTACACCTATCCCAATGAAGTTAGAACTTACTATACGTATGATGAAAACGGACGTCAGAACGGATTGTCTTCTTATCGGTCTGATGGTTTGGGAAGTATGGTGGCAAGTGAGTTGTATTCTTTGGACAATTTGGGCAATCATATCCAAGAAACCATAGTGCAACCGTATGAAGGTTTGCCACCCATGGTTGCCTCTCTTCTGTCATATACATGTAACTCAGCCAACCGGCTGGAAACCATAGGCGATATTTCATTCATGTATGATGCCAATGGAAACACAACCTTGCGCACAGGTCGAGGATACAGTTACGATAGTAAAGACAACCTGATTGAAGTGTCTGGAGATTTTACAGCAACCTACACTTATGATGGACTTGGGAATAGGCGCTCGGCTACACGAGACGGGGAAACGACAAAGTATGTTTTGGACTTGTTGTCAGGTGATGGTAATGTGATTATGGAAACGGATGATGGAGGGATTCCTTTTTATTACTATGTCTATGGTCCTGCTGGTTTGATTTCCAGGATAAGTGCCAATGATGAGACCGAATATTATATTTATGACTTTCGTGGTAGTACAGTTGCCATGGTTGATGCTACGACGGAGGCGGCTATTACCCATAAATACCAATATGACGATTTTGGTAATGTGGTCCAATCAGAGGAAACAGATTTGAACCGATTTCGTTTTGTTGGTAGAAATGGAGTGATGTTCGAAACAGACGACTTGGCGTTTATGCGTGCCCGCTACTATGACTGTACTACTGGAAGGTTTTTGAGTGAGGATCCCATATGGAGCACTAATCTTTATACCTATGCGAATAATGATCCAATCAATAACATTGATCCTAATGGTAATATGTCTGTTGGTATTGCAACGAGCATTATGTCAATTGGGTCTGTGGGCGGATATGCTTTACAATATTTGCAAACAGGAAACCTTATTGGCAATGATATAGGCTCAAAAATAGTGTTTGGTATCGATGTTTATTCCGCTTGTTGCACAACAATTGGATTGTTGTCAAAAGTCATTCCGTCTTTACGTGGCATTTCTAATTTAGTTAACCTTCCTTCTGGCCTTTCACTTCGAACCACGGTTTCAGGTGCAATAAAATTTCATGTGGGAAAGTCTTTGATTAAAGGTTCAGTGGCTAAAGCCCTTCCTGTAATTGGTTGGTGTCTTTCTGCGTTTTCTTTTGGGTGGTCAATAGGAACAATAATAGGAGACGTTTATGGAGATGAAATAACTCAATGGTTAGCTGATGGAATGATAAAGAGGCAATACAATGCCAAAAAACGTGAATACGAGAAAAGTAGGACGGGAATTAAAGCATACGAGCTTCAAGGTCGAGGAGCAAATATGCCCTTGCAACACTCTGTGTCAAAGTCTGAATGGGAAGACATTTTTATTCCAAGATGTGGTTACTAAATAATAAAACGATTAAAACGATATGAAAAGAAGCATTGCTTTTGTATATTTGATAATGTTGGCTATCACAGCATTCTCTCAATCCACCAAGACCTACGAGTACGACGCCGCAGGCCGTTTGACAAGAACGACCTATTCAAATGGCGTCCAGATATTCTACACATACGACGCATTGGGGAATAGGACATCAAAAACGGTAATAAACGGTTATCCTGAAGGCGCCATACCTGGCATCTTCTCCGTGGGTACCAACACATACGCCTATTTCTCGCAAGGCAACCTGCAATATAGGGCGGTTGGCGGTGCCAATGGTGATGCAAATGAGACTGCCTCGGCTGGCGAAAATGTGGGCGGCACATGGCGTTTTGCCGAGCACCAGTGGGATTATGTGGGCTACAATGATGGTGGTAATGTCTATGAAAACGGCGTAAAATGCGACAACTCATTGGCCTCTGAAACTTACGATGGCTGGATTGACATCTTCGACTGGGGCACGAGCGGCTACAACCACGGAGCCAACTGTTACCAACCATGGTCGAGAAGCAGCAGTAATCAAGATTATCTGGCATACGGTGTTGAAGGGCTTAGTCTTTATGAAGGCGATGCCGAGCATAGAGGGCAGGCCGACTGGGGCTACAATCCTATCCTCAACGGCGGCAACACAGAAAACAGCGGATGGCGAACCCCAACTGCCGCCGAATGGGACTACCTGCTCAACACACGCACCACTTCTTCGGGCATTCGCTTCGCTTTTGCCTTGGTTAATGATGTCGAAGGCATGATCCTGCTACCCGACGATTGGGATGCTTCTGTGTACACCTTAAACAATCCGAACACAAGCATAATCTCTTTGCTTGAGTTTGTGAATTTTGCTGATTTTTTTGAAGCTTATCTCAACTCCAACACGATTGATGCCCAAACATGGACTGATGTGTTAGAACCATCGGGAGCTGTCTTTATTCCCTATTATTATATGTATTGGACCTCTTCGTCAGGCTACTTGTCATCAGCGTCTTCTGATAATAGGAATTTTAACGTTTTATTGTCAGATGTGTCTACTTGGGGTTGGCAAAATTCTTCTGGGTATTTGGGTCAAAGGTGTCAAGTCCGATTGATTAATAACGTCGTTAACCACTGTATGGTCAGTGTATCATGCGGTAGGGCTGGCCTTGGGTCGGTAAACGGTGGCGGGAGCTGTGAGTATGGGGGTCTTTGCACTGTTGTGGCAGAACCTGCAGAGGGCTATGCCTTTGCCCATTGGACGGAAAACGGGGTGGTGGTGTCGACAGATGCTTCCTACACATTTGAAGTCTATACCAATCATAATTTGGTAGCCCAGTTTAGGGATCTTCAAAACGATGCCCCCGACTTGCTCGAAGGCCGTTTCTCGATTGGCGACGAACGTGTGGCTCGTTTCGCCAAAGGAAACCTGAATCTCGCCTTCGACTTCAACGCGACTGGCCAAGCCAATGTGGAATGGAGTTTCGCCGAACACCAATGGCATCGCAAGTATTTTAATGCCAACGCTTTCGCTGCCAATGTTGAAAACTATTTGCAAAACAATGGCCTCGATTTCCTCTATCAACGTTTTTTGCACGATGCCAATTATGACAAGTTCGTGGTTGATTTAGGCTGTTGGACGACATTGTCGGATGAGGAATGGGAGTATTTGTTGCATCAACGCATCACGGCCAGTGGAATGCATTATGCTTTTTGCCAGGTCGACAATGTATATGGCATAGTGCTGTTTCCCGACGATTGGGAGGCCTCAACATACCCTCTTCCAAGCAATGTCATAGATGAAGAAATGACCCTTTTGAGAAGCATGGTCTTCAAGTATATTTCCATTAATGACTGGAATAACTATTTTGAGCCTGCCCATGCCGTTTTCTTGCCTTTGGTTTTTAATGGTTTGTTTGCTGGTAATCTGTTTGATGACGATATGGGAGCGACTTTTGGCACGATTGCTTTTAACTATTCTCATTTTATATGTGGAGATGGGTATCAGGATGAAAACGGCCAGTGGCATGATGATGGGGTTTGCGTATTTACCCCTTCCGAAAACATTGTGTTTGAAGCAGCCTCAACCGATGGTTATTCGAAGAGGAATCTGTGTTTTGGATATGAACGTCCCGTTCAAATCGAAACAAGGAACTATGAGGTAATCGGAGCCCAACCGAATCCTCTTTGGGCAGGTGAAGTGAACGGCGGTGGCCTCTTCGAGAGCCAGATGAGGTTGGGAGAAACCTGCACGCTCACGGCGACCGCCAAAAGCGGCCACACCTTTGAAGGCTGGTATGAAAACGATATGTTGGTTTCGGAAGACCCCGTTTTGTCGTTTGACATCGAGGCTTCGCGCTTCCTTGAAGCCAGATATTCATCAGACGTGTATTACACGATTAACGTCGACCTTAACCCTAGTGACGGAGGAAGCGTAGCCGGTACTGGCTCATACGAGGAATGGCAGGAATGTGAACTGGTAGCCAGCCCATCAACGCATTACCATTTCGTCGGGTGGATGGAGGATGGCATCTTGGTTTCCGATTCAAGCAACTATGTCTTTACCGTGATGTCCGACCGCAACCTCCAAGCTTGTTTTGCCGAAAACCAGTCATATTGGTTGGAAATAAGTGCCATCCCCGAAGAGGGTGGAAAAGTGTTTCCATATATGGATGCCCTGTCTGCAGGACATGAGTCCTACTATGCTGGAGAATACGAGGAGACCGCGCAAGCTTCTATTATTGCAGGCGCAAACGACGGCTATCGTTTTGTTGGATGGAAATCGGATGGCGAGTGGGTGTCGATAAACAACATTTATAACTTCCAGTTCCCATCAAGCAATCTCGCATTAGAAGCTCATTTCGAGCCATGTGAGGTGAATCCTGAGCCCGATCCCGAATTGCTGAATGGCCGTTTCTCCATCAGTGGATGTTCAACGGTTGGTTTCGCCAAAGGCAACGTCATTTTTCATTTTGATCAATCCTCGACGCAAGCCTCTGTGACATGGGAGTTCGCACCCACACAATACTACCGACAGAACCATGGCGATGATGGACGTTGGGAACAGAGTACTTTAACATCACGTTGTAAAGAAGGGATAGACCTCGTTCCGAACATTTTTGAATACATAGGCCTCATAGACTTTTCATGCTGGCATTTATTGTCAAGCGAGGAATGGAATTACTTGCTTGAGGGTCGTGACATCGAGGTGAGGTATGCCTATGCAAAGGTCAACAATGTGGAGGGCTTGCTGGTGATGCCTGACGATTGGGATCCAACCATCTATTCCTTCAGCCTGCCCAACGAAATAGCCCCTTATTCCACCAATATCATTTCACGCTATGATTGGAATACCGTGCTCGAGCCAGCAGGCGTACTGTTTCTCCCTGCAAACGGAATGATTATGTCTGACTATAATAACACCATTGCTTATCAATCTAAAATGAATGGCGAAAACCTGTCGGGGTGTTATACAAATCTTATGTTTAGTGATGCTGCTGATGGTAGCGGTGAAATATCTTTCATGGCACCTATGCTAATGCCCATGGTGTTTTCATCTATGCGATTAGCCCAAATCTTAGAAACGGCATCGCCAACAGTAACGCTTTCTGTCGATGCCTCGCAAGCTGACCGAGGAACGGTAAATGGCGGTGGTAGTTTCACCTGTGGCACTCAATGTACCGTGAGTGCCACTGCGAATGAAGACTATGTGTTCCGCTATTGGCTTGAGAATGGAAAGGTGGTTTCGACCGAGGCTGACTATAGCTTCATAGTATCGTCCGATCGAGTTCTCACGGCTGAATTTGCTGAAGAAAGCGAAGTGTGTAGTGTCGACCTTTGTTTGTTATACAAAAATAATGATCAATTTGAATTAGCATTATTAGAAGCATTATTTGGATGGTTTGGAGATTCCATTGTTATATCTTTTGGTGGTGTCCAGCCTGAATTGCGATTTACCTTACCAATAATACAACAAGCCAATTGGTATGAAGAGTTTCTTGCAGACAGAGAACACTATGGAGATTTCGATAATATAGTAGTTTCTGACTCTGTGGTTTATAGATTATTGGTCGACAGGGGTTGCAATGTTACGGTTTCGCTTGAACGAAATGATTTGTTTCTAGAAGAAACAGAAGAAATGAATCACGGCTTTGTCCTCGCATATACGGAGGCCGACACCATTGTCTACGGCAATGCGAACGAAGTGTTGCCTTTCTCGTTTGTCGGTGACTGCGAATACATACCCCATAAACAGACCTTTAATTTGAGTGCTGGATGGTCGTGGCTATCGACCTATGTCGATCAAAACGGCATCGATGGTCTTGGCATGATGGAAGAGGACTTGGGGGCAAATGGTGTCATTATCAAGTCGCAAAGCGACGGCTTTGTCTCCTTTAGCAATGATACATGGGTGGGCTCCTTGAACGGCATAACAAACGAAAAGATGTATCTTGTTAATATCAACAATCCATCGGTAGTAACCATCATGGGTCCTTCAGCTAGGTTGGATGAGCACCCCATCACTTTGAGCCCGAATTGGAATTGGATTGGCTATCCGTCACCCTTTGAGAAAGACATCAATGAAGCCTTGGCCGATTTGAACGCTACTGATGGTGACGTGCTGAAATCACAGTCAAGCTTTGCCATTTACAGCTCTTTGTTTGGATGGTATGGGTCGCTTAACACAATGTCACCTGGCATGGGTTACATGTATCAGTCGCTCAATAGTGAGGCCGTCACACTCACCTATTCTGAGGGCGGAAGCCGATCCGTGAAAAAGAATGCCGAGTTTGATGATAATCATTGGGTTCCCTCAATTGACGCTTATCCATATAACATGAGTATCATGGCTGTGGTTGAACTCAATGGAGAGGAAGTCAACGATGACCAGTTTGAATTGGCGGCCTTTATTGGCGACGAGTGTCGTGGCAGCTCCCAATTGGTATATTTCGAACCTCTGCATCGCTATGTCGCTTTCTTGTCGGTGGCTGGATTAGATGATGCGGAGCTGCGTTTTGCTTTGTTCGACGCCCATAATGAAAAGGAATATATTGCAACAAATGTGTTGAGATTTAAGCCAGACGTTGTCTTAGGCGGTCTCGATTCACCTTATGTTATACGTTTTGGTGACACTGGAATGAATGAAAATGAAGAAGAAATGGCGTATTATCCCAATCCAGTGCAAGTTGGCCAACTCTTTAGAATAGCATTACCTGATAGTTGCTATGGTGGCAGTGTAAGCATTGTCAGTGCTTTGGGTGTAGAGGTATCGAAGGCCATCCTTAATGCTCAGCCGACTACCCTTCGCGCTCCAAGTGCTGCTGGCATTTATTTGTTGCAGATGATATCCAACGATGGAAAAGTTTATTGTAGGAAACTGATTGTAACTGATTAGAAGCATCTTTATGAGGAAGAACATCATTCATGCTTTTACGCTATTATCTTTATTGTTATCGTCTGTTGCGACTATGGCCAACCATTGGGTGCCTAACCATAATCAGTTCTCCGATAATATGAACATTATCGGTGTGCTCGAGATCAATGGTGTAGAGCAGGCCATCGATGTGTTTGAGATAGGTGTGTTTTGTGGGGATGAATGTCGGGGTAGCGAGATGCTGGCCTATTATAGTGGCGTTGACCGACACATGCTTTTCATGACCCTTTATGGGCAGTCGGGCGACGTGATGTCGTTTAGGTTGTACGACCATGGCTCGCAGCGTGAACTCGAGCTTGTGCCGCCCGAAACGATTCAGTTTGTGCCGAACGAGATTTTGGGAAGTATAGCTGAACCGTACCCTATTTCTTTCTCAGGTGGAATCGCAGTGATTACCGCTGTAGCCGTTCCCGAGGCAGGGGGCACGATTACGGGCGCGGCTGCTTATTGGTATGGCGAGACCTGCACCTTGCAGGCTGCGGCCAACGAAGGCTACACCTTTGTGAATTGGACCGAAAATGGCCAGCAGGTCTCTACAGAGCCCACTTTGTCCATTTTCGTGTTGGAAAGCCATGACTTGCAAGCCAATTTCAGTGTCAACACTTATGAAATCACTGCGGTCGCAATGCCAGACAATGGCGGATTGGTCTCGGGCATGGGAAGCTTCGAATACGGTACAGTGGTCACATTGATGGCCGAGCCGAACGAGCACTATCTGTTTGCCAACTGGAGCGAGGAAGGCCATGTGGTGTCAAATTCAGAGACCTATTCCTTTCTGGTCACTGGAGACCGCCATTTGGAGGCCAATTTTGCCCAGGAATATCTCACGGTAAGCGTGACAATAGAGCCAGAACAAGGTGGAATTGTCCAAGGGATTGGTAACTATGTTTATGGACAGAATGTCACCTTGAACGCCATTCCCAATGCCAACTATGAGTTCTTAATGTGGACAGAAGAGGGATTGTTCGTTTCGGCAGACCCGGAATTGTGTTTTTGTGTGACGGAAACCAGGAACCTGACAGCTCATTTCGCGTATTATGATGGCTTAGATGAGCAAGGGGCAACAGTATCGGTTTGTCCTAATCCGGCAAAGGATTATCTGAGAGTCAGTGGCCTTAAGGATAACGATGTTATTTCATTTTGGGATGCTCAAGGAAGGCTTTTGTTGTCACTAGCAACGGATGGTTCGGATGCCATAATTGACCTTGCCGGATTTCCCAAGGGAGTCTGTTTCTTGAAAACAAGTAATTGTATGAGAAGGATATTGATCCTATGAGATAAAGCCATCATCTACGTTGTTTGGAATTTTTTTTATCTTTGCAGCCAAAATCGATTGCCATGGAAAGATTCTTCAACACCGCCGGGCCGCAAAAGCCCGAACTCAACTACACCATCGACCCTTTGAGCCGTTTCGACTTGGAGGACATCCTAATGCTCATACGGCAGGAACGCTACTTCGTCATGCACGCGCCACGGCAGACGGGCAAGACCTCTTGCATGCTCGCCCTTCGCGACTATCTGAACAACGAAGACGACTACATCGCCGTCTATGCCAACGTGGAGGGCGGGCAGGCCGGGCGCAACGACCGCGATTCGGTTGTCCGTTCAACATGCGACACTTTGGCCCAACAGTTTAGCGGCATTACGGGCAATGATGTCCCCTTGCGACTTCGCGATGAGGCTCGGGCGGTGGAGACCGACTCGATGCTGTCAACCTACTTGCGTCGCCTTTCGGAATGCTTGCCCAAGCCCATCGTCCTCATCATCGACGAGATCGACGCCTTGGTGGGCGACAGCTTGGTGGCCATACTGCGCCAAATCAGGTCGGGCTATGCCGACCGTCCCAAGGCGTTTCCGCAGAGCATCATCCTTTGCGGCGTGCGCGACGTGCGCGACTACCGCATCGTGCTTTCCAACCAAGACATCATCACAG
>CALFIT010000013.1 GCA_937877465.1 uncultured Bacteroidales bacterium | reverse complement strand
GTTGCCGTTAGCGGGCTGACCACCGAATCGCGGATGAGGGTCATTTGCTCCGTGTCGCGGGTGGTGAAACCGAAAACGAGCGTTGTGCCTTGCGGGACGATGAGCCGCGTCTTGCCCTCAAGGGTCTCGTTGGCGCGATGGATGTAGGCCGGATAGTGTAACTC
Organism: uncultured Bacteroidales bacterium; assembly: GCA_937877465.1. Lineage (GTDB taxonomy): Bacteria > Bacteroidota > Bacteroidia > Bacteroidales > F082 > Limimorpha. Next base: position 3,439 of record CALFIT010000013.1, on the reverse strand, counting down.
ACAGCGATAGGAAAGCAGGGTAGGGTTGGGGTGAACGGTGATATGGATGGGACGGCTGGTGTATTCGCCACCTATCACATTGAACGTCAAATCGTTGAAAAGGTTCTTGAAGGTATAGCTGAAGTCGTTGGCCGAGCTTTTGGTCATCAGCTGCTGTCCCAATTCGCTCTTCACATAGAAGGCGTCGGGGATGCGCTCGCCCGTCACGCGGATGCTGAATTTGGCCTCTTTGCCTTGCGTAGTTTCCAATTCATCTTGCACGATTTCAACATGATAGGGGAGGGGCTTCTCAAAATCCTGCTCGTAGTTGACGATGCGTTGGGTGGGCTGCACGGCAAACGACGGCAAAAACACGATCAGCAATATTAATAATAGGAGTAGGCCGAAGAAAATGCCGAGATATTTCAGGTTGGCACGCAGGTCGACGGCATCGGTGAAGCGGATAGGGGAGAGGCGGGCGCTGCGTTGCTCGATGGTGGCGGCCAAAAGCGCATTGTCGGTATCGGTGGTCGCTTGATTGCTCAACTGAATGGTATTCAGCAGTTTGTCCTTAATCTCAGGGAAAAACTTGCCAATCATCACCGAGGCCTGCTCCACCGACATCTTCTTTCGGAAACGGATGAGGTTGACCAAAGGGATGAGGAAATGGTAAACCAAAACAAAACCGCTGCCTGCCAAAAGAAACAAGAACAGCACGAAACGGCCTTTCGACGGAAACCAAGAGAAATATTCCAACCCGTTGATGAGCAGATAGAATACGATCCACAGCACGGCACCCACCAAAACGCCTTGTATCAAGCGGTTGAGGTAGTATTTCCGCGTGAAGCCCTCTATCTTTTCTATCAGTTTGTTCGGCGCAGACATAGCCAATATAGAATGAGCCGCAAAGATACACAAAAAAAAGAGTTCCGAAGAACTCTTTTTGTGAGCCACATGTCGGACTCGAACCAACGACCTACGCATTACGAATGCGTTGCTCTACCAACTGAGCTAAAGTGGCTTCTTTCAAATGCGGCTGCAAAAATAGGAATTTTTTCGGTAACGGAACGAAAAAAACGGAAAAATTCTTTTTTTTCGAAAAAATGAAATAAATAATGAAATAAATAGTTGTATATTCAAAAAGTTCTGTATATTTGCAGCGTTAAACCAATAAAAAGAACAGCAAAATGGCAAGAAAAAAAGAAAATTGGGACGACAACTCCTTTAAGATGAGGGACTTGACGAAAGCGGAAGAACAAGTGATGAAAGTCATTTGGGGTCTTGGACAAGGCTTCGCTTTCGAGATCATGGAGGCCTATCCCGAGCCTAAGCCGGCCTACAACACCGTGCTTACCATCATCCACATCCTCGAAAAGAAGGGCTTCGTGAAGCACGAGGCCTTCAGTCGCGTCCACCGCTACAGCCCCGTCATCAGCAAGGAGGAATACACGCAACGCTACCTCGGCAGCGTGGTGGAGCGTTATTTCAACAACTCGTATCTCGACCTCGTTTCGGCCTTCGCCAAAAAGGAGAACTTCAGCGTCGAGGAATTGGAGGAGATGCGGAAACTCATCGACGAGGCCATCGCCTCAGAAAAGAAGTAAGCCATGAACGCGCAAGAACTCATCATCGGTCACCTGTTGCCCATCGCAGTGGCCATCATGGCGCTTTGGTTGGTGTATCGCCTGCTGTTCAGCAATAGCAACCGGCTGCAATTCAACCGTTTCTATCTGCTCACGGCGATGCTGTTCTCTTTGGCCTTGCCGCTTGTCGGCTTGCTGATGGGCACGGAGTCGCAGCAGATGGTCAGCCTGAAGCAGAACCTGTTTGGCGGCATGATGCTGAACGAGGTCACCATCACGGCCAACGGCGTCGCGGTCTTGCCTGATGCCGAAGCCGGACTTGCGACGGCCACGCGACCGCACGTCACGCTGTGGCAGGTCCTCGGCGGCATATATCTAATAGGTGTCGGCGTGATGACGCTGCTCTTTCTTTTCAAGGTGGGCAAAATCGTCGCGCTCATCGTCCGCTCGCCCAAAGAGAAGCGCGAAGGCTACACGGCGGTGTTTACGGGCCGCGACCACGGTTCCTTCTCCTTCCTGCGTTATGCCTTTTTCCCCGACGAGAGCGTGGCCCCTGACATCGTCAGGCACGAGCTGAGCCACATCCGCCACGGCCATTCGATTGACGTCCTTTTCGCCGAGGCGATGATGGTGCTGCAATGGTTCAACCCGTTCATCTATCTGTACAAGAAGGAGTTGCAGAGCCTTCACGAATACATGGCCGACCGCGACGTGGTGGCCACTGGCATTGACAAACGAAACTACATGATGCTGATCCTGCAGCAGTGCACGGCCGCAGATTTCAGCGGAATGAGCAATAATTTCAGTTTAATCCTAACAAAAAAAAGAATCAAGATGATTACAAAGAATGAAAAGGCCAAGGGCCTCTGGTGGAGGCTCTTGGCGACATTGCCAGTGTTGGCTATCCTGCTGGTTGCCAACACGAAAGTGACGGCACAGGAAAAACAGATGAATCCAAATCCGCCAGTGGATGCGGATACCTATCAAATTGTCATGTACGAATATGACGATGCAGACAAGATTCCCATCAACGACACCGTTGTGATGAATGACGACGGCTCCTACACCGAAGTCAAGCGAGAACCTGAAGTAGATCCGGAAACGGGCAAGATGCGCATCAAAGTCTCTTTGGCCACTTATGACAAGGACGGCAATCCTGCTCCTGGAGGCTTCCACATCAAGTCGGAACCTGGGCAGGGTGACGATGTCGTTTACCGTATCACGCCACAGGAAGGCTTCCGTTTCCCGGCTGAGCCTGCCGCCGACACTGTCTATCAAATCGCTGAAGAAATGCCGCAGTTCCCTGGTGGCGAAAAAGCCTTGATGGAATACATTGCCAAAAACCTCACTTATCCACAAGAGGCACGGGACAAAGGCGTTGAAGGCCGAGTGTTCATTAGCATGGTGATTGATAAAGATGGCAGCGTTTCCAACGTGAAAGTGTTGCGCGGTATCAGCAAGGAATGTGATGCGGAAGCCGTGCGTGTGATTTCCTCCTTGCCGAAATGGAAGCCCGGCAAGATAAAAGGCGAACCCGTTCCAGTGAGTTACATGATTCCTATCAATTTCAAGCTGCAAGGCGAAGAAAAGGCGGAATAAGGCTTTGGTTTGGTAGGGCTGTCGTGTTCCTGAGCTTGTCGAAGGACGGTGTGACAGCCCTACATCAAAAATGCACTCACATAGTGCAATATTTTCAAAAAAATGCACTCACGCAGTGCATTTCATTACAAAACCAACTGTTCCCACTTGATTTTCGGCACGAACTGCACGCCGTCGGCATCGCGGTAATAGGCGAGGTTGTCGCCGGCATCGACGGGTTGCAGCTTGATTTTCTCCGCGCCCTTGCCGATGGCCAGCATTAGCAATGGCTCGTATGG
>CALFIT010000012.1 GCA_937877465.1 uncultured Bacteroidales bacterium | reverse complement strand
CCAGCGTTCTGGCAGATTTCGAGGCCAGAGGTGGCGACGCCACCGGCGTTGACGGCCTTACCAGGACCAAACGGAATCTTGGCAGCCTGGAAAGCGGCGATAGCGGCGGGTTGGCAACCCATGTTGGAGACCTCAGCGACGTACTTCACGCCATTGGCGATCAGTTGCTTGGCGTCCTCTTCGGCCAATTCATTCTGGAAAGCGCAGGGGCAGGCGATGTCGCACTTCACCATCCAAGCCTTCTTGCCGGGAGTGAAGACGGCCTTGCCGGGGAACTTGTCGGCCATGTCCTGAACCTTGTTGCGGTTGGAGGCACGCATCTCCAGCATGTAGTCGATCATTTCCTTGTCGATGCCGTTGGGCAGCTCGCACACGCCGTCGGGACCCGAAAGGGCAACGACCTTGGCGCCGAGTTCAGTGGCCTTGATGGCTGCACCCCAAGCCACGTTGCCGAAGCCGGAGAGGGCGATACGCTTACCTTCCATCTTGTCGCCGGTCTGCTTCACCATGCGCTCGACATAGTAGATGGCGCCGAAACCAGTGGCTTCGGGACGGATCAGAGAACCACCCCAGCCGTAGCTCTTGCCGGTCAGGGCACCGGTGCTGTGCTCGCGGGCGAGCTTCTTGTAGGCACCGTAGAGGTAACCGATTTCGCGGCCACCCACGCCGACGTCACCAGCAGGGCTGTCTTGGTCGGGACCGATGTTTCTCCAAAGCTCATACATGAAGGCTTGGCAGAAACGCATGATTTCCTCGTCGGTCTTGCCAACGGGGTCGAAGTCGGAACCGCCCTTGCCGCCGCCGAGAGGCAGGTTGGTGAGGCTGTTCTTGAAGATTTGCTCGAAGCCCAAGAACTTCAGCATGGACACGTTGACGGCCTTGTGGAAACGGAGGCCACCTTTGTAAGCGCCGAGGGCAGCGTTGAACTGCACGCGGTAGCCCAAGTTGGTCTGGACTTCGCCATTGCGGTCGACCCAAGTCACGCGGAACGTGAAGATACGATCAGGCTCGACAAGTCTTTCGACGATCTTGGCCTTCTCGAACTCAGGATGCTGGTTGTAAACTTCTTCGATGCTTTCGAGCACTTCGCGCACGGCTTGCAGATACTCGTTTTCGCCCGGATGCTTGGCTTCCAGAGCGGTCATAATTTCATTGACTTTCATTTTTTTGACTTTAATTAAAGGTTTATTTGTTGTGTTTGAAAGTTTGCTTTTGTTGTTAAGCGGTGCAAAGGTAGGGTTTTTATTTGTACAAATTCCAAATTAATCAAAATATTTTCTTTGCCCCGAATCAATCCCCGTCGTTGGCAGGACGCTTGTCTTTCTCGGCCACCTTACCTTGTTCATACTCAATGATTTCGGCAACGCTCCCGTCGGGATTGTAGTGGATTTCCTTGCCGTGTTTGACGTTGTCGACATACGACACTTCGAGGCATTTGTAGCCCGATTCGTCGTAGCCGATCTGCTTCCCCGTGCCCATTTCGTACTCCGCCTTGCCTGCCAACGCGCCGCTCGGATAGAAGATGTACCACAGCCCGTCCATCATGCCGTCGACATATTGGCCTTCTTGAAAGACCTGCCCGTTGTCGTGCCACTTCTTGATCTCGCCGTGCAGCTTGTCGCCGACATAATACGCTTCCGAGGCCAATTGTCCCTTTTCGGAATAGGTGCGACCGATGCTGTCGCGGAGTCCGGCCTTGTACCAGCCCTCTTCGGCGAGTTGTCCGTTAGGGTGCCATCGTGTGAAAGGCCCGTCCAAGACATCGTCCTTGTAGGTGGCCTTCAGCATCAGCTTGCCGTTGGCGGTATACCAAACGCACTCGCCGTTCAGCTTCTCGTTTTCGTAGCGCAATTCCGACTTCAGCTTGCCGTTTTCCCAATAGGACTTCTGCACGCCGTCGTCGCAAGAAAACAACATCAACAGAGCGGCACAAACCCACGCCCGAAAACAATTATTTATGCGTCGTTTCGGCTTTCTTGAATGGATCAATGGGAACCAGTTCAACATCTTCTTTGTCATATTGATAGGTACTCCAATAGAGGTTTTCCTTTCCATCGTTGCGGCCACCTTTCAGGTAATTCCTATAATAGAACTTGTACTGTGTACTGAGCAATGGCGCCTGATGACAATGCAGGCAATCCATGAAACCATTCCCAAATTGCATCAATGCGCTAAGGAAATAGTAGCCGACATCGTATCCCTCAAAGGCATATTGCTGAGGCTCAACGGCATATTTACTGCGGAAGCGAGACACAAAACGCTTGACTGCATCGTCTTCATAATCAACGAAATAGTCGCTAACATAAATCGCCTTCATGCTCAGCAGCCTGTCGACCAACAGTTTCTCGAATTTCGCCCAATCGGGAGCGCATACGAGTGTAATGGGATAGCGTTCGGCGGTTTGGGTCAGCGAATTCAGGACCTGCGTGGCAAAAACATTCTCGTTGCCATAGGCGATAATCACATTCTCTCGCACCCCCGAAAGTTGAGACTTCAAGGTTCCCATTTCGCTATACGAATAACGTTTGACCGAATTGGCCAAGACGACTTTGTCGGTCACGCCATTCCTGAAGTCTTCGGTGGAATACACCTGACCTTCCACGTCGACCGTCGGAACGAGGCGGCTGCCCATCTCAAGCCTTTCGCTCTCGTTCCTGGCAAATTGCAGGAAGTCGTCGCCCAAAACCGTAACCTCACTGTTGACCGACATGTTGAGATGGTGCTCCAATTGGTTGAGGAATGTCGAATCGGCGGCACGCTCACGGCTGACAATGAAGATATTGGCATTAGAATAGGCGTTCCTTACCAAGTTGGAAAGGGTGAAAACCATGCCCATCTCTCCAGGCTTCACTTTCACCACGTTGGCATTGTCTTCGATGACAGACACCCGATTCGTCAACGGGTTGACCACAATGATGTCGTTTGCCTTGGCATACTCTTCGACAATCGAAAACGACTTGCCGAAAAACGGCCCAACGATAAGGTCAAGGTCCTTGTTCCTGATCTCCGACAAAGCCCGTTCGGCCGACGCTGTGTTATCCGTCACATCCAAGACGGTAAGATCCAACTTCAGCCCTTGTTTTTCCAAGGCTTCAACGGCCATCATAAAACCCTCGTAAAACTGTAGGAAAGTCATGGCACGCGACTTGGATGCTTTGGCAGTATTCTCTTTCGACACGATAATATTGTCGACACTGGAAAGATACAGGGGGACCATAAGGGCGACATGATAGCGCCGCAAGGCGTTTTCAGGAGCTGCAACACAAACGGGAGCCTCTTTCATTTCGTCATCAAAGACAACAAAAGGATTGGCTTCAGGCTCAGGGACCTCAATCTCTTCCTCGTCGGTTCCCTCTATCATCACCAGATCTCCTTCCTGTTCGGGCTGCATCCATGGAAAATCGGTTATCCTTTGAATGGGTATCAGAACCACCTGATTGACAAAGACATGAGAGCCAACAGACACATTAATAGACCTGAATACACTTTCATCGACTTTCCAACGCCTCAACAGCGAAGACACCCGCTCGTTCCTCTCGCAATAATGAATGATGTAATCATTGTCATTGACGATGGCCGGCACTTTGACAGAGGTGCCAGGGGCTGGATTATCCGTCAAGCCCGGATTGATCTTTCTGAACTCCGCAACGTCGATGCCAAACTTCTTGGCGATGTCATACAAGTCCTCGTCGGGCTTGACCGTATAGCGACCGTCAGCCGAAACTTTGACTTGCTCATGAGGTTTGTTCTCCTCCACCACAGGCTCGGCAATTACAGGCTTCACCTCTTCCACCACAGGCTCAGGCTCGGGAATCACGGGCTTCACCTCTTCCACCACAGGCTCAGGCTCGGGAATTACGGGCTTCACCTCTTCCACCACAGACTCAGGCTCGGGAATCACAGGCTTTTCCTCAGGCACGGGCCTCACTACGGGAGACTCCTTAATTGGCCTGACCGGAATGCCAAGGACATGCCCTGCTTGCAGGCCATCTTTCACCTCAGGATTCAAGGTTTGAATCTCCTCAAGAGTGACATTGTAGGCTTCGGCAATGCCATACAAAGTTTGTCCCGCCTTCACTTGATGCAAATAATATTCCTTGCCACTGATTTGGGTCTTTTGCTGAGAGCGTTCGACAGCGACTTGAGCTTTCACGTTGCCCGACAACATCATGCCCAAAAGAATGAAGACAAAGAAAAACCGTTTATTTCTCATTATCATGTTTGTTTTCAGAATTATTCCCATTCGATGGTCGCCGGCGGCTTCGACGAGATGTCGTAGCACACGCGGTTGACGCCTTTCACCTTATTAATAATGTCGTTCGACACCTTGGCCATGAACTCGTAAGGCAGATGCACCCAGTCGGCGGTCATGCCGTCGGTGGAGATGACGGCACGAAGGGCGATGGTGTATTCATAGCTCCTTTCGTCGCCCATCACGCCGACCGACTTGACGGGGAGCAACATTGTGCCCGCCTGCCAGATGCTGTCGTAGAGGTTGTCGGCCATCTCGTTGGGATAAGACGCGCTGGGCAGCTCGCAAGGCCAGTTGCGCAAGCCCTTGATGAAGATGTCGTCGGCATCGCGGAGGATGCGGAGCTTCTCTTCCGTGACCTCGCCCAAGATGCGGATGCCAAGGCTCGGTCCGGGGAAGGGATGGCGACCCACCAACTCACGCTTGATGCCCAAGGCACGACCCACGCGGCGCACCTCGTCCTTGAACAAGGAACGCAGCGGCTCCACGATTTTCAGGTTCATCTTTTCGGGCAAGCCGCCCACGTTGTGGTGCGACTTGATCTTGCAGCTCGGCCCGTTGACGCTCACGCTCTCGATGACGTCGGGATAGATGGTGCCTTGCGCGAGCCAACGTGCGCCCTCAATCTTTTGCGCTTCGGCATCGAACACCTCGATAAAGGTCGAACCGATAGCCTTGCGCTTCGCCTCGGGGTCGGTGACGCCACGCAGCTTTTCGAGGAACAGCTGTCCCGAATGGACACCTATCACATTGAGGCCCATTTCCTTATAGGAATCGAGCACCTCCTCAAACTCGTTCTTGCGCAGCAGTCCGTTATCGACGAAGATGCAAGTCAGGTTGCTGCCAATCGCCTTATTCAACAAGACGGCGGCCACGGTGCTGTCCACGCCACCCGAAAGGCCGAGAATGACCTTGTCGTCGCCCAATTGCTTTTTCAAGGTTGCCACCGTGTTGTCGATGAACGAGGCCGGCGTCCAATCGCCCTTGCAGCCGCAGATGCCGAGGGCGAAGTTCTCCAACATCTTCGGGCCTTCCTTGGTGTGGAACACTTCGGGGTGGAACTGCACCGCGTAGGTCGGCTCGCCGTCAATCTTGTAGGCGGCGTTCACCACATCGTCGGTCGAGGCGATAACTCTCGCATTGTCAGGCAGTTTCACTATCGTGTCGCCGTGGCTCATCCACACTTGGCTGGTCTTGGAAACGCCTTTGAACAGCGGCGACTGCTCATCGACCACCATCAGCATGGCGCGACCGTATTCGCGTGAGAGGCTGTTGTTGACCTCGCCGCCGAAATGCTGCGAGATGAACTGTGCGCCGTAGCAGATGCCCAACAGCGGCAGCTTGCCCTTGATTTCCGACAAGTCGGCAAACGGTGCCTTTTCGTCGCGCACCGAGAACGGGCTTCCACTGAGAATCACGCCTTTGACGTTTGCGCCAATGGCCGGAACCTTGTTGTAAGGATGGATTTCGCAATAGACGTTCAGTTCGCGGAGGCGGCGTCCGATGAGTTGGGTCACCTGCGAGCCGAAGTCAAGAATGAGGATCATTTCTTGCATAAACGAAAATTTTTGGCAAAAATAGGTTTTTTTCATGGATAAAATCCGTATTTTTGCAAAAAGAAACGAATAAAAAGCCATTATCGTATGTATTATCTCTTGCTTCTTGGCATCGCCATCCTGCCTGTCGTGGTGTTGATGGTCTACATTTATCGTCAGGACAAATACCAAAAGGAACCCATCAAGTCGCTTGCCAAAGCCTTTATTGGGGGCATTGCGGCCATTTTCTTGGACATACTCATCGTCAGTGCCGTGGATACCATTTTTGGCGACAGCCCGTTTACCGAAACCGTTTTCTATAATTCGTTTATGCAGGCCGGCATTCCCGAAGAGTTGTCCAAGTTCCTGATTTTTATGCTGCTTATATGGCGCGACAAGAACTTTGACGAATATTTCGACGGCATCGTCTACGCCACTTTCATCGGCTTGGGCTTTGCCTGTTTGGAAAACATCGAATATGTGTTGAGCTACGGCTTCAGCACAGGTGTGGTGCGTGCCCTGCTTTCCGTCCCCGGTCATTTCCTCTTCGGCGTGCTGATGGGCTACTTCCTCTCGTTGGCGAAGTTCCAGCCCGAAAAGCGCACCCGATACCTGCTGACCGGCTTGGGTGCGGCCATGCTTGCCCACGGCCTGTTCGATTGGCTCCTGATGATCCAAGAACTGCTCAGCCCCGCCATCGGCGGCATCCTCTACCTCGTCTTCCTTTGGGGCGACATCAAGCTGTGGAAGCTCGGCCTGAAATACATCAACAAGCAGCAGCAAAACTCGCGGGTGCAAGCCCAAGAGAACCTGCTCAACGACTTGGAATACCAAATCGGGCAGTCCGACAAAAAATACAACTCGGAATACAAGCGCATCGACTGGAATGCGGGGGAGAGATGAATCTCCCCCTTTCGTTTTTTTTCGCCAAAAAGCGACCACCTATTTCACTATTTTTCGTACTTTTGCACCCCGAAAAACGGAGTTCAAGCGTATAATGAACGCGTCTTGCCCTTGGGCATGTAAATCCTGTTACCAGCTGAAATCCATTACTTTATCATTAACAACAACGGATTAACTGGATGATTTATATGCCATAACCCTATCAAATTCAAAACAATGAAAACCAGACATCAACTCGTGATGTTTCTGTCGCTCGCGCTATGCCTTTCGGCGCAGGCACAGAAACGAAGCATGACATTGGAAGAGCTGTTCCAACTCGCCGATGCAAACAACAAAGCGTTGACAACCAGCAACATCGGAATCCAAGTCGCACAAGAAGGACTGCTCTCGGCGAAAAGCAACCGCCTTCCCGACATCAAGACCTCGCTTTCGGCCTCCTACATCGGCAACGGCTACCTCTGGGATCGTAATTTCAGCCATGGGATGCCCATCGACATGCCGCATTTCGGCAACAACTTCAGCCTTCAGGTGGCGCAAGTCATCTATGC
>CALFIT010000011.1 GCA_937877465.1 uncultured Bacteroidales bacterium | reverse complement strand
GAGGAAAGCACCACCATAGACTACACCATAGGCGGGGTACACGCGGGCGACTTCGACCCGTCGGACGACAGCAGCCCGGTGGTGATCGACAAGGCGGCGGGGCAGAGCGTACAGTTCTCGACGCAAGACGACACCATAGAGGCCCTCACAGTGGCCTACCATCCGATAACCGTTGAAACCACATGAGCCATGGCAAGGATCATCAAACACAGCGTCATCGAGAATGTGCCGTTTTGGATCTTGGCAGGCATGGCCATTGCCATCGGCGTGACGGCTTTCTTCATCCCTCCCCAAGGCGTGATCGACCCATCGGTGCTGAAGTTCATCTCGTGGATGTTTGCCTTCGCCGCCTTGTGGACGGTGTTTGCGGCCATGATGCGCGGCATTGATGCCAGACTCCAACACGGGAAAACGAGCCTAACAGTTGGAAATCTCGATGGGAAAGAAACCGAGTATCAGTTAACCGAGCAGCAATCCGAAGACGAAGAGGAGGCGACAAATGAATGACATCACTTTCAAACTCGGCTCGATCAATCCTTGCGGCATCAGTGATGCAGTGTTTTACATCCCGAAACACTACATCCGCCGTTGGCCGACCATCGAGGACGATTTTGAATCCTTGATGCAGGGCCGTTATGCCGAATATGACGGCGACTTCGAGTTGCAACAAGGACGCTGGTGGAGCCTCCTCTACAGCACGCAAGGCAAAGGCAAGATCAGTTGGGATTACCAAGGCGAGACTGACTGCAAGGTGGTGGTGAACCACGCCACGCTGTCGTACCCGAAGCTGACCGAAGCGATACGCGCCTTCGCCAAGTTCGCCTCGAACGGTGACTTCGTGTTCTGCGTGAAGCACGACGGCAAGTATTACATCGTCGGCAACCGTGACTACCGCGCCACCGTCACGCCCAACGGCGACAGCGGCGACGCACCCGGCAGCACCAAGGGCGTGACCATCGACATCGAATGCCCCGACACCACGCCATTGCCCACCTACAAGGGCAAAATCGTCCTGTCGGAAGGCATATTGGACTGCGACACAGACACTTTTCAAAATTTTGAAGATATGAACACAAACAGAATCATCGACTACACTGAACGAATCGAGGGTGGCGACACCCTGCGGTTTGAGGCTCTCGGCAAAGAGGGCAGGATCCATCTCGAAGGCACAGGCCCCATCGTTATGGAAGTGAGCGTCGACGGCGTGAACTACGACAGCGTGGATCACGAAGTCGAATTTGACGACGGAGTGGCCGTTGCGCCATTCGATTTCTACTTAGGCGACCATGTTCGCATCAGTGCGACGACCTTAACCAAGGTCATAGTGAATTACAACGACCTCAAAACTAACTAACCATGAGTAAAGGATTCAACACCACATTAGACCGTGGTGGTAACGGCGGTGGCGGCGAAGCTGCCAAATTGGCCGTGTCCATCACCTACGCCGCCCTGAAGGCATTGCGCGATGGCGGCAACCTCGTGCCCGGTACATGGTACCGAATCACGGATTATGTCTGCACCACCACGCAGGCCAACACCCAAAGTGCCGAACATCAGTTCGACATCATCGTTCGTGCCGACGATGACAGCCACCTCAACGAGAACGGCTACGCCGCACATCACGAGGGCGACAACTACTTCGCCAACTGCAAACTCGAGGCATGGGAGCTGAAGTACAGCCTCGACAACGACACCAACCGCTTTGCCTGGGCCGATGACGAGAACGGCACAGGCGTAGTGTATTGGATGAAGGACGAATGGAACAATGAGTGCCCTTATGACTTCAAGAACATCATGTTCAAGAGATTTAAGGCAGAAGATGTAACATCTGACGGACACCTTTCGTCATTAGACGGAAAGTATGTTGGATTTGACGGAGATGAATCACCCCGAGGCATGGAGGTTGATAATACCGATTCCATTTGGTGTTATACTTTTAGCGCTTTGGATTTGGTTGAAGAGGTTTTAGACGCTTCGTTGAATACATTGGATTTCAACGCTGATGAATATGCGCCAAATTATTGCTATAGCAATGTAATCAAAGAATGTCAAATAGCTCAGCTTATCGATGATAATCAAAACGTTGCAAACAAATTAAACAACATCGTTTTTATCAATGATGGAGTCGAAGAAGGAATATATTATGCAATGTCGCAGCCACTCGGCAACGAAATCGATGTTGATAATACGGATATTACATTCCTTAATAACGCTTTGTATAACAAAATTGGAAAAAATTGTACAAAACTTACATTCGGGAACAACTGCCAGTATAACTCATTCGGGAACGGTTGCTTGAACAACTCATTCGGGAACAGCTGCAACTCGAATACGTTCGGGAACTACTGCCAGTATAACTCATTCGGGAACAACTGCAAGTATAACTCATTCGGGAACAACTGCTGGTATAACTCATTCGGGAACTACTGCCAGTATAACTCGTTCGGGAACAGTTGCTCGGACAACTCGTTCGGGAACTACTACTACTCGAATACGTTCGGGAACAACTGCCAGTATAACTCGTTCGGGAACAGCTGCTGGTATAACTCATTCGGGAACAGCTGCTGGTATAACTCATTCGGGAACGATTGTTGGAACAATTCGTTCGGGAACAACTGCCAGTATAACTCGTTCGGGAACAACTGCCAAACTATCACTGTCTTTGACGGTGTTCAGTATTGCAGCGTGACCGGTGGCACTCAGCAAGCTCCCGTTAAGAACGCGCAGATCCTCAATGGAACGGCAGGTGCTTCGGCACAGAACAAGCTGACCATCACCTTCGCCGCAAACAAGAATTACACCCAAGTTGCGGCCAAGACAACGGCTGGCTCTTTGAAGATTTTCAACCCCGCAGATTTGGTCGAATAATCGGACTTTTCTGCAACGAAATTTGCCTATTCTTGCGCTATATGTGCAAGGATAGGCAAACAATTCGTTGCCATACAAGTGGAAACTCTCCACTGAAAATCTTGTAAACCATAATTTTACACACCTCAAAACCATCAATCAGCGAATAATTGTTCCCGAATTATTCCTCATGTCCCAAATTCCCTCACGCGCGATGCAAAAAAAATTCTTGACCGGGTCAAGTGCATTCTTCTCCTGTTTGGCCGGTTTCCAGCCAAAGGACAAGGATTGGATTGTTCTTGACGATGCCCCAAAGGGCTATAAACACTACCGCCAAACCTCAACCCCAGGAAAATGCGTGTTCGAGTGGCGTGCCGCAAGTGCCGACGAACTTATTGCCTACGCTTTGGATCATCCCAAGCCCGCAATGCAAATAATCAAGTTCCTCTCACCCGATTTTGCCGCCCATATTGGGCTGTCCATCGTGCAACTCCAACGGCTAAAGCCCCTCGTGGATGCCTTGGACCCGAAACACCGTTATGCGGCTGTCATCTACGACAGCTACATCGAGAACGGCGACTTCACGCTGACCGACAGCCAGCGCGAAGCGGCCTACCAATGCTATAGGGAGGCACGTGCTTGAATCAACCCTTATGGCAAGCCTTTGAAACCTCGATTTCAATTGAATGGCGGTCCACTTCACGATAAATTTCCGTGGTCTGCAACTTGGTGTGGCCAAGCAGCTTCGACACGACCGTAATGTCAACGAATCTTTTTGATCATGTGACTTGAATTTGGGATTAAAACTGTGGTGCCTTCGTGCTGATGGTCTCCACCAAATGCGGGTCCACGTGGTTGGCATATCTTGTGGTCATGCTCAGGTCGTGATGATCCGCATGCTGCATCACCGTGAGCGGATCGATGCCAGCCTTGAGCATCTCGTTGATTCCCGTGTCGCGAAGGCTGTAGAGTTGCATTGTGTCGGGCAAACCCAAGGCAGTCCGCATCTTGGTCCAGTCTTCGCGGAAGTTCTGGTAACGGATGGGCTTGGCGTTGGGTTTGTAGCCATGGCCAAAAAGGTACATCGATGGCTTCGCCCCCTGGATCATCGAGCGGATGCCGCTGATGAGTTGAGGTGTCAAAGCCGCAGTGCGGCTGTAATGGGTCTTGGATTCGTCCTCGGTGACGTGGATATAGCCTTCATCCAAATGGATGTCGGCAATCTTCAGCCGCCACACTTCCTTCGGCCTGACCAACGAATTGAACACAAGCTGACACAGCACAAGGTAGTTCGGATTCTTCTTTTTGAAGTAATCCGTGATCCTTGCCCTTGTGTCAGCCGGAATGAGAATGCGTTTCTTTGTCTCTTCGCGCTTCACTCGGATTGTCGCAAAAGGATTCTCCTTGGCGTAGCATTTTTCAACCGCCCATGAGAAAAACGCGCGGCCTTGCTTCAACCGATTGTTGTAGGAACGCCCCGACAATCCCTTCACCTTATTAATATAGTCCATGAAGCGGACGGCAAGCACACGATTGAACGCCGAACATTGCGCGTTTGGGCAGGTCTCGGCCAACCATTCTTTCAAGCAGTTGCTGAAAGAACGGTAGGACCTCATTGTGTCGGGGCGCAACTCCGAGGTCTTTTCCTTGATGTAATCGTCAAGCACCGCCTCGATAGGCGTGTAAAGCCTCGTGTTTTGTTGCTCCCCGAACGGAGTCCAACCGCCTGCCAGTTTCGCGTTGATGTTGCATACAACCTGGCTGCAGTGTGCCTTGAAGTCGGTGATGCGTTGGAACCGCTTTCGGAGGGCGTTCATCCTGATCACCATCCGACGCATGGAGCCGTTGCCGTCAAGCACATAATACTCGACCGACCACCCATGCGAAGGCTGGTGTTTCAAGACTGCGGGAACATAATTGAGTTTTAATCTCGAATTCGCGTCAGACATTTTTTTTTCTCCTTTTGTCTTGTGGACAAACGGGATAAAAAATTCTGTGTCAATTCTGTGGCAGTTGAGCCATTCCAATGCTTGCAAAAGAAAGGCTCTCAATGCCTTGTGGGAACTGTTGGACTCGAACCAACGACCCCCGCCTTGTAAGGGCGATGCTCTGAACCAACTGAGCTAAGCTCCCAATCGGGCGGCAAAATTAGGACTTTTTTCGCTTTTTTCAACCGCAAACGCGTTTTTTTCAAAGTTTTTCCTATTTTTGTACCTCATATCAACACCAAAACAAAAGCACAAACTCGCATGAAGGACCTCAATTTCAGAAAGTTAAGAAAATACACCCCCTTTATCTTGATGCTCTTGGCCGTCGTGTGCTGCAACTTGGCCATCGCCGACGTGGGCAACCAGAACCGCTACAACTCGGGCGGCGACAGCGGCGGTGGCGACGGCGACATCGGGGCACTCATCAGCTACCTCATCGGACTCTTCATCAACGACCCCACTTTGGGGCTCATTGTGTTGGTCCTCCTTATTGTCATCATCATGATTGGCAGAAGGATGGCCAAGAAACAGGCTTCAGACCCCACCTATATTAATAGGAACATCGAGCAACAGGTAGCCAACGACGTGACCTTGGACTACACCACCAATGTGGCCGCACAAATCCAAGCCATCGACCCGGCCTTCTCGTCCGACAAGTTCATCGGCTTTGCCCGCGAGGTGTTCATGACCATCCAAGCCGCATGGACCACCAAGGATTGGAAGCCCATCCGCCCCTTCGAGAGCGAGACCCTGTTTAACACGCACAAGCAGCAATTGGACGAATACATCCGCCTCGGCAAGACCAACGTAGTGGAGAAAATCGGCATCAAACACTGCTCGCTGCACAGCTTCCAGCAGGACGGCGACAAGGAAGTGCTGACCGTGTGGCTCAACGCCGTGATGCGCGACTACGTCATCGACGATGCCACCAAGAAAGTGCTCGAAAGCGACCCCAACCGCGACTGGTACATGCGCTACGAGATGGTCTTCAACCGCAAGGCGGGACTCCAGACCGACCCTGGCAAGCAAGGCAACTCTATCACCAACTGCCCGAACTGCGGCGCGCCCACCGAGGTCACCTCGTCGGGACAATGCGCCTATTGCGGCTCTGTCATCACCAACGGCGAGCATGACTGGGTGTTGACGGATATACATTCACGCAACTGAATCAACGACTAAACAACAAACAATCAACAATTAAACAAAAATACTATGGGACTTATCAAAGCAATCGCAGGCTCCATCGGTGGCACCTTGAGCGACCAATGGTTAGACCTTATCAAATGCGACAACATGGACATGGAGACCCTGATGGTGAAGCAAACCACCAAGTCGGGGCAGATCTCGAAAGGCAGCCGTGTGCTCGTGGCTCCCGGCCAGGTGGCCGTCATCTACGACAGCGGCTCGGTGCTTGATGCCACGGCGGAAGAAGGCGTCTACACCTTCGATCAGTCGTCGTCGCCGTCGTTCTTCGGCGGACAGTTCGGCCCCGTCTTCAAGGAGATGTGGCAGCGTTTCACCTATGGCGGCACCCCCGCCAAGGAGCAAGCCGTGTTCTTCTTCAACATCAAGGAAATCTTGGACAACAAGTTTGGCACCGCCACCCCCATTCCCTTCCAGGACTGGTCGCACGCCATCCCCAACCAAATGACCAACTCGCTGATGCCTATGGGCGTCAACGTACGCTGCTACGGAAAATACACCTTCAAGCTCGACGACGTGGCCATCTTCATGCGTAATCATGCCGGCACTGCCAACGTGGTAAAGAAACAAGACATCACCGAGCAGATGCGCTCTGAGGTGATGGCTTCGTTCCAAAACGTGCTCAACGAGATGGGCAACAGCCAACACCGCGTGCCCGTGCTCGAACTGCCGAGCTACACCGACGAGATCAAGCAGGTGATGGATGAAAAGGTATTCGACGAGCCCATCCGTGCCCGTGGCGTGAAATTGGTGAGCTTCACCATAGAATCCGTCTCACTCGACGAGGACAGTCAAAAGAAGATCGACCGTTACGAATACAGCACAAACTCCATGATGCAGCAAGGCAAGATCATCGACGTGATGGAGACCGCAGCCGGCAACGAAAACGGTGCGATAGGCGGCTTCATGGGCATGGGCATGGCCAACATGGGCTCAGGTGGCATGACGGGCAGCACGATGCAAAACGCATGGAACGGCCAAGGCCAACAGGTCAGCTACGACCCCTACAACCAAGGCGGTCAGGCGGCACAACAACCCCAAGGCGTTCCCTGCCCGAAGTGCGGCACGCCCATCACCGGCAAGTTCTGCCCCGAATGCGGCACGCCAGCCCCGGCACCGGCTGCCAAGATGAAATGCCCGAAGTGCGGCACCGAGAGCACAGGCAAGTTCTGCCCCGAGTGCGGCACGCCTTTGACAGCCGTCGGTCCAAAGAAATGCGCCAAATGCGGTGCTGAAGTGACTGGCAAGTTCTGCCCTGAATGCGGTACGCCGATGGAATGAAATAGTTATGGGGTTGCGCCATGCGCAACCCCATAACCACGAGCGAATAACGGGGTTCGAACCCGCGACCCTCAGCTTGGGAAGCTGATGCTCTACCAACTGAGCTACATTCGCGTTTTTCGGCTGCAAAGATACAAATTTTTATCTTATGGTCAACCTATGTCCATCATTTTTTCATCACAAACTGAACAACTGATAACTGATAACTGATAACTGATAACTGATAACTGACTATTATGCCCATTACAGCAAAAGAAGAACAAATCATCCGCGAGAGCTTCCACCCCAAGTCGTGGAACGACGTGAAGACCCACGACTCATGGTCGGTGTTCAAAATTATGGCCGAGTTCGTGGAAGGCATGGAGAAGATGTCGAGAATCGGGCCTTGCGTGGCCATCTTCGGCTCGGCACGCACCCAACCCGGCGACAAATACTACGAAATGGCCACCGAAATCGCCGAGAAGTTGGCCGACTACGGCTTCGGCACCATCACGGGCGGCGGCCCTGGCATCATGGAAGCCGGCAACAAGGGTGCCCACCAAGGCGGTGCCACCAGCGTAGGCCTGAACATCAACCTGCCCTTCGAGCAACACTCCAACCCCTACATCGACTCCGATAAGGACATCGACTTCGAGTATTTCTTCGTCCGCAAGACCATCTTCATGCGCTATGCGCAAGGCTACATCGCCATGCCTGGCGGCTTCGGCACCTTGGACGAGCTCTCCGAAGCCATCACCCTCATCCAAACCAACAAAATGGTCGACTTCCCCGTCGTTTTGGTGGGCTCGGAATACTGGAAAGGACTCATCGACTGGTTCCGCAACACCTTGCTCAAGGAAAAGATGATCAAGGAAGAGGACTTCGAGATTTTCCACATCGTCGACACCGCCGACGAAGCCGTGAAGATCATCAAGGAGTTCTACAAGAAATACGCCATCAAGCCGAATTTCTAAGGCGTTTCTTCCTCTTTGACGTAAGTGACATCCAAGGCCAAGCGGAAGCCTCCGAAAGAATTCTTCAGGTCGGGCAGGCGCTTGCCGCGCCAGGCCACACGCGCCATCGACTTGGGCAACTCGTAGGCACCGCCACGGATGACGTACATCTCGCCGTCCTTGCCGAGCGTGGCGTTGCGCTCGCTGTCGTAGAAGCGGTATTTCGAGCTGCACCACTCCCACACGTTGCCCGACATGTCATAAATACCTAACTCGTTGGGTGTGCGTTTCTTCACCTTTTTGATTTGGCGTGCGTTCTCGTTGTACCAAGCCACACGTTCCACTTCCTTTGCGCCGCTGTAGACGTAGCCGCGTGAGTGTTTGCCGCCCCTTGCCGCATACTCCCATTCCTCCTCGGTGGGCAGGCGGAACTGCATCCCGGTGATGCTGTCCAATCGGCGCAAGAACTCCTGCACCTCATAGTAATTGACGTTGGTCACGGGACGTTTGGGGCATTTCTTGCGGCTCGGGTTGTAGCCCATCACCTCTTTCCACAGCTTCTGCGTCACCTCAGTCTGCCCGATGTAGAAGTCCTCGCGCATCGTCACATGATGCACGGGCAGCTCGTCGTTTTGCGAGAAGCGGTCGTAGTTGAACTCGGCAGTGTCCTTATGCTGGGCACCCATCCAGAAATCGCCTTTCTCGACCCTTATCATGTTGAACGACACCTTATTGACGCGATACGACGACGGTGCAGGAAGCGTGTCTTGGGCGAAAACAGGATTGAATGACTGTATGATGACACTCGTTAATAGAATGATAGTATTTGTAAACCACTTTTTGTTGCTCATGACATTCAAGAATAAAATGCAAAAATACAACATTTTGAAACAAAAATCACTAGATTATAAAGATTATTATTATTTTTGCAAAAAAACATCTGATAGATATGAAAACAAGCCACTTCCAAAGAAAAATCTTGGTTACATCCGTGCTGGCCTTAGGCATGATGGCGTTTGCCATGTATCCCAACAGACCAACCAGACACGCTGAAAGCGAAAACACCCCATCTGAAGCAACCAATCAGACACCAACTGAGCATGAAGGAGACAATGCTTCAACGAGTCAAGCCTTTAGTTATTCGTTGGGCAAAGCCATGCTCGTCGGAGAAGAAGGAGCCATGGGAAAGGAAGCCAAGCTTAGCATCAACGGCATCGATGATGACCTGCCTCCACTGAACATAGGCATGGTGAACGTCACGGGTGAACACAGTGGGTTCAGGATGTTGCCCCACGGTACACGTTTCAACAAGGACATTGCCATTGTGCTTCCTTACGACAGTTTGTTGATTCCTGCAGGTTATTCACCAGAAGACATCCGCACCTATTATTATGATGAAACGGAAAGCACCTGGCTCATGGTGGAACTGGACAAGATTGATGTCGACAATCAATGTGTTGTATCAAAGGTGAATCACTTCACCGATTTCATCAATGCCATCATCAAAACTCCTGAGGTGTCGGAGACAACAGCTTTTGTGCCTACCATGATGAACGACTTCGAATGCGCCAATCCATTGTCAGGAATACCTGTCATTGCGGCTCCAACGGCAAACAATATGGGCAGTGCGAACTTTTCGTATCCTATCAACATTCCCAATGGGCGTGCCGGTATGCAGCCACAGCTGTCGGTTACCTACAACAACAACGGCGGAAGCGGTTGGATGGGCGAAGGATGGGACCTTTCGGTGTCGTGCATATCCATCGACACGCGCTGGGGTGTGCCACGGTTTGACAATCGGAAAGAAAGTGAAGTATATATGCTTGATGGGAAGCAGCTGGTCGTTAGAGATACGGCAGGATTTATGCAGCCATTGCCTTACCAAGGAGAATGGGCGGACCGCTATCAAAGTCCTAAGCGATTCTATATGCGTGTTGAAGGCGGTTTCCAGAAAATCATGCGTTATGGCAACACTCCCAAAAGCTATTATTGGGAAGTGACCGACAAGGACGGTACGGTATATTATTACGGCAAACCCGTCGATGGCGACGGCGACGACAACAATGTCGGTACTTTGAAAGATCTTTCTGGCAATGTTGTCCGATGGTATCTCACCGAGATGAAAGATACTGACGGCAACATCGTGCGCTACTATTATGAGCATTACAGAGCTACAAGCAACACAGCTGAAAGGGCCACCTATTTGAGAAGAATCAATTATACGGGTCATATTCATAACAACGTAGTTGATGACGGCGTATACGACATTTGGTTTTATAGGGAACAAATGAACCCAGCTTGCGCTACAAACTGCAGGAATGGTTTGGTGGAGACGAACGACCAACTCTTGACCAAGGTTTTGGTAAAGAAAGACGATGTTGTATTACTGTCCAATTATTTCTATTACAAGGTAGGTGAGTTCGGCAAAGTGTTGCTCGAGGACATTTGCCTAAGCGAAAGAAACAACAATAGAAGCAACGTGTTGTATTCATTCGATTATTACGGGGAAAATGACAACATAGAAATCTTTGGTCCTGAAACTACGATTAAAGCGAACATGCATTTTGATGAAACCAATAGCTTCAGCTGGAGTATTGGAGGAAGCACGGGAGCGGGCACTGGCTTTAGATTCAACAAGGCAGTGACCGCAGGAATCCCTTTCAATTATTCAGAAGACGAGTCAACGGGCCAAAGTGTTCTGGTTGATATCGATGGTGATGCGTTGCCTGAGTTGTTGTATCAGGAAAAGAGCGGGAACAACTATTTGCTAAAATACAAGAAATTGAATCAAGATGGAGCCGAGCCCGCCTATTATGGTGCATTCCCTATTACAGGGATAAGTTCATTTTTGAATGAGAAAACCACGTCAGAGACTGTTGGAGCAGAAGGCACTTTGATAGAGCTTTCGGCCATGTACAACCACTCGTGGAGCCAGTCGAGAACGAGCACTTATTTCTGCGACGTGAATGCCGACGGTTATCCCGACCTTGTCTCTAACGGCAGTGTTTATATTAACAGGTCTCCTTCCGATGGAGGGACTGGACGTCGTTTTGTCCGGAGCGACAGGAGTGCCAACGATTACATTTTCGATACGGAGATTGATGAATCCATGTTCGGTGATATTACTATTGCAGAAACAAGATACTGGGAACCCAATAGTACCAGTTGGTTGATTAATTATGACACGATTACGTCGGATTCTTTGCCCTTGCCCGATTTTGATGCCGTTCGTATGTGGGAAGCCCCTTACAGCGGTTTTATCAAGGGCAATTATTCGGCCATTCTTGACACTCGACTTGATGACGACAGGCGTAATGATGTCATACTTGACGGCGTGCGAGTGACCATGCAACTGAATGATGGTCAAAACGGTCAAAATTGGGGAGCTGTGCTTAACACAGGCGACAGCGTGTTTTCGCCCAACATCGACGAACTCCGAGTAAATCGAGGTGATCGATTGTTTTTCCGCATTGAGTCAATGAAACATAGAAAGTATGACTATGTCAAGTGGTCGCCAAAAATCTGGTATGAAGGTGCCTACCAACAAGGTGCAGATGTCGCACTCGACCCAAATGGCAACAATCCTCTGCTTTTCGATGCTTTTGACGATTTTCTCATCAACCCTGGCGTCAAATACCACATGCCCTTCCAAGGCAAGGCACGTGTTGCTGGAACTGTCAGCATCACGGAACCACTCAACGATACGGTCCGAGTGAAAGTCCATCACAACAATGCCATCATTAGTTCCAATCAATATGATGCCGGTAATAACCCTTGTGAATTTCGTTTTTCGGAAAACATCAATATTTCGGCAAACGATTCCATTTGGATTTCACTTGAATGCCTTTCCAATGTCAAGTGGTCAACCATCCAATGCGATGCCTCAATTATCATTAACGAGGGCGTCATTGACGGAGAAACCGTACGACCAGAGGAAGGCGACACTTTGATTGCTTTCAAACACATCGTTCCCGTTTTGACTAATTATACGAATCCAGTCCTTCCCACGACCAACCAGACAGGTATCAATTCAATAGGGACGTTCACGGTTGATATGACAGGTGCTGACACTGACGGCATCTACTGGCTCAGCATTAAGAAGAGAAACAGTGCAGAACCTGTATTGTTCCAGAAGCGCATTGAGATTGTCAATGGGCATTCCGACAGCATCAATGCCAATATTAACATGGTCGCAACTGATACATTGTGCTTTGAACTGTTCACCAACAAGGCATTTTCAAATGGTGATGTGCTGACGGCCACAATTCGGACGGGAGGTTCAAACATCAGTTTAGGCTTGTATGGACAACAAGAGAGTACCAAACGCATCTTTGGCGAAATGAACCGCAACTGGGGACAGTTTGCCTATCAGGACAAGGGCTACGGGCATCTTATCGACACTGCAAAGTTGCATTTCGTCATTGATACTTCACTTTTCCCCATAGATTCATTGTCGCTTTACGACAGTACATTCTTAGATTCGCCAGCATACAACCTTTCGAAGAGGAGTTTTGCCACAATGAATGCTGACTACGAAAACCAACGTCAAGTCGGGTTGGCACATCTGACTTTTGTGAGTAGAGAAGGTCTTGGCAACTTCAATCCGCTTGTTTTTGATGCAGCTTTGCGAAACCATGACGGCAATCGTGACCGATCACCGTGGGTGGCGGTGGTAAAGGAAAGCAAAACCAACAGCGATAACGGCAACGTGTTTCTTTATTGCATCAGTTCTTCGCACTCAAAAGTCACAAAGGACTATATGGATCTGAATGGTGACCGGTATCCAGACGTGCTAACCGATGCCCAGGCACAGTACTCGAAGCCCCAAGGAGGGTTGTCGGAACAGAGAGCGGGATTCCGTCCATATACGGGAGATGCCGTGAGCAAAACGAATTCATTAGGCGAAGGCCTCAATTTCTGCGGGTCGCTGCCCGAAAATAATGGTTTTGAACCAGGAACAAACGGAAAAACGATTAAATCTGTCACTCCTACAGGGACGTCGATTGGAGGAAACTTAAACAACAGCAATGTGCCCAGCGCATGGCTTGATATCAATGGCGACGGTCTTCCTGACATTGTGACGAACAACGAATCATTCCTCAATTTAGGCTATTCCTATGCCAGAAATCCAAATCATTTCGCTTTAGGGAACATTCAAGAAGGGTATTCACTTTCAGGATCGGTGGGAATCGGTTTCAACATTGTTTCGACCAGTTTCCAAGGAGGGATAGGCCTTTCTTCGGGTATGACCATGAGTAAAAAGCTTTATGTGGATATCAATGGCGATGGCTTGCCGGACATGATAACGGTAAGTGTTCCTGAACTCACATACGATAGAATAAGAGAGTTTTTCAGAAATGGAGGCAAGGAACTGACAGGGATAGAGTCACTTGGTACACAAATGACCATCAAATTCAACACTGGACGTGGCTTCACCAGCGATGTAACGGTTGCAGGTGTCATGGCCAGCCAATCCGTTAATTACGGCCAATCAGCCAACGAAGCATTAACTGTAGCCTGGTGGGTGTGGCTCGTGAAGATGTTTGTCAGCGAACAAGGCAACGTTGCCGACGGCAAGACATGGTCGAAATGGCAGATGGAAGACATGAATGGTGACGGGCTCCCTGACCTTGTGTGTCAGACAGGGAAAGCCACTCCGCTGAAGGTCCGCTATAATCAGACTGGAAAATGTAACCAGTTGAGAAGTATCTCAAGCAAGATGTTCGGAACGACAACCCTCGACTACCACCTTTCAGAACCCAGTGAGGCGCATCCCCAAAGGATTTGGACGATGAGCGACCTCAAGATTGACGACGGCCATCACTGCGATGGCGTTGACGTAATGCACTTCACATTCGAATATGACAGTGCTTACTACGACCGTGTCGAGCGTGAGAGTTATGGCTTCGGAGTTGTAAAGACCCACACGATGGCTAACGGCGACACCTACCGTACACAAACCGACAGATTCCACACGGAAGACTACTTGCGGAAAGGACTCAAATACAACGAGACACTTACCGACTACAAGGGTAACACCCTGCTTGAACGGTCGATGGAATATGTCCCCTTGGCCATCAACAGCGGCGCCCAAATGGCCAATTTCAGCCTAAACAATGTGTATCCCGCACTTGCCAACGAAACAACACGATACCAAAGCAGTCCACTCATTGAGAAAAAGACGTTCCAATACATAAGTAAGTATGGCAACGTCACGCATTATGAGCATTTCGCCCAAGGCAACAACGACAGGCTCGTTGCCGACATCCATTATTATCGCGATGAATCCAGATACATTGTCGGGACACCTGACAGCATTGCTGTCAAGGATGTCCAAGGCCATCTGTTGCAGGCACGAGCCTGTGACATTGATGTGCCAACGGGGCATGTTTCCACTATCAGGAACCACAACTCGTCTACAGGCCAGAGCGACAACGCGGCGCAATACGATTTCCTATATGACAACTGCGGCAACATCGTTACCTGCGTTGGTCCTACCGATGCCAATGGGCAGCGGATGACATTGGAATATGTCTATGACGACCTCTTCCATTGCCTGCCCGTAACTGTCGCCAACTCGCTGGGCGACAAGTCTCAGGCTACGTATGATTCCCGTTGGGGCACGCCAACTACGATTACCGACATCAACGGCAATGTCATGTCATACGAGTATGACGAGATGGGGCGTGTGTCAAAAATCCGCGGGCCTCTTGACCCACAATATTCCATACGGCACCATTATTGGTTCACTGAGGGCAATTTCGCCACACTCGATTGTGTTGCCAAGACCGAACACTACGACTGCCAACATCCCGACAATCCCATGGTTGTTTCGACGCGCTGCGATGCTTTAGGGCGCGTGGTGCAAACCAAGAAAGAAATGGAGATTGATGGTGTGGAGATGCTCCAGATTAGCGGCCATGTCACTTATGACGCCATAGGTCGCCCCGATAGCGTGTATTATCCCGTGACAGAAGCTTTGGATTTAAGCGATCCTTACCAATGGTCTACATATTATCCTAATATTGATAGCCAGCCTCCCACCGTCTATGCATACGATGTGCTCGACCGCAAGGTGTCGGTCACCCTGCCCGACGGGGCCACCACGAGGATGAGCTATGGCATTGAGAACCTCAACGGCCAGTATGTGTTCAGAACTTTGACTACCGATGCCAACAATGTGCACAACCTAACCTATACTGATTATCGAGGTCTGACACTAAGGAGCGTGGCTGATTCACCCGACATTGCCGCCACCACCAACTTCGTCTACAACACCCTCGGCGAACTCGTTTCCGTTGCTGACCCATGCGATGCCATCACCACTTACACGTATGACATGCTCGGTAGATGTGTTTCACGTAATCATCCTGATGCTGGCACCGACAACTACGTGTTTGACCTTGCGGGCAACCTCACCCAAGAGCAGAAAGCCGACGGGCAATCGATTAGTTACTCGTACCAGTTTGGCCGCTTGACCGATGTGGCCTTCTCGGCCAACCCCGAGAACGACATACACTACCGATACGGAAGCCTAGGTGACGGCGTGAACGGCGCCGGACATGTGGTGAAAATGGAAGACGAATCGGGCTACGCCAGATATTCTTACGACGCCATGGGCAATGTTTCGGAAAATTGTCGTACCTTTGCGCTTGCGGCAGAGGACAATGCCTACACTTTCATCATAAACACCGAATACGACACTTGGGGACGCACCTTGTCCATCACCTATCCTGACAAGGAGCGGGTGAGCTATGCCTACGACTTTGGAGGCAATCTCAAAAGCGTGTCCTCGGCCAAGAACGGCAACGATAAGAGCCTTGTCGACAGCATCCGCTACGACAAGTTTGGCGACCGCACAGCGGTATATTTCGGCAATGGCACCACACAGCACTATTCTTACAATCCGACGAGCCGTCGTCTTGGCAACTTGCAAGGGCGCACTTCGGCCAATGCGCTGATGCAGGACATTATATACGAATATGATGCCGTAGGCAATGTCACCAAGACCGATAATGCGGCTGTGGCCATAGGGACACTCGGAGGACCATACTCCTGCGCCTACACCTATGATCACCTCAACCGCCTGACTGCTACGAATTGCCAACAGGGCAACGTGGGCTACACGGAGCAGCGCACCTACCTTGACGACGGGCGCATTGCCACCTACGACCTTAACGGCACGAGACGAGGCTACTCCTACAACGCTACCCAGCCGCACACTCTGAGCAATATCCATACCTTGCCCAACCGTGCCAGCGATGTGCTCTTCTCGTTCGCTTGGGATGCCAAGGGCAACATGACGGCACAAAACAGCCAGGGTGGCAGCCAACGTGCCATGCTGTGGGACGAACGGAACCGAATGCAGGGCATGGTTGACAACGCGGCGAGCGGCAGCGCGGCCCACTATGTGTACGATGCGCAGGGCGAGCGCAGCTTCAAGCTGACGGGCTATAGCAACCATACTGGTAGTGGTGAGACGAGTGAGACCTATGTCTCGCTGGATGAGCCGACACTTTATGCCTCGCCTTACCTCACCGCCACGGCCACGGGCTACACCAAGCACTATTTTGCCGGCACGGAGCGTCTCGCCTCGGCCATTGGCAACGGCGGCTTGGCCGACGTTGGCCACCCGATTGTTGACGGCGACGTGCTGGCTGACAAGCGCAGGGAGCGTGACACGCTGCTGCGACGCGTGATGTCGCCTTATCCCTTGCGTATCAACCGCAACAGGCTTGATACACTCTATGGCTTGACCCGGCCCGACACGACGGCCGAGCTCACCTATTTCTTCCACCCAGACCATCTCGGCTCCGCCTCATGGATTACCGACTTGAGCGGGCAGCCTGTGCAGCACCTGCAATACAAGCCCTTCGGTGGCGATTACATCGACCAGCAAGTACCAGGCACAGACTATTCCGAGCGTTACCGCTTCACGGGCAAGGAACGGGATGCAGAGACAGGCTATGACTATTTCGGCGCACGCTACTATTCCTCTTCATTGGGCATTTGGCTGAGTGTTGACCCAATGAGCGACAAGTATCCGAGCCTAAGCCCGTATGTTTATTGTTCGGATAATCCGATGAAGTTGGTGGATCCGGTAGGAGATACCATTCGATATGCAAATAAAACAACACAAGAGACTGTAGAAAAATTTATTAATAAAAGAGTTAATGGCGCTAAGAATCCTTCATATTCTCGACAATTTGCACGAAAATTTAGACGATTGAATAGGTCTGATAAAGTGTTCTTGTTTTCACAAGAAAGTTATATAAAAGAGAATACAAATGGTGTCGTGTCTTTGGGGGAAAATGGAGTTGATTATAAAGTCTGCTTCACTTTAACTGGGGATAGAATAACCTCTCCTGATGGCGGCTTCAGCATATATTCTAATTTGTTTGAAGAAGTATATCATGCTGTTGATATTTTGAAAGGTAAGCTCAATATAAAAAATCCAACCGCGATGGATGAAGCTAGAGCTTGGCAGTTTGCCGCCACTGCTCCTGGAAGTACTTATTTTCATGAAATAGATGGTACACGACACTATACTCTTGCGGAAACCGCATTAACCTTGTCGGAAGGAAAGTTAGCAAAAGTATTAAGAGAAGGCATAGATCCAGTAAACATTCCTCGAATTGATGACTATGGAAAAATGTTTTTGTTGCCATATCCTGGAATGAAAAAACCAGCTTACCCCGAATTAACACCAGGTAAAGGGTATGGTAAAAGTTTTTACAAACAATTAAAGGTAGATAGTATTCTCAAAACAACATTTTCTGATACAATTATAAGGAAACCAGAAGATTTATCCTTCAATAAAGAAGGATTGGTAGTTTGGCAAAAAATATCCTATCTGCCAAATAAAAGATTTCAACACTATGAAGATGTATATTCTGGTCGTGTATTCGGTCCTATTTCTCTTCGTACCAATGACTTTCCTATAGGAGAAAAAGGGAGAAAAGAACTTATATTTCATAATTGTTTTGCTTCATTATTTATACTTGCTAAAACTTGCACTTATATTGAATCCAATAATGCTGGTCATAATGAATTGTATTATGCATTTCACTATCACGATATGATTTTTGTGGATGGCTATGTAGAAAATGGACTTGAAACTGGGAAATGGAGGTTCTACTATGTTGACAAACTAATTATTGAGGCAGAGTTTGAAGATGGACAATTAAATGGTACATGCATGTTCTTTGATTTGAAAGGTAATCTTATGAAAAGTACAAATTTCATCAACAACAAAAACACGGATGGGTTGCCAAATACACAACCTGTTGGACAATGGTCAAAAAGAAACTATAAGAAATGGGAGTGGATTGAGTTGAAGCGGTTTAAAGAATTTGAATAATATACAATGTATAATGCGCTCTAAAATTCAGGTCAAAGGATCAAGGTATTATCGTTCGCACAAACAATAGGGAAAAGAAATGACCAACAATACGAAGATACGAAATCGTCGGACCGGCAACTTGAAGGGGCGTACATCTGCCAATGCGCTGATGCAGGACATCACATACGACTACGATGGCGTAGGCAATGTCACCAAGACCGACAATGCGGCTGTGGCCATAGGGACACTCGGAGGACCATACTCCTGCGCCTACACCTATGATCACCTCAACCGCCTGACTGCTACGAATTGCCAACAGGGCAACGTGGGCTACACGGAGCAGCGCACCTACCTTGACGACGGGCGCATCGACACCTACGACCTTAACGGCACGAGGCGAGGCTACACCTACAACGCTACCCAGCCGCACACTCTGAGAAACATCCATACCTTGCCCAACCGTGCCAGCGATGTGCTTTTATCGTTTGCTTGGGATGCCAAGGGCAACATGACGGCGCAAAACAGCCAGGGCGGCAGCCAGCGCAACTTGGTGTGGGACGAGCGGAACCGCATGATGGGCATGGTTGACAACGCGGCGAGCGGCAACGCGGCCCACTATGTGTATGACGCACAGGGCGAGCGTACTTTCAAGCTGACGGGCTATAGCAACCATACGGGCAGTGGTGAGATGAGTGAGACCTATGTCTCGCTGGATGAGCCAACGCTTTACGCCTCGCCTTACCTCACAGCCACGGCCACGGGTTACACCAAGCACTATTTCGCCGGCACGGAGCGTCTCGCCTCGGCCATCGGCAACGGCGGCTTGGCCGACATTGGTATTGTTGGCAGCGAGGGGCTGGCTGACAAGCGCGGGGAACAATACACGGTGATGGAAAACTTTTTCTGCATAACATTTGGGGAAAACCGCTATCTTTGCGCAAAATTATGAACGATGACCAAGATACTCATCATTGACGACGAGGCCCCCATCCGCCGCGTCTTGCGCGACATCCTCGAAAACGAAAACTATCAGGTGGACGATGCCAGCAACGGCATGGAAGCCTTGCAACTCATTAAGGAACACGACTTTGACGCCGTCTTCTGCGACATCAAGATGCCCGAGATGGACGGCATCGAAGTGCTCGAAGCCATCCGCAAGGAGTCGGACATGCCCGTCATCATGCTGTCGGGGCACGGCACCATCGAGACCGCCGTAGAAGCCATCAAGAAAGGCGCCTTCGACTTCATCCCCAAGCCACCCGACCTCAACCGGCTGCTCATCACCCTGCGCAACGCCTTGGACAAGAAGAACTTGGCCACAGAGAACAAGGTGCTGAAAAAAGCCGTAAAGATCCAACACCAGATGATTGGCGAGTCGGCACCGATGCTCGAAGTGAAAGACATGATCGAGAAGGTGGCCCCCACCAACGCCCGCGTGCTCATCACGGGCGAGAACGGCACGGGCAAGGAACTCGTCGCCCGACAGCTGCACGACCTCAGCCCACGAAGTCGCAACCCATTCATCGAAGTAAACTGCGCCGCCATTCCTTCAGAATTGATTGAAAGCCAGTTGTTTGGCCACGAAAAAGGGTCGTTCACCTCCGCCATCAAGCAGAAGAAAGGCGACTTCGAGCTGGCCGACGGCGGCACGCTCTTCTTGGACGAAATCGGCGACATGAGCCTCTCGGCCCAAGCTAAGGTTTTGAGAGCCTTGCAGGAAAACAAAATCGTGCGCGTGGGCGGCGAGAAGGAAATCCCCGTCAACGTCAGGATTTTGGCCGCCACCAACAAGAACCTCAAGAGCGAGATCGAGAAGGGCAACTTCCGCGAGGACTTGTACCACCGCCTGAGCGTCATCGTTATCCAAGTGCCGCCATTGCGCGAACGCAAGGACGACATCCCGCTGTTGGTGGAGAGCTTCGTCGCCCTGATAGCGCAGGACATGGGCAAGGCCGCGCCTACCTTTGAGCCGGAGGCCATCGAGGCCTTGCAACAATACCAATGGACCGGCAACATCCGCGAGCTGCACAACATCGTGGAGCGATTAGTCATTCTTTGTGGCGACACGATTACGAAGGACGACGTGGAGCGTTTCGGCAATCCGCTGCATTAGTTAGGAGTTAGCAGTTTTCAGTTTTCAGTTTTGCAGTTAGGAGTTAGGGGTTAGGGGTTGTTCAGTTATTCAGTTGCCGCTTCGCGTCACTGCGAGGAACGAAGCAGTCCAGGGAAGAATCTATTGTTTGAAAAAACTTTCCCTTGCCCCTTGCGGGGTATTGAAAATAAATGTAATTTTGCACTCGCTTTTCAAGGATGACAAAACTTGTCAACTGAACAACTGCAAACTGCAAACTGCAAACTGTTTTGGGGATGTATGGTTTCGACAGCAAGACGAATTGTCATGTAAGCATGCCGAGCCTCGCAGTGACGCTCGTAAATCTTGACTGCAAAAAAGTAATTGGCGAAAACAACTACGCTCTCGCTGCCTGATCGAAGCACAGTAGGTCACTGGCTCAATCCGCACACAAGGTGAGCGGACGAGACATCTCGCAGGTGGAGATTCCTGATTCCGGCCTGGGAACGAGGTGCTAAGCAATTTCGGGATAGTCGCACTGGCGCTCCGACGGTGTGGCGAAACTCAGGAGATAAGGTCGCGTTTACGGCGTTCGCTTCGTTGCGCGGCACGAAAACCAACAGCGGAATAAGCATGTAGAAAGCCTGGGGGTTCCTTGTTTGGACGAGGGTTCGACTCCCTCCATCTCCACAAAAACCGAACAAGCCGCTGACCCTTCAGCGGCTTGTTTATATCCTGATGAAGCAATGCACCTACATAGCGATAGACCTGAAGTCGTTGAGCAACGGGCAGGTGCTGTCGGTCGGATATGACTACAAGAAAACCAAGGTCGTGGTGATGGAAATGGCTGATGAGATGTCGATGAACTTGGTGAAACACCATCTTGTGACCGACCAAATCGTCCTGACCATCAACTACGACGCCGAGGAAAGGGCCAAGGAACGCAAGATGCAGGAAGCGCTCTTGGAGATCAAGGCGAAGTTTGGCAAAAACGCCATCCTGAAAGGCCTCAATTTTGAAGAAGGGGCTACGGCTATGGAACGGAATCAACAGATTGGAGGACATAAAGCATAGTTTAGAGTTTAGAGTTTAGGGTTTAGAGTTTAGAGTTATGGAACAATACGAGGATATCATTAATTTGCCGCATCACGTTTCGGCGACACATCCCAACGTCGCCGTAACCTACTTCGAGCCCGACGCGAAGAAAGAAGGCGGAGCCTACAAAACCATCCAAGGCCTACTGAAGGCCATCGACGACTACGGCCAATGCCTCGTTTTGGCTGATGGGATCGTGATTCCTTTGCGTTTGGTTTCGGGGATTGGAATCACATAGATTAGGAGGATATTGTAACAAAGCAAAAAAAAAACAAGGCTTAAAGGTGGTAAGTTACCACTTTATAGCCTTGTTTTTTGAATTAAATTGGAGATTTTAGCCTCCCGTTCAAAGAAAAATCGTATTATTGCACCATGAAAGTGGTAGGCTACCACCTTCGATTGGTGATTTCTTGATTATTGAACCAAATTTTCATCGGAAATGGCAAGAGAGCGACTAAACAATTTGTTTGGAAAATGGAGGGAACTTCAACCGCTTACAGCGCTTCAGCAAAACAGCCTCAGTAGGCGGTTCACCGTGGAGTACAATTACAACAGCAACCACATCGAGGGCAATACGCTGACATACGGTCAAACCGAATTGCTGTTGATGTTTGGTGCCGTAAGCGGAGAGGGACATTTGCAGGACTTCATGGAGATGAAGGCCAGCCAAGTGGGGCTGGAAATGATGAGTCAGGCAGTAAAAGAGGGCAACATGCCCATGACACAGCACTTCATCCGAACACTTCACAAGACGCTATTGCGCGAAGATTACACCGTCTATCGCAACTTGCCTGGAGGACAGCAGACGAGCTATGTGATACATGCGGGTCAATACAAGACGCGGCCTAACAGCGTGATTACCCGCTATGGCGACCGGTTCGAGTATGCCTCGCCCGAAGAGACTCCTGCGCTGATGACCGACCTTGTCAACTGGTATAACGATGCCGAGACGTCTGGCAAATACTCAGTAGTGGAACTTGCCGCTTTGTTTCATTACCGTTATATCCGTATCCACCCGTTTGAGGATGGCAATGGCAGGATTGCTCGCCTAATGGTGAACTACATTCTGGCCCGCCACGGTTGGCCTATGATTGTGGTGAGGAGTAGGAAGAAGCAAGAGTATTTGGAAGCGCTGCATAAAACGGACATAGTAGTTGGTTTGGTGCCTTCCGTTGGGGCCCATGCAAGCCTCACCAAAACGAGAAACTTTGTTACGTATTTTGCTAAGTTGGTTGAAGACGAGTTGGCATATAATATCGCGTACATTGAGAATAAGGATGAAAATGTGTGGTGGTATGATGGCGAAAAAATAGTTTTCCGTTCTCCTAACGCATCAAGACTCCTTCATCTACTTCAAGACAATCCGTATGATACATACGCAAGGTTATCGGAAGAATTAGGCATTAATGTTTCAGCGATACAGAAACTAATAGACGGAATGGCGGACAAGGGCTATATTCAACGTCGCGACACGGATAAGTCTTGGCTTGTACTGGCCACGTCAGTCATAAAATAGTTATCATGAAATCGATGGATTGAATACATGGTTCATACAACAATCACGATGCAACAACTACTCAACCACATCTTTTATCTCCTCCTCCCCGAAGGCGTCACGAAAGAACTCGAAGGAACGACGCATGGCCACGGTGGAAGACAAGACCCGCATCGCCGCCAACATCCTGAGCAAACAATGCAGTGGAAGGGTCAGCTTCGAGCTGGTCGAAGGCACACATTTCTCGCCTGTTTTGCCAAGAATTGAGCTGACGGTTAAAAAAAACGATGCGGAGTGACTATATAGATACAGAAGAAACAAACGCAATAGTACGACCATGAAAATACTGCATACCAGCGACTGGCACTTGGGCCACACCTTGTATGGCTATGACCGCACCCAAGAGCAAACGGCGATGCTGAGCCAAATCATCGACATCGTGAGGGAAAACCGACCCGACGTGTTTCTGCTGTGTGGCGACGTGTACCACACTTCGCAGCCTTCAGCTGCCGTCCAAACCTTGTTGGCAGATGCCATGGTTAAGATACACGAGGCTCACCCACAGATGACCATCGTGATGACTGCCGGCAATCATGACAGCGGCTCGAAACACGAGATCTTCCGCACGCCTTGGAGGGCATTGAACGTGTTTGCCATCGGGCAGATGGAGAAAAACCACCTCGACGAGCACATCGTAGCCGTGCCAGGCAAAGGATACGTCATCGCCGTCCCCTATACCAACGTGCGCAACCTCCCTGAAGGCATCTTCCAACAGCTGATCGACAAGGTGGCCGAGATGAACACCGAAGACCTTCCCGTGGTAATGACTGCCCACACCACGGTGCGCGGCTGTGACTTTACAGGACACGACCATGCGACCGAGCTCACCGTTGGCGGCATCGACGCGCTCGAATTGGGACAATTGGGCACAGGCTACGATTATCTAGCCCTTGGCCATATCCACCACGAACAGTTTGTGCACAGCGGCAAACATAACGTGAGATATTGCGGCACGCCGTTGGCCGTCAGCTTCGACGAGAGCTACTCCCACTCCATCAGCATGGTGGAGATAGAGAAGCATGGCGCCAAACCCACGGTGACGGCCATCGAAATCGACAACCCGCATCCATTGGTGACACTGCCCACCAACGATTTCGCCACTTGGGACGAAGCCTTGGAACGCCTGAAGGAATACCCCGACGACATCCCCTCCTACATCCGACTGAACGTGGCCATCGACGACTTCCTCCCCGCCGAGGCTTTCATGGACGCCGTAGCCCTGACCCAAAACAAGCGATGCCGCCTTTGCTGCATCAATGCGAAACGCAAAACGCCGAGACAAAACGCCGTCACGGCACTCTCGGTGCAGGAATTCCAGTCGGAAGAACCGATTGAAATCGTCAAGAAATACTTCGGCGACAGCGGATACGGCTTCGACGATGAGCTGGAAGCCATCTTCAACGAAGCCCTTGCGATGGTTAAAGAGGAAGAAAGGAAATAAAAACGAGGGAGGACAACAACATGAAAATACAGAAACTCACCATACACAACATCGCGTCAATCGAAGACGCCGTCATCGACTTCGAAGCCAGCCCGTTGGTCGACAGCGAGGTCTTCCTGATTACAGGCAAGACCGGCGCTGGCAAGTCGACCATCCTCGACGCCATCTGCCTCGCCCTCTATGCCGACACGCCCAGACTTGACGGCACCAAGATGGAAGGCAACACCAGAGACGGCGAAGGCGTCGTCATGATCAATGACCCCCGACAACTGATGCGAAAAAACACAGGCGAAGCCTTCGTTTCGTTGACCTTCACAGGAAGCAACGGCACGCATTACAAGGCAACCTGGTCGGTGGCCCGCGCCCGCAAGAAACCGACAGGGCGACTGCAATCGAAAGACTGGATTTGGGAAAACCTCGACACGGAAAAGA
This sequence comes from uncultured Bacteroidales bacterium, assembly GCA_937877465.1. Lineage (GTDB taxonomy): Bacteria > Bacteroidota > Bacteroidia > Bacteroidales > F082 > Limimorpha. The sequence continues at coordinate 15,847 of CALFIT010000011.1, read as the reverse complement.
AACTCGAAAAAGACGCCGACATCAAAAAAGAAATCAAGGACGCCATCGGCCTCGATTTCGACCAGTTTTGCCGTACGACGCTGCTTGCCCAAGGCGAGTTCACGCGATTCCTCAATAGCGCCGACAAAGAAAAAGCGACGATTTTGGAAAAAATCACCGGCGTCGACGTATATTCCAAGATCGGGAAAAAAATCTACGACGTGACCTCGCAAAAAGAATTGGCCTGGACATCCTCGAAACAGTTGGTCGACGAGATGCCCAACCCTTCCGAGGAAGACATGAAGCGCAAGCATGAGGAGACCAAAAGCCTCGAAGCCCAACAATCGGCATATAGGCGACTGCTAGACAAGGACAAAGCGAAGACAAAATGGTTAAAGGACAATGACGACCTTTCCGAGAAACTGGGATTGACGCAAAAAACATATGACGACGCCGTTGCCACGACCGAAAGCGATTCCTTCAAAGTCGACGAATCGCTGACAAGGCAGTGGACTGACACCGTGGAGGCCCGTGGCTGGCTTAGGGCGAAAACAGATGCCGAAAGCAAGGCGACAACCCACAAGGGCGAGCTAACAACTCTGGCTCGAGAATATGCAAAAGTACTTGCCGGCCTCGCCTTTGCAGAGACAGAAAGACAGAGAGTGGAAACCGAGCGCAACAAGTTGCCCGAGATCAAATCCGAGGAAGAGGCCCTGGCAACGCAACGACTGACCGATCTAAGAGCCTTGCGCGACAAGACCCTTGAGGCAAAGCAAAACATCAAAACGGCGCTCGATCGCATTGACACCTACAAGGCCGAAAAGAGTCGTAGGAAAACGGCAGAAGAAGGTCTCAACAAAGCGCTTGCCGACATCGGACAGAAGAAAGGAGAAGCCTCGAAAATGGAGCCTCTACTTCATGATGCCAAGACAAAAATGGCGTCGCAAAAGGAACTGCTCGAGAAGCAAAAAGACACCATCGACAAGTTTGCCCAAACCATGCGCCAGAGGCTGCATGTGGGCGACATCTGTCCCGTTTGCCGACAGGAAATCAAGAACGAACTGCCCCATGAAGACGAGCTGGCAGCGCTGGTCAACGGCTTGACCGAGGCCTTCAACGAAGCCGATACGGCCTATACGAATTTGCTGAACGAGAAAAACAAGCTGGACGCCGAGATAAAGACCGCCACAAGCGCGTATGAAACCTCCAAACGCGCTTTCGACAACGACGACTCCATCGCAAAGGCACGTCAAAAAGTGATTGAAGCTTGCAAGGCATGTGGCATCGAGACCATCGAAAAAGACACGCCGCAGGTGCTACAGTCTCTGGAAACCGACACCAAAACTGCCTTAAGCGAACTTGACACAAAAATCGAGGAAGCACAGACGCAGGTGAAGAGCCTACAAACCACGATTCGGCAAAGGCAGGCACTCGACGCACAACTAAGCCAAATCGCCACAAAATGCCAGACGGTCAAGGAAATCACCGACGACATCCTCCTTCTGAAGCACGATTGGAGCACGCTGACGGCATCGGAAGCTGAGGAAATGCCGGATCTGTTGAAGAAAGCCAACGACGTGAAGAGCAAGACCGCCACGGCTTTGGACCAACTGAAACTTGCCGAGGACGCCATCGCACAAAACGATCATCTATTGGACGATTATTTGCAAAGCCAAGCCGACATCAACAGGGAACGCCTCACCGCATTGGACACCTATACTCCCCTATCAATCTCGGAATTAAGCGCAAAGATTGACAGAGTGCGTAACAAAGTATTGGCTACCAAGACCTTGAAGGAAGAGGCATTCAAGAACCTACAGGAACACTTGAATGCAAAACCTGTGCTGAATGACACTGACACCCTGGAGGCTTTGACGAATCGCATTGCCGATTGCGAAAAGATGCTGACAATGATGGCCGAAAAGAAAGGCGCCCTCATCCAAGAGCAGAACACCGACAAGCATAACAGAGAGCTACATCAGCAACGCTCCGCCGATGCCGAAAGGAAGAAAGCCGACTACCAGAAGTGGGCACGCATGAACCAATTTATTGGTGATGCCACAGGCAGCAAATTCAGGAAAATCGCACAAAGCTACGTGCTTTCGAGCCTGATCCAATCGGCCAACAGTTATATGCAAACGTTGACCGACCGTTACCTACTAAAAGTGGACCCCGGCACTTTCGTCATCTCCATCGAGGACGCCTATCAAGGCTTCGCCAGCAGGGCGGTAAGCACCATCTCGGGCGGTGAGAGTTTCCTCGTCTCATTGTCGTTGGCACTGGCCTTGAGCGACATCGGGCAACGCCTGTCTGTCGACACCCTGTTCATCGACGAAGGCTTCGGCACCCTGAGTGGCGAGCCGCTGCAAAATGCCGTCAACACGCTACGCACGCTCCACACCAAAGCTGGCCGCCACGTGGGCATCATCAGCCATGTGGAGGAACTGAAAGAGAAAATCCCCGTCCAGATTCAGGTGGAACAGGAAGGGCACAACTCTTGCAGCACGATTAAAGTCATGACAACGACCTAGTAAGGGTTCGAAGAAATCCACCAGCGACGACCGCCAACAGCCTCTATTCCCGCAGTCTCTGCAAGGAACGACACAGGCGGTCGTTGCTTTTTTTCCGTCCATTCCGTGCAACCTATCGGAAAATTCCGTATTTTTGCAGATTAATACAAAAACTACACGCCATGTCATTTGATACCGAAAAAATCATTGGTGAAGGCCTGACCTACGACGACGTCCTCTTGGTCCCTTCCTATAGTAATGTACTTCCCCGTGAAACCAACCTGAAAACCAAGTTCTCGCGCAACATCGACTTGAACATCCCCGTCGTCTCTGCCGGCATGGACACCGTGACGGAGAGCCGCATGGCCATCGCCATCGCGCAAGAAGGCGGCATCGGCGTGCTGCACAAGAACATGACCATCGGCAAGCAGGCCGCCGAGGTGCGCAAGGTGAAACGCGCCGAAAACGGCATGATCAGCGACCCCGTGACCATCCATGTCGACGCCACCGTGAAAGACGCCCTCGACCTGATGGGCGAATACCACATCGGAGGCATCCCCGTGGTCGACAGCCAGAACGTGCTCGTCGGCATCGTCACCAACCGCGACCTGCGTTTCGAGCGTGGCCTCGACCGCCCCATCGCCGAGGTGATGACGAGCAAAGACCTCATCACCACGACGGAGGTCTCGTTCGAGAAGGCCGCCGACATCCTGCAACAATACAAGATCGAGAAGCTGCCCGTGGTCGACAAGGACAACCACCTGATTGGCCTCATCACCTATAAGGACATCATCAAGGTGAAGGCGCGTCCCAACGCCTGCAAGGACTCGCGTGGCCGCTTGCGTGTGGCCGCTGCCGTGGGCATCGCCGCCAACACGCTTGAACGCGCCGCCGCCTTGGTCGACGCCGGCGTCGACGCCCTCGTAGTCGACACGGCCCACGGCCATTCGCAAGGCGTCATCGACATGGTGCGCAACCTGAAGAACAACTATCCGCAGATCGACATCGTGGCGGGCAACATCGCCACGGGCGAAGCCGCCAAGGCGTTGGCCGAGGCGGGTGCCGACGCCATCAAGGTGGGCATCGGTCCCGGCTCCATCTGCACGACGCGCGTGGTGGCCGGCATCGGCGTGCCGCAGCTCACCGCCGTCATGGAGGTCGCGAAGGCTTTGGAAGGCACGGGCATCCCGATCATCGCCGACGGTGGCATCCGCTACACGGGCGACATCGTGAAGGCCTTGGCCGCCGGTGCCTCGTCCATCATGGCCGGCTCGCTCTTCGCCGGCGTCGACGAGTCGCCGGGCGACACCATCATCTACGAAGGCCGCAAGTTCAAGACCTACCGTGGCATGGGTTCGCTCGAAGCCATGCAGCAAGGCTCGAAGGACCGTTATTTCCAAGACAACGTGGAAGACGTGAAGAAGCTCGTCCCCGAAGGCATCGCCGGGCGCGTCCCCTACAAAGGCACGCTCTCCGAGGTGGTCTACCAGATGGTGGGCGGCCTGCGCTCAGGCATGGGCTACACCGGCTCGCACACCATCGAGGAGCTGAAGAAAGCCAAGTTCATCCGCATCACCAACTCGGGCATCCTCGAAAGCCATCCGCACGACGTGACCATCACGCAGGAGGCACCCAACTACAGCAAAAGAAGTTAATCTAATAGAAGTTAATCTAATATAGTTATAAACACGAATTATCAGGAATTGTCCACGAATTTTTCAGAAATTATATGTTCAATTTCAAGAAATATAAGAATCTCGTTTATGAAATCATTGGTTCGGCGATGCAAGTTCATCGAGAGTTGAACTGGGGATTGTTAGAACCGTTATACAATGAGGCTCTTTGTATGGAATTGCATGAAAAAGATATAGAATACGAATCGGAAAAACTGCTGCCTTGTTACTACAAAGGCCATAAGATGGAAAAGTATTACAAGATGGATTTGGTAGTTGATGATGTAATCATAGAGTTAAAGTCCGTCAAAGAGTTGTTGCCTGCCCATCGTGCCCAATTGTTCAATTATATGCGACTGACAAAAATGCCAATCGGATTGCTCATTAACTTTGGACAGCCCAGCTTACAAGGCGAACGTTATGCGTATGTTGAAGAGACAAATGCTTGCATTTTGCTTGACAAAGACATGGAATTGTTGTTCCATGAGCATCCAGACTGGGACGACGAAGGCGAAGAAAATAATTAATGGCAATTCGTGATGCATTTATGGTCATTCGTGTAAAAACAAAGAAAAAATGAAAGCATCAATATCATTCACCGAACTTAAAAGCCTGTTGGAAGAAAAAGCGCAGCAATCCATTTCCTTCTCTTCCATCGACTCGAAGACCGTGCGCGTGACCTATCCGCTGAACTTGGGCTTCATCAAGAAAGACGTGTCGGCCAACCTGACCTTCATCGAACTGACAGGCAGCGACTTGTTGGTCAGCGTTGACGCGGGATTCGGCACCGACAAGCTGCTGACCACCGTGCTGAGCCTCCTGAAAAACAAGATCCCCGATGGGCTGATCGAGAAGCGTCCCGAAAGCCGCCTGATGCTGCACCTCGGCCAAATCGAGCAGGTGAAGACCGTCTTCGACAACATCAGCGTCGACGACCTGCGCGTGCTGACCGACGGATTGGAAGTGGAAGGCACACTCAAACAAGCATAGAACAATAAAAACGCCAGAAATATGAAGACTAACTTTTTGAAAACGTTTGCATTGGCATTCCTTATCATGCCGACTATTTTCGCCAACGCCCAGTCGAAACTCGACAAGCAAGTGCTGATGACCATTGGCGACCAAGACATCACCGTGAAGGAGTTTTGCGATGTCTATTACAAGAACAACCTCAAGAGCGACGTCATCGAGAAGAAATCCGTCGACGACTACCTTGAGCTATTCACCACCTTCCGCATGAAAGTGATGGAGGCCGAGCGCCTGCAATTGGACACGAGCGCCAAGTTCCAGAAGGAGCTGGCGGGCTACCGCAAGCAGTTGGCCAAGCCATTCATGAGCAGCGACGACATCACCGACGCGCTTTTGCAAGAAGCCTACCAGCGCAAGCTGAAGGACATCCGCGCCTCGCACATCCTCATCCGTTGCGACAAGAACGCCCTGCCTTCCGACACGCTGCGGGCCTACAACAAGGCCATGGACATCCGCAAGAAAGCCTTGGCCAAAGGCGCCGACTTCGGTGCCCTCGCCGACCAATACTCCGACGACCCGTCGGCCAAGGGTATGCCGGCCACCGACCAACGGCCTGCCACCCCGCCCAACCACGGCGACCTCGGCTATTTCAGCGTCTTCGACATGGTGTATCCCTTCGAGACCGGTGCCTACAACACCAAGGAAGGCGAAATCTCGATGCCCGTGCGCAGCGACTTCGGCTACCATATCATCAAGGTGCAGAGCGTGACCGACGCCATGGGCACCATACAGGCCGCCCACATCTTTCTACAGCTGCCCTTCGACGCATCAGAGGAAGACGTGGCCGCCATGCAATCGAAAGCCGACAACATCTACAAGGAACTGATGGCCCAAAACGGCAACAACTGGAACGAGATGGTGAAACAATACACCGACGACAAGGGCACCATCGCCCGCAACGGTGCCTTGAGCAACTTCACCGTGAGCCGCATCGTGCCTGAGTTCATCGAAGTATGCAAATCGCTCGACATCAACGAGATAGGTCAACCCATCCGCACCAACTACGGTTTCCACATCATCAAGCTGTTGGGCAAGTCGGGCGTGGGCACCTTCGAGCAAGAGAGCAAAGGCCTTGCCGAACGCATCGAGAAAGACATGCGCTCGAAGAAATCGGAAGAAGTGGTGCTCAAGCAGGTGAAGAGCGAATACAAGTTCAAGCAGAACGACAAGAACTTGGAAGCCTTCATGGCCACCATCGACAGCAGCATCCTGCGCAAGGCCTACAAGCCCGCCGCCGAAGTCGACCTGAACGCCACCCTGTTCACCCTCGAAGGCAACCCGACCAAGGCGAGCGACTTTGTGGACTACATCAAGGCCAACATGACGCCCCAACGCTACGTCACGCCGGCCACCTACGCCTACCAACTCTACGAGAGCTTCGCCAACGAGACGGTCATGAACTACGCCGACGCCCATCTTGAGGACAAATATCCCGAGTTCAAGGCTTTGGTGCAGGAATACCGCGACGGCATCCTGCTCTTCGACCTCATGGACCGCGAGGTGTGGGACAAGGCCGTCAAAGACACCCTCGGCCTGCAAGAGTTCCATGCCCGCAACGCCTCCAAATACATGTGGGACGAGCGTGCCTACGCCACCATCATCACCGTGACGCGCCCCGAGTCGTTGCCCAAGGTGAAGGCCCTGCTCGACCAAGGCGTTGAGCTTGACAGCCTGCGGAGTGCCATCCAACGCGACTCCATCAACTACGCCTTCGTGCGCCGTGGCTACTACCAAAGAGGCGACAACCAATATGTCGACCAAACCGAATGGAAGGTGGGCGTAAGAAACGAAATCCCCTCCTCCGTCGACCAGTCGACCGTCATCGTGTGCATCCGCGAACTGCGCCAGCCCGAACAGAAGACCCTCAAGGAAGCCCGAGGCCTCGTCACCTCCGACTACCAAGTGGAACTGGAACAGAAATGGGTGCAGTCGCTCAAAGAGCGTTATCCCGTGACAATCAACGAGAAAGCGTTAGACAAAGTCAGGAAGATGTATCAATGAACAAGTTTAGGCTTCTGATCGGCATCGTTTTGCTCCTGCTGTTGGCAGGCTGCGACTACTTCGAGAAAAACTCGAAGGAAGTGGTGGTGGCCGAGTGCTACGGCAAATACCTCTATGAGTCGGACCTCAAGGGCATCGTGCCCGAAGGCACGCCCATCATGGACAGCATCCAGCGCGTGGGCACCTTCATCGACTCGTGGATCAGGAGGCAAGTGCTTATCCATCAAGCCGAAAACAACCTCAACAAGGAAGAACTCGACCTGAAGAAACAGATGGAGGAATACCGCAACTCGTTGGTCGTCTACGCCTACGAGAGCCAGCTCATCAGCCAGCGGTTGGACACCGTCGTCAGCGAGGACGAGATTGCGGAGTACTACGAGCAGAACAAGGACGACTTCCAGCTGCGCAACACCATGGTGAGGGTGGCCTACGTCGTCCTCGACGAAGACTGCAAGCAGAAGGCCGTCTTCCAGAAACTGCTGAGCGACACCGACACGCTCCTTCTGCAAAACATTGACATTCAGGCGACTTACTACGCCGTCAAGAGCCATCTCGACGTTGACCATTGGATGCGCTTGGACGACCTCACGAGCATCGTCCCCATCGAGATTTTCAACGCGGAGAGCTTCCTGAAGAAGAACAAGTTCGTCAGCTTCGACATGAACGACTACACCTACATGGTGCGTTTCGTCGACTACCTGCTGGAAGAAAGCACCTCGCCGCTCGACTTGGAGCGCGACAACATCAAGAGCGTCATCCTTGCCCACCGCAAGCAAGCCATGCTCGAAAAGATGAGGAACGACCTCTACGAAAAAGCAAAGAAAGAGCGGGCATTCGAAGTATATGTAGGCTCGCCGACATTGTATAACGCCGATTAAAACCCACAATTAAACTTGACCCAATGAAAAGAAACTTCTTACTATTGATACTTGGCATTTTGGCATTGCCCATCATGGCACAAAACCGTCAGCCGCAGGTGGTCGACAAGGTGGTGGCTGTGGTAGGAAAGAACGTCATCCTGCAATCCGACATCGAGAACCAATACATCCAATACCGGCTGCAAGGCATGGCCGAAGGCACTGGCAAGGAGGTGAGGGCCCGCATCCTCGAAGACCTGCTGCTCCAGAAGCTCATGCTCAACCAGGCCGAGATGGACAGCATCACCGTCACCGACGAGCAGGTGGAAAGCCAGATGGACCAACGCATCCGCTACTTCGTCAGCAGGTTAGGCTCGCAAGAGAAGATGGAGGAACAGTTTGGAAAAAGCATGTCGGAAATCAAGGACGAGGTGCGACAAGCCGTGAAAGACCAGATGCTGCAAGAGCAAGTGCAGACGAAGATCATGGAAAAGGTGGTGGTGACGCCCAAGGAGGTGCGCAACTTCTTCCGCGACATCCCACGCGACAGCCTGCCCACCATCCAGCCGAGCTACGAAATCGTGCAGATCGTGAAGCGTCCGCCTGTCAGCATCGACGAGAAACTGATGGTGAAAGACCGCCTCTACCAGATTCGCAAGCGCATCCTCGACGGCGAGAGCAGTTTTGCGACCATGGCGGTGCTGTATAGCGAAGACCCAGGCTCGGCCCGTCAGGGCGGCGAGCTCGGCTTTGCCGGCAAAGGCGTGTATGCCACCGAGTTTGAGAACGTGGCCTTCAACCTGCGCGACGGCGAAATCTCCGATGTCGTGGAGACCCAGTTCGGCTTCCACATCATCCAACTCATCGAGCGTCGGGGCGAGACCGTCAACTGCCGCCACATCCTGCTCACCGCCAAGGTGCCCGTCGAGGCGCTTGAGAAAGCCCAAAACCAACTCGACTCGGTGGCGCAGCTCGTCCGCAACGGCGACATGACCTTCGAGGAGGCCTGCAAGAAATTCAGCGATGACGACTCGAAGAGCAACGGCGGCTACCTCACCAACGCCGCCACGGGAGGCAACTGGATCAGCCTGCAAGACTTGCAAGAGTTAGAGCAGAGCTACCCCGAATACAAGAACTTGGCCTTCGTCATCAGCCGCCTCGGTGTCGGCGACCTCAGCGACCCCGTGCCCATGACCACCAACGAGAACAACGACGCCTTCCGCCTCGTCATGGTGAAGCGCAAGATTGAGGCCCACCAAGCCAACCTGAAAGAGGACTACAACCTCATCCAGAGCTGGGCACTCAACCGCAAACGCCAGGAAGCCATCGGCAAATGGGTGAAAGAGAAGGCAGCCAAGGCCTACATCCGCCTTGACGACGAATACAAGAACAGTGACTTTTATTACGATTGGAACTTTCAATGACAAACTACGCAACCGACGTCGACGGTGCCAAGGCATTGGTCGAGAAATATGAAACCCTCCGCAACGAAATCGGGAAGGTCATCGTGGGGCAACACGACATCATCCACAACACCATTTTGTCCATCTTCTGCCAAGGCCATGTTTTGTTGGTCGGCGTACCCGGCTTGGCCAAAACCCTGTTGGTCAACACCATAGGCAAAGCCTTGGGCTTGAGCTTCAGCCGCATCCAGTTCACCCCCGACCTGATGCCCTCCGACATCGTGGGCACCGAGATCTTGGACGAGTCGCGGCAGTTCAAGTTCATCAAGGGACCCGTCTTCGCCAACATCGTCTTGGCCGACGAGATCAACCGCACGCCGCCCAAGACGCAGGCTGCCCTACTCGAAGCCATGCAGGAAAAGAGCATCACCGTATCGGGCAAGACCTACAAGTTGCAGGAGCCTTTCTTCGTGCTTGCCACGCAAAACCCCATCGAGCAGGAGGGCACCTATCCCCTACCCGAGGCGCAATTGGACCGCTTCATGTTCAACCTCATGCTCGACTATCCGTCATACGACGAGGAAATCGACATCGTGAAGAGCACCACCGTGGGCAACGTGGCCGAAGTGAACGCCGTTTTGTCGCCCGACGAGATCCTTTATTTCCAGCAGTTGGTGCGCCGTGTGCCCGTGCCCGACAACGTGTATGAATATGCGGTGAGCCTTGTCGCCAAGACCCGTCCCCACACCGCGAAAGCCCACGACTGGGCCAACCGTTACCTCAGCTGGGGTGCAGGGCCGCGTGCGTCGCAATACCTCATCATCGGGGCCAAGGCCAACGCCTTGCTGACAGGCAAATACTCGCCCGACATCGAGGATGTGCAAAGCGTGGCCGTCCCCATCTTGCGTCACCGCATCATCCGCAACTATACGGCTGAGGCCGAAGGCATCAGCATCGAGGACATCATCGGGCAATTGCAATAAAGTCAGTCGTTTCCTCCAATGAACTTGAAGCCCCAGTAGGGGTTTTCCACCAATTCGGGCACCGTTTCGCCCGCCAATCGTAGTTTCTTGGTGAACGTCGTCCGCGACGAAAACACGCCGTAGCCGCCGTCAATCAGCGAAAACTCGTTGTCGCCTGCCGCGAAGCCATTCGACGGGTCGTTGTTGTAGATGTATTGCCGCAAGCCCTCGCCGCCCGCCGCAACGGTGACCTCAACAGGATAGTCGCCGATAAATCGCTGCAAGCCTGCCACGGCGGTATCGGAACCAAGGAAATCCTTCAGGCTCTGGAAAAAGGTTTTGGCGTAAAAAGGGATGGAATAATAGTCGCCGTCGGAATACAGGTCAAAATAATAGTCGGTGAAGGTGCCGATATTCCACGTCATCGTGCGCGGCACCGAATCGGCATCGGGCGTGCGCTGTTCGAGGAAAGTGAACGACATGTCGACATCGTAGAACGTGGCGTTGACCGCAGGACGGAACAGGTAATAGCGTGGAATGTTGTAATACTCGTGCGAGAAGGTGACGCCCTCGCCCACTCCGGCAAACGCGCTTGAGCCAACCATGTCGGTCGTGGTGACCAAGGTGCGGTCGGGCAGGACAACTTTCAGGCGATAGGCGTAACGGTGGCTTCCGTTCATCTGCAAAGGCTCGGCGGTGTAATACAGCTTTTGGTCGGGTGCATAGAACGTCCCCTCCACCTTATTGTGAAGGGTGATGCTGTCGAGCACAATCTCACGCACGCTGTCGCCGTCGCACAACTCGACAAGTCGGACATCGAGCCTCCCGGGATAGTTGCTCGAATCGGGATTAAGCGCGGTTTCGTAGGCATTGCCCTGCACAGAGAAAGCCCGCGTGATTTTCACGAAATTGGTGTCGGCTTTGGCATCGAGAAGGCCATAGATGATGGGCCTTTCGGCGTAGTCGCCATACAGGTCGACGTCGGTCGAACACGAAAAGCACAAGACGACTAAGGCGAGGCAAAACAAGCGACTATTTTTCATGGGCTTTTTCATTGTTTGGTAGCCGCAAAGATAAAAACAAAAACCGATTCAACAATTTTTTTTCCGCTTTATTCGCAAAAAATCATTCTTCGTCGACGAGGAAAACCGCCACTTGGCGAATGCCGTTGGCTCCGATGACCAAGGTCTGCTCGATGTCGGTCGTGCGGCTCGGTCCCGTGATGATGGTGAGTTGCGAAGGCCGGTTCTTGGCGTATTTGCGCTTCACCGTTTGGAAAGCGGTACGCATTCCGGGCACGATTTGCTCGGTGGTGGCAAACACCAAGAGGATGTCGGGCAAGGCGTAGGCCTCGCGACTTAGCGTCATGGCGTCGGAAACGACGATGCTGCCCGTCTGCGCCACAAGGCACTCGCAACCCGTCAGGCTGACGAGTTTCTGCTTGGGCTGGCGTTCCTTGCTGTCGGTGAAAGGGATGCCGTATTTTGTGAGCAGCCGTTGCATCTCGGGGCTGGTACACCACAGCGGTTCCCAGCCGTTTTCGGGCGCCAACTGCCTGAGGCATCCGGCAAACTCGGCCTCGCTTTCGAGGTAGATGAACACGCCGCCCTGCTCCTTAAAGTTTTGCGCGAAGGTGATGGCCGTGCCGTCCTCCTCCTTGATGGGCACCCACGTCTCGGTGCGTTGGTCGATGTCCTTGAAGAGGGCTTCCTGCCGCTCGATGAGGGCGTTGCGCACCTTGGCGAGGATCTGCTCCTTGAAGGTGGTGTCTTTGTTTTCTCCTTTGTTGTCCCAAGCCATGGCGTTATGCGTTTTCAGTTTGGTTATCGAGCTGGCTTTCAGTGGCTTCCTCAGCCTCTTTCAGAGCGGCGTTTTTCAGTTTCTCGTCCTCCGAGTTGCCCCACGGACGCTTGCCGAAGATGCGTTCCAAGTCCTCACCGAAGATGACTTCCTCCTCGATGAGTTTGGTGGCCAACTGGGTCAGGCCGTCGCGGTGTTCGGTGAGGATGTCGATGGCCTCCTGATAGGCTTTCTCAACAAGTTTGCTCACCTGCTTGTCGATGGTCTCGGCAGTCTTCTCGCTATAAGGTTTCTGGAAGCTATAGTCTTGCTGACCTGTGGAGTCGTAAAAACTCAGGTTGCCGATTTCGTCGTCCAAGCCGTAGTAGGTCACCATGGCGAAAGCCTGCTTGGTCACCTTTTCGAGGTCGGAGAGGGCGCCTGTCGAGATTTGGCCGAAGACGACCTGCTCGGCGGCGCGACCGCCAAGGGTGGCGATTATCTCGTGGTACATCTGTTCCTTGGTCGTGATCTGGCGTTCCTCGGGCAGATACCACGCCGCGCCGAGCGAATTGCCACGCGGCACGATGGTCACCTTGACCAACGGATGCGCATATTGCAGCAGCCAGCTCGTGGTGGCATGGCCCGCCTCGTGGAAGGCGATGACCTTCTTCTCATCGGCGGAGATGATCTTGTTCTTCTTCTCCAAGCCACCGATGATGCGGTCGACGGCATCGAGGAAGTCCTGCTTGTCGATTTCCTCCTTGCCTTTGCGGGCGGCCATCAATGCGGCTTCGTTGCACACGTTGGCGATGTCGGCACCCGAGAAGCCGGGCGTCTGCTTGGCCAAAAACTCCTTGTCGACGTCGGCGGCGAGCTTCAGGCCGCGCATGTGGACCTCGAAGATTTCCTTACGGCCCACAATGTCGGGCAGTTCGACGTAGATCTGACGGTCGAAACGGCCAGCACGCAGCAAGGCCTTGTCCAAGATGTCGGCACGGTTGGTGGCGGCCAACACGATGACACCCGAGTTGGTGCCGAAGCCGTCCATCTCGGTAAGCAGCTGGTTCAGCGTGCTTTCGCGCTCGTCGTTGCCACCCGTGATGGCACTCTTGCCACGGGCGCGACCGATGGCGTCGATCTCGTCGATGAAGATGATGCACGGCGCCTTCGACTTGGCGTTGTTGAACAGGTCGCGGACGCGCGAGGCACCCACGCCGACGAACATCTCCACGAAGTCGGAACCCGACAGGCTGAAGAAAGGCACGTTGGCCTCGCCTGCCACGCTCTTGGCCAACAGGGTCTTACCCGTTCCGGGAGGGCCTACCAGCAGCACGCCCTTCGGAATCTTGCCGCCCAATTTGGTGTATTTCTCCGGATTTTTCAAAAAATCAACCACTTCCATGATTTCCACCTTGGCTTCTTCCAAGCCCGCCACGTCCTTGAAGGTCACGTTGACGTTGGTGTTCTTGTCGTAGAGCTGTGCCCGCGACTTGCCGATGTTGAAGATCGAGCCGGCGCCACCGCCCATGCTGCGTCCCATGCTGCGCATGAGGATGATGTAGAACACGGCGAGCAAAGCCAACGGAATCACCCATTCGAGGATGCTTCCCATCCAGTTGTTACGCCTTACATTGCTGATATACACTGGATTAGCGATGCCCTCTTGGGCGTTTTCCACCATCTCTTCGAAACGGTCCAGAGAACCGATCTTGTAGGTATAGTTAGGGGAAACAGTAAAACCATCGGCATTGGCACTCACGTCGGGGAAATAAACCGACAAGCCTTTCTTGTTCAGGTAGATCTCGGCGTCTTCGCGGTTGACCAACTCGATTTTCCCGACCTCTTCCTGCTTCAGCAGCTCGATGAATTTGCCTTGGTCGATTTCCTCCTGTGGCGTGGCAGAATCCCTGCCAAAAAACTGCAATCCAATCAGCACGGCGAACAAAATGGCATAAATCCACATGAAATTGAAACGTCGTTTGCCGTTGGGTCTTTGGTTTGACAGGTTCGGGCCGTTGGGTTGGTTGGGTTGGTTAGGTTGGTTGGGTTGGTTGCCAGCCCCGATATTATCCTTGTTTTCCATCTGTAGAAGTTTGGTTTTGAAACGGTTAGTCTTCAGCCTCTTTCACGATTCTTTCGGCATCGGCCCAAAGCTCTTCCAATTTGTAGTAGCCACGGGCGGATTCGAGGAACACATGAACGACGACGTCCACGAAGTCTATCAAAATCCATTCCGTATTGTCGCGGCCCTCCACATGGTAGGGCTTGCTGTGTGTCTTTTCGAAAACCAAATCCTCCACCTTGTCGGCGATGGCGTCGACCTGCGTCTTCGACGGCGCATGGCAGATGACGAAATAGTCCGTCACGGCGGTGGTGATTTCCCTCAGGTCGAGGGTGACGATGTCCTTGCCTTTCACGGCTTCCATGGCCTCGATGGTGGCGGCCACAATCTCTTCGACGTTATCGTTTTGATGTCTAATCCTCATAATTGCATAAAATAGGGCGCAAATTTACGCATTTTTGCGTTATCGAGCGGCATTTGGCAAAATTTACCTATTTTTGGGGCACAAAAAACCAACCTTACCATGAGCGAACTCGACAACATGTTTTCCCAAATCACGACTTTCATCTTCGACTTCGACGGCGTGATGACCGACGGCAGCGTCTTCTGCGACTATGAGGGACATCCCTTGCGGGCCACCAACGTGAAAGACGGCTACGCACTGCAATTGGCCACGAAATTGGGCTACAACGTGGCGGTGATTTCGGGCGCGGTGTGCCCGTCGATGATTGTCCGAATGAACAGCCTCGGCGTGACCGACGTGTTCACCGGCATCCCCGACAAAGTACTGAAACTCAACGAATACATGGACGAGAAAGGCCTGCGGTCAGAGGAAATCGTCTTCATGGGCGACGACATCCCCGACCTGCGCGTGATGCAATGCGTGGGCATGGCGGCCTGCCCCGCCGACGCCGTGATTGAGGTAAGGGAAATCAGCCAATTCATCAGCGAAAAAAGCGGCGGCAAGGGCGCGGTGCGCGACGTCATCGAGCGCGTCTTGAAGGCGCAGGACAAGTGGATGACGGCTGAGGCGTATGCTTGGTAGGTTTACTGCACCACAATCCTCCTATTCAGCTCCACACCGTCCTCGTCGACGCAACGCAGACGGTATTCGCCTTTCTCCACGTCGATGGGCATTTGGTGGTTGAGGCGGGTTTGGCCTAAAAACTCGTCGTTCAAGTTCCAATAGATGGTCTTTTGTGGGTTGCGGTGGGCTATCTCGAAGACGACCTGCTGTCGGTCGCCACGGATGCCGATGGGGATGGTCACCTTGGCGTCGCTCTTGGGATAGACGAAAGCCATCACCTCGTCAGGATGGGCTGTGCCGCAACCCGGATAGAAAGCCGGCAAAGGGCGAAACAACGGCGAATGCTTCTTGTAGAACCACTCCATCACGGGCGGCAACACATAATACACTTCAAAGTTTTTTTGGTCGACAGGATAGCAGTCGGGCCGCACCTGATACTGGCGCGACTCGTCCAAGAACACCTTCTTGTGATAAGGGCACACACCCGTTTGGTTCTCCACGTTGGGTACACGCACCTTATTAATACTATGGCAGCAGTCCGACTTGGGATAGCCCGACTCGG
>CALFIT010000010.1 GCA_937877465.1 uncultured Bacteroidales bacterium | reverse complement strand
AGCAGCGCGTGGCCGTTCACCGATGGCCTCGCCTGATGCGTCTCTTCCTTGTAGAGCCGCTCGGCGGGCACTTCCCAAGTGTAAGCCTCGAAGCCGCGCCGACGGGCTTCGCGCTGGCGGCCTTGCAAAACATGCTCGTAGCGATTGAGCGCCTTCGTGACGATGTCGGTGAACTTGGGCTTGTTGGCGTGATAGAGGATGACCTTCTTGGCATCGGTCTCAAACAGCTCGAACAGCTCTTCCATCGCCGTGAGCAGGTAGCCGGCCAACACGTCGGTGCTGTGCGCCTTCTCGAACTTGCCCAAGAGCGAACGGCAATAAGCGACATAGATACCGTGGATTTCGCCGGCGGTACGGGCAAACTTGCGCCGCGTGTCCACATGGATAGTGTCAATCTCGTTTTGGAAGACCACATCAGAGGGGATCTCCACGTTGATGGCGCCGACGTCGAAACGAATATGGGTTTGGGCGATTTCGCGGTTGCGGGCGCAAACCGATTCGGCGCCGTCATGCCCGTTTTCCTTTCGGGTTTCCTCGCCGTCCAGTTCGTCGAAACTGAACAGCAAGGGTTGGTAGGTCAGCAGCCAATGCTCGGTGAAGGTGTCGATGAGCACCTTCTTGAAGTCGGGGCCGAGGCGGTTGCGGTCGCTGCTCTTGCGCTCGCTGTAGTAGGACACAAGCTCGACGTTGCTGAGGTTCTCGCGCCTTGTGGCCTGTATCGTGTCGGCGCTCAGGTAGTCCATGTCCTCGGCCACAATCGAGATGCGGTCCTTGCTGATGTCGGTATAGACGTAGCCGACGTTGAGCAGGTTGTTGGTGTAGAACTTCTGTTCGGGCATTCGCAGGATGCGCCCCACGGTCTGGATGGTGAAGGTGTCGCTCTGCAACTTGCGGAAGATGAGCAGCACGGCGGCTCGCGGACAGTCCCAACCCAAGGCGATGGCCTGCTTGAAGAGGAGCACTTGCGCCATGTTGTCGGGCTTTTCGAGGTCGGCGAGGTTGGCCTTCTCGCCCGAGAGCCAGATGGCCAATTTGCCGTTGTCGGTGTCGATGCCTCTGACGGCCTTCAGGTAGGTCTTCACTTGGTCGGCAATCTTGTTGTCTTCCTCCGTCATGCTGAGCGTGGTGTCGTTGGGCAACTGTATCAGCAGCAGCGGATTGATGCTTACGCCGAGTTCCTGATAGGCCTGCGCCAAGCGGTTGCGTTTCTCCAAGGCGCAGCTGACGAGGTGCTGGTTGAGTTCGCGCTCGTCGCTGTAGCCTTGCGCGATGTCGGGATTCAGGATGACCTGCTTCTTGATCATCTCCTCGGCCACCACCGCCTCGCGGGGAATGTTGACGATGTAGTCGCTTGGGGTCTTGGGCGTGGCCGAGATGCGGATTTCCACCTTGGGATTGATGCGTTCAAGCACCTTCTTCGACTGGTCGGCGGTTTTCGACCAAAACAGGTGCTCCTCGTCGATGATGACGACGATGGGGATGCCCATCTCCTGCTGGGTGCGGCGGGTCACTTCGTAGAGTGAGGCGTTCTGCTCGTTGTCGCGCACGATGACGTTCTTCTCCTTGTTGATGCTCTCCCAGTTGACGAACAGGATCTCGCCGGGATGGATGTAGCCGTCGGCTTGGTCGAGTTCGTCGTAGAGCACGGCACGGAGCTGGCGCGTCTCGGCAAAACTGTCCTTCAGCTTGAAATAGCTCTGCTCGTGCAGCTTGTTGGGCGCAATCCAGATGTAGGCCACCTGCCTGAAGGGACAGTCGCCGCGCGATTGCAGTTCCTCGGTGAGCGTGGCCAGCAGTTGCGAGGCCATGACCGTCTTGCCCGAGCCTGTGGGCGCCTTGAAGATGAGGGTGCGGCGGTGCCCGCCAAGGCTGAGCAGCTCGACGGCCTTGTCCACCAACTCGCGGATGGCTTTCTGTTGGTATCGCAGTTCTTTCATTGCTTGCCTCCTTCCTCAAAATCGAGTTCAATGTTTTGGGTCGTGTTGAATCCCCCGTGCCCCTCCTTCGAAAGGGGGAAGCCTGCCGGGGTCTCCGTCTCAAGCAGCTTCTCCTTTCGCTTGGGCAACACACGCTGGTAGGCGTCGTAGATGGCGGCGGGAAGCGCCACGAGTTGCACCTTGTCGCGCACCTCGAAGAAATCGTCGTCGAAGGCATAGCGGCCGGGCGAGAAGACGTATATTTTTAGTTTAGAGTTTAGAGTTGAGAGTTTAGAGTTGTTCAGCCCTTCCACGATGTAGGGGATCGTTTGCTCGTCGTAGATGACCATCATGCCCTTCGTGCCGTCGGCAAACAGGCGCACCTGCCTCGGCGTAAGCCCAACTGACAACTGCAAACTGTCAACTGGCAACTCCCGATAGAGGTTTTCCTTGATGCAGAGCAGGTCGGTGGCCGCGTTGACCAAGGCCCTCATGTTGCGTTGGGTGCGCTCGCGGGGGATGAAGGCGGTGCGGTAGTAGCGCAGGTTGTTTTGGCGCAGGCCTTCCACCTGTTGGCCTTTGGGCGTGGTGTAGCCGCAGATGACGCGGCGGTTGCGCTCGTAGGTGACGTTTTCACAGATGCCGTTCTCGTTGTTGGTGACCAAGATGCACTGGCGGTGGCCGCCGTCCTCGGCGTTGAGCTGCATGGTGGCATGGAGCGTGGTGCCGCTGCCGGCGAAGAAGTCGAGGATGGTTACCTTTTGGGCTCTTGGCGTGGCAATGCCGATTATATGTTTGATAAGCGATACGGGTTTGGGGAAACCAAACGCTTTTTCTCCAAATAATTCTGTTATGTCCTTTGTGCCATCTTGGGTCATTCCCACTTCTTTGGGTAAGTCTGTTGTAGCTGTAACCATCCCAAACAAATCACCCGCTTTCTTTTCATCGTCTTCTTTCCAGTATCGCAATACAGGTCGTTGAATCTTTAAGAAATCATAATCGCCAGGAAAAACAATCCTTTTTTGACTTTCATAGTATGGCAAAGTATCTGATGTAATTGCCCATGTTCTTAATTTTGAAGCAGGATATGCTTTCCCATTTTTGGGGTCAACAATAGTGAAATAACTCATTGGCCGCTCTTCAGCCGTTGTTTGTTTCGTCATATCATGCACTCTCCACGGTCTTCCGGGAAAGTCGTCAGTTTCGTAATATTTGCGGGTTTCTTTCTCTATTCCTGCTCTGAATGCTTCTTTGCTGTAACAGATCATCCATTCATAGTCTTGTGATAGCCCATGTGGAACATCTGCCTTTGCAGTACGTTTGCGCCAAGGTATGGTTGCCACAAAATTCTTCTCCCCAAACACCTCATCACAAAGCAACTTCAAGTTTGCCTGCTCGTTATCGTCGATGGAGATGAAGATGACGCCTTTGTCGGAGAGCAGTCGTTTGGCGATGCGGAGGCGGCGGCTCATGAAGGAGAGCCACTTGGAGTGGCGGTAGCTGTCCTCGGTGTCAACAAACGAGTCGTTATAGACGAAGTCCTTGTTGCCGGTGTTGTAGGGCGGGTCGATATAAATCACGTCAATTCGGCCTTCGTGGGTGTAGCTGAGGGCGGTGAGGGCTTCAAGGTTGTCGCCCTCGATGAGGATGTGGTTGGGGGCGTCGGGCCGGTCGCTAACGAGGGCGCGGTCTTTGGCCTCTTTCAATACGGGCAACTCGTCGCGCAGGCGTTCCTCCACGTCCTCGGGCTTGTCCTCCCACACGAGGCCGTATTTCTTGTGCTGCCTGAGCAGGCCGATCAGGTTGCTGCGCTCCTCGTCGGTGAGGCCTTCGAGCCGCTGGAGCTTGGCTATCAGCTCCGTCTTGTCAATTTTGCTCATTTGTTTAGGATAGGTAACATTGTGGAAAGGGCAAAAATAGGAAAAAAGTTTCATTTATTGTTGTTTGTATCGTTTTTATGCGTATTTTTGCGCTCGATATGACCTCCC
>CALFIT010000009.1 GCA_937877465.1 uncultured Bacteroidales bacterium | reverse complement strand
GCGTGGTGTCGCAAGAAACCATCCTCTTCAACGACACCGTGTTCAATAATATCGCCTTCGGCATGGAGAACGTCTCGAAGGAAAAAGTCATCGAGGCGGCCAAAATCGCCAACGCGCACGAGTTCATCATGGCGTTGGAGCATGGCTACGACACCCGCATCGGAGACCGCGGCATGAACCTCAGCGGCGGTCAGCGCCAACGCTTAAGCATCGCCCGCGCCGTGCTGAAGAACCCACCTATATTAATATTGGACGAAGCTACCAGCTCGTTAGATACTGAAAGCGAGCGTCTTGTGCAAGATGCCCTTTCGAAGGTGATGAGCCAGCGCACCTCCATCGTCATCGCCCACCGCTTGTCGACCATCCAATATGCCGACGAAATCGTTGTCCTGCAAAAAGGCCAGATCATCGAGCGCGGCAAGCACGACGAGCTGATTGCCCTCGGTGGGGTTTACAAGAAACTGACTGACTTGCAGGCGATTGGGTAAATAACAGCACGATGTTTTTTGAGTGTTGACAGAAAAAACGAGCCTCATGTCACGGAACAACGAATTCTTTCACGCCTGCAAGGTCGATAATTGGTATATCTTTGAGCACACCGAATACGAATGGGACGACATCGTGAACGCCTTCATTGCAGGAGGCTTGTATGCCGACAAAAACCCGAGAATCCAATGGCTGAAACTCACCGAGGAAACGGTCAAGGAATTGTTTGACTATGCGAGATACTTGGTTTACCGCGCGGATTACGAAGAGTACTATATCCTTGACGGAACGACCATTAAGGAAACTTTCAACGAAGGGGAATACACCCACGCGAAGTTGATTGAAGGGCCGGGAATGATTTGAGGATTAAGAAAGAGTGATTTGGCAGTAGCACATTGTATCTTGTTCCGTTCCTTAAAGGCGGATTCCATCCGCCCCTTGCCCATCCACAAGTCTCCTTCCCATCTCATTGAGCGCTACAAAACGATAGCGCAAAGAATCAGTTGCAACAGGCGTGTATTCGAAATGCTTGGCCTCGGCCTTGCGGCGAAGCGTTCCTTCGACAGATTGACGGATGAAAGGCGCACAGAACGCCTCTTCCGTCGGCTCCAAAAGCAAAAGTTTCCCTTGGGAGCACGCCTCAAAATAAACACCACCAGGCTTGTAATACCGCTCATGCGGCGAACCTTCCTCGGGGAAGCCTTCGTTGAGAAGGATGACCAAAGGGAAGCCTTGAGTCCGAAGCGTCCGTGCAATGAGTTGCTCACCCTTGCTAATGGAAGCCGTATAGGTTACCGCTCCATTTTGCGCCGGCCGCAACACCGCTTTAAGCCTTTCTTGGACTTGCTCGTCTGTGGCATTGCGCGACATTTCCACCAATTGACGCTCTGGCCAGTCGAGAAGGAAATGATTGCCCATCGAAGTGAAAAGCAAACCACAAGTTTCTGTCCTACGGTACATTCGAAAAAGGTCGGGGTTTTGTTTGCGCTGCCATGCCCGCTCTGCGTTGGCGTAAACATAGTTTATCATAGCCTGAAGTTGTCCTTTATGCGTGAGCACACGATAATAAGGTGGACCATCGTATAAATTTCCTTCAAAGCCCAACTTTCGGGCTTCAGCCTTGCAGCCCTGCATATAGCCTCGCACCACTTCTTTGATGCTCCGCGTCATGGTACGCCGAACCTGCAAAACGATATGATGATGGTCAGGCATGACCTTGTCTGCAAGGATTTTTATCTCAGGGCAAAGTTCAAGCATCCGCTGTTGTTGGTTGATTATTGCCCAACCCATGGCCGTCTTTTCCACCTCGGCCCTTGTGCCATTATGGGTGAGTTTGCCGAAAATGGGTTCACGCCCTTTGGCCACCATAGTCACATGCACGATGCACGGCTTGTGCCATGCACCAGGCTCCTGCCAAGTGGAAGTTTCGTTAGGTATGTTGGTGTTGGTAGTCATTTTCGTTTGGGGCTTTTGCGGCGGGAATGGAATTCCCGTGGAAGGGACAGAACACAAATGCAAAAGTAAGATTTATTTCGATACAAAAAGATTATTGCACTTTTTCGGGAAAAAACATTAGCCTGTGCTTCAATTCGGCACAGGCTTTTGTTTTCTTTGCGGCGTGAAAAACAAAAAGCGGTCTGAAAATATGTCAAAAAACAGTTTGTTTCATGGAAATGTTTATCTTTGCGGCAAATTCGCAACGGCATTCTGCTCTTGCGGGTTGACATATAGCACTCTTGCTGACCTTTCGGCTCGGTTAAATCTGGTAAATTCAACCTTTGAAGCCCGAACAAGTCATTGGCAGGTTTGTAGCCTCTTTGGAGGGCACAGGCCGCTTTGCTTGTTTCGCTTCAAGGCCCACCAGAGCCGAACCGAGGAAATGACAAAGGGATTCCGTGTTCTCCCTTTTTGTAATTGGACACGGCGGAAATGCGGAAACCCGTTAGAGGAAGCACATAAACAAGAAGTTGCGCCCGTCACGAATTAGGGTAATGAGAAATGATTGCAGACATTATTTACAAGAACAAAATGTACTATGTCTTGAATGAACAAGGCAAGGAAATCTCCCACAATTGGGAGAGCTCTTTGGGAGAACTGATGGGATTCAGTGGAACCTTCATCGTGTTTAGAAGAAACAAAATGTTCTACACGATGGATGACAAGTTGAAAGAAATCGCTCACAACTGGGAATCGTCACTTGGCGAATTCCGAAATGTGGCCGGGAACTCTGTCAATTTCCGTCGCAATAAGATGATTTACACCTACGACAGCCGATAAAAAGAAATTAGTCATCGATGGGAATAGGAGGATGGATTCATGGAAAAGCAAAACAAAAACAAACTGACACCAATCCTTTATTTCATCGGTGTCTTTCTGCTCATTGCCTTTATTATTTTGGCATGGATTTCACATTCATGGCTCGAAACGGAAATTGCCTCGCAACTTTTTGCTGCATTGGCGGGTGCTGTCATCGCTGCATTCATCACCTCAATTTTGCTGAGGCTGCAGACCCAAAGCCAGGCAAAACTCATAGAAGGGCAAGCAGCCATTGAGCAGGAAAAAGAAAAAGAAGCCAAGGTGTATGAGGAAAAACTGCGCATCTATCAGGAGTTTCTCCATAAATTAAACGAAATCATCCGCGACAACAAAATCGACAAGGAAGAAGTGATAGACCTCCAATTCCAAGTCTCATTCATCGACATGCACACCTCTTCAGAGCATATCAAAGAAATCAGCAAGCACGTGGCAAACATCGTAAGGAATATCAACAAGCCAAACGAAGACTTCAACCTTTTGGAGGAGATGTTTGCCATCAATGAGACTTTCAGGGAGGAATTATACAAGAAAAAAGAGACGGAACTTGCCGAAGACAACAAACAAAACAGAACGGATGCCGTTGACAATTTCAAATCCATAACCGTTTACGAAAAAGGCAATAGCGTGGAAAGCATCAACACCTATGAATGGATTAAGAAACTCAAGCAAAACATCAAAGCCCCATGCTTCCGCCAATGGATTTATGGCAAGCGCACTTTGGTCCACGAACTGTATTTGAACTTTGATGGCGAAGCGTTTAGGAAAGACCCGGCCGAAAACTCCCTTTGCTGCGATTCGGTGTTTAATACTGACGAAACCATCAGTGTCCTGCTTTTTTTGAGGAAGAACAAGAAAGAAGCAACCAAAAACCTTCTCAGCGATGACATCTGGAAAGAATACCAAGACCTTCCAATATCTGATGATGGAAGATGTGAAATCAAGGTTTTCAGCAAAAGAGATTCCGAAAACGACATCAAGAACTTCTTTGAAAACGACCTCTTCCCTCGAATGACCCAATGGAGAGAAAAGCACAAAAATGATTACAGAATTGACAAAAACACATAACCATGGAAGCAAAAACAACCATCAACGACTTGTTTTCAGGCAACCGAATCGCGGTGCCGGATTACCAGCGGGCATACTCGTGGGCCACTACCGACAAAAACGACAACGGACACGTGAACACTTTCCTCAACGACCTGTTGGATTACATCAAGTCGGGAAGCCCGGCCCCTTATTACTTCGGGCATTTCCTGTTCGAGCAAAGAGACGCACATGATTTTGCTGTCATCGACGGGCAGCAACGCCTTTCGACCATCAGCATATTCCTCGCGGCTGCATTCCGTTTGAAGAAAGAAAACGGAAAATGGGATGAAACAGAGCAAGAGATGTACGAGGACATGGTGAAACGAAACAGCACCTACCGTTTTTCCACCGTGGCATACGACAACATGCTCATGCGTGACTATGTGATTGACCAAACCAAACACGATTTGTATGGCATCAAGACGACATCGGGAAAGCGTATCACGAAAGCATACGATTATTTGTATTCCCAACTAAACCGATTAGGATTGGATACTACCGGGAAACTTGTAAACGCCGTGGCAAATGCTGCGTGCACGACCCATATCGTCAACTCCGAATCTGAGGGCATACAGATGTTCATTTTCCAGAACAACAGAGGCAAGAAGCCTTCAAATCTTGAAATCATAAAAGCCCAATTCATGTACAACCTGCATCTTTATGGCGGCATGGATGCCGAAAGCATGATTCAGGAAGTGAAAGAGAGGTTTGAGAACATCTATCTGAACATCTCAAGGATTGAGGATTTCGTGGATGAAGACGATGTGCTTGCCCGGACGATGCAGGTGTACTTCAATTCCCTTTGGCGCGACAATGCCATGGAAGAAGTGGATAAGGCGTTGAAACAGCCCGACCGATTAGACTTCATCATGCGATTCACCCATTCCTTGGCCGACACCTTCACCAATCTTGAACAACTGCTTGAAGACAGCAAAAGAGATGTCGATATCGAAAGCGCCTTGCTCTGTGGACGGTATTATATCGTCCTGCCTTTCTTCATCAAAGCGTATTCAAACGGCATGGAATCATGCGACATCGTACGCATGGCGAAGGCTCTTGGCGACTTGGTGCTTCGCGATGCGATAGTGGGCACTCGTGCCGATATGCGTTCCCGATTGAATGATGTGTTTGAAAAGCTCGGAAAGTCGCCAAACGATGTTATCGGAAGAATCAATTGGATGAAGACAAACGAAAACTGGTGGTGGCACTATTGGAACAACGAAGAACTCAGCAACGCCGCATCAGGGAATTGGTACCAAAACAGTCATTGGTTAGCGAAAATAGTCCTTTGGAGATACGAGAACCATCTGATAAAGTCATTCGGCAAGGGCTATTCACCAATCCTGTTCAACAGTATTGAGAAGCCTCATTTGGAACATATCGCACCGCAAACCCAAAACGGAGAAAAAGAAGCCGCCGGCTATGATACCTACGACCAAGACTTTTGGGACAACTACATGTACCGTTTAGGGAATTTCCTATTGCTCTCGGCCCCACACAACGAGTCTATCGGTAACAAGCCGTTTGAACTCAAAAGAAGCACATACGAACATCTTTACCAGCAACGTGAGATTGTAGAATTGACTGCTGAAGACCACAAATGGGACAAACCGATAATTGCAAAACGTACTGAGAAGTTAGTGGACTTCTTGCTTAAAGAGTGCTGATGCACATAACATTCCTTCCCATAATTGTCTATATTTAAAGGTTGTGCATCAATTCGGCACAATCTTTTTGTTATCTTTGCAGCATAAAACCAACCCCATGGAAAACCAAATTGTCATATACCAAACCGACAACGGCCAGACTGCCATTGATGTAAGGATGGAGAATGAAACCGTTTGGCTGACTCAGGCACAAATGGCAGAACTGTTTCAGAAAGACAGAACCGTAATTGGGCGCCATATCCGTAATGTATATAAAGAAGGAGAATTGAACGAATTTAGCACATGTGCAAAATTTGCACATATGGGGCATGATGGACTTCAACAATATGAAACCATCATGTACAACCTCGATGTCATCATCTCCGTAGGCTACCGCGTCAAAAGCCAGCGTGGTGTTCAGTTCCGGCAATGGGCCAACAAAGTGCTGAAAGACTATCTGCTAAAAGGCTACGCCGTTAACGAGAAAATCCGTCGAAGCCAAATCGGGGAACTGCGGCAATTGGTACAAATGGTGGGCCGGACCATCCAGAACCAACCCTTGCTGAAAAACGACGAAAACCAAGCCTTGTTTGACATCGTGGTGGACTACACATACGCCCTCGACACGCTGGACGATTATGATTATCAACGGTTAGGAGTCAAAGAAACCACCCAAGAGGAGAAATTTCAAGCGACTTACGACAACGCCATGCAAGCCATAGCTGCATTGCGTGAGAAGTTTGGCGGCAGTTCTCTGTTCGGCAATGAGAAAGACGATTCCTTCAAAAGTAGCATCGGTCAAATATATCAGACCTTTGGCGGCGAAGATCTTTATCCGAGCGTGGAAGAAAAAGCGGCCATGTTGCTGTATCTCGTCACCAAGAACCATTCGTTCAGCGACGGCAACAAACGCATTGCCGCCACACTATTCCTTTGGTTCCTCAACAACAACGGCATCCTCTATCGCGAGGATGGCAGCAAACGAATTGCAGACAACACCTTGGTCGCACTGACCTTGATGATTGCTGAGAGCAAGCCTGAGGAAAAGGACGTGATGGTGAAAGTGGTGGTGAACCTTATCAATCAGAAAAACTAATAGCCATGTCCAAAAACCAAGTCAACAAATACGTCTGGCTCGTAGAAACAATCTATCGCGCCAAGAAAATCACCTTGAAGGAAATCAACCGGCGGTGGCTCGAACCGCTTTGGCTGCGGAAGGAATTGGCTGGCACAGTAAAACGGATGTGGAACCAATACAAGGCAAAATGAACAACTTCGCCGCCATCGATTTCGAAACCGCCAACAACGCACGCACCAGCGTGTGCAGTGTTGGTGTGGTCATCGTACGCGAGGGCGAGTTTGTGGATTCGTTCTACTCGCTCATCCAGCCTGAGCCGAACTATTACCTTTATTGGAACACACTCGTCCATGGCATCACCCGCGAGGACACAGAGGACGCGCCTGTGTTTCCCTACGTTTGGCAACAAATAGAGCCGCTAATCGAAGGCCTGCCTTTGGTGGCGCACAACAGCCCTTTCGACGAAGGCTGCCTCCGTGCCGTGATGCGCTGCTACCAGATGGATTATCCTGACTATCAGTTCTTCTGCACCTGTCGCGCCTCGCGCAAACACTTTGGCAAACAGCTTCCCAACCACCAATTGCACACTGTGGCCGAAGCCTGCGGCTTCCGTGAGTTCAACCACCACCACGCCTTAGCCGATGCCGAGGCCTGCGCTTGGATTGCTCGGGAGATTTTGTAAGCCCTCAAGATTACGGAGTTTTTATTACTTTTGTGGCCGTGTTCATCGAAAAACCATAGTATTATGAAAACGCCTGTAAAACAAACATTTAACAAATTCATCCCAGCAATTATCGCTTCAATTCTTGTCCTTATGAGCACTTCTTGCAGCCAAAAAAAACCTGTGGATCTCATCGTCCATAACGCCAAGGTTTACGCCGTCGACAACGATTTCACCACGGCACAGGCCTTCGCCGTGAAAGATGGCAAGTTTGTTGCCGTCGGCGATGAAGAAACCATCATGCAGCAATATTCAGCCGCGGAAACCATTGACGCACAAGGTGATGCGGTGTATCCGGGCTTCATGGACGGTCACAGCCACTTCACCGGCTACGGCGAGAACCTCATCCGCTGGGCCGACCTGAAAGGCTGCCAAAGTTTCGACGAAGCCATCGGGCGGCTCAAGGTACACGACAGCCTCTACCCAGCCGAATGGCTCTTGGGACGCGGCTGGGACCAAAACCTTTGGGACGGGGCCGAGTTCCCTGACAACGAGAAACTTGCCGAGACCTTCCCCGACAGGAAAGTCCTCCTGACCCGCGTGGACGGTCACGCCGTGTTGGTATCAAAAGAGGTGCTCGACATGGCGGGCATCGACGCAAACACGAAGATGGACGGCGGCATGGCACTCGTCAAAGACGGTCGCTGCACGGGCGTTTTGATGGACAATCTTGCCGACGTCGCCAAGGCCTTGGTGCCCAAGATGGCTACCGAGCAACGCATCCAAGCCTTGCTGAAGGCCGAGGAGAACTGCATGGCCGTGGGCCTGACCAGCGTCACCGACGCGGGACAAGACATCGCCACCATCAGGCTCATCGACAGCCTGCAACAAGCCGGACGGCTCAAGATACACGTCAACGCGATGCTCAACCCCGACGACGAGACGATGGATTACTTCATGCGCCAAGGCGTCATCGACAAGGAAAGGCTGACCGTCCGCAGCGTGAAGATCTATGCCGACGGGGCCTTAGGCTCACGCGGGGCGAAACTGCTCGAACCCTACGCCGACGACCCGACAAACACAGGTCTCATCCTGGAAAGCGACGACTTCTACCGCCACGTCTGCCAGAAGGCCTTCGATGCCGGTTATCAAGTCTGTTGCCATGCCATCGGCGACGGCGGCGTGCGGCACATTTTGGACATCTATTCCGAATACCTCAAAGGTCAAAACGACCTCCGTTGGCGCATCGAGCACTCACAAGTGGTGGCCGAAGCCGACTTTGAACGCTATGGCGAGCTTTCCGTCATTCCCTCTATCCAAAGCACCCATTGCACCTCCGACATGGACTGGGCCGGCGAGCGGCTTGGAGCACAACGCATCAATAACGCCTACGCCTACCAACAATTACTTCAGCAAAACGGCTGGCTCGTCAACGGGACGGACTTCCCCATCGAGGACATCAGCCCCATTTATACCTTCTATGCCGCCGTGGCCCGCAAACACCTTGACGGCACGCCTGCCGAAGGCTTTCAGATGGAGAACGCCCTCAGCCGCGAACAAGCCCTGCGTTCCATCACTATTTGGGTGGCCAAAGGTTGCTTCCTCGATGCCCGCAAAGGCAGCATTGAAATCGGGAAAGACGCTGATTTCGTGATCCTCGACCGCGACATCATGACTGTTGCAGA
>CALFIT010000008.1 GCA_937877465.1 uncultured Bacteroidales bacterium | reverse complement strand
TTCAATCATGGGGGCCACATCGCCCGAAGGCAGGTTGTCCTTGTCTTCGATGATGTAGACGCCGCACTTCAGGGTGACGGCATCGCGCGAAACGACGACAATGCCGTTCTCGCCGTAGCGGGCAGCGCAGCCAAAGCCCGTCTTGCGGTCTTCGATCTTGCCTCCTGAGGTGGCCCACTCGTCGGTGGTGGGGTTGTAGATGGCGATGTTGGTGCCACGGTCACCCATGCCTTCTTCCGTTGCGATGGTGTAGGCAAAGCCCACGCAGCCGTCGGGGAAGTTCATGGTGAGGTTGCGGGCTGCGGTGTTGGTCTGCCAGTCGTAGTAGGTGTAGTCCAACTCCGCGTCGCTGCGGGTCATGTTGGGCAGGTTGCCAACATTTGCAAAGGTTTCTTCGCCCGTGAGCACTTGCTGTTGGGCGACGGTTCTTGTGACGTCGGTCGACGACACCTTTTGCACCTGGGCAAAACCTACTGAGGCTACTGCCAAGGCTATTGCGAAAGTAAATAGCTTCTTCATTTTTTTATAGTTTTAGTTAAGGATGTTTCCGCAAAAAAAGAGGCCCGAAAGCCTCCTTTTCTCTTTCTGTTGGTGGTGAATCACTTCACGACGAACTTCTGCATTTCGTTGCCTGCGCTGACGAAGTAGATGCCAGCGTTGAGGCTGCTGATGTTGATGCTGTTGGCACCAGCGTGACCCTTGACGCTCATCACATTCTGACCCATGATGTTGTAGATCACGATGTCGGAGCTTTGGTTGAGGGTGACGTTGAGTTGGTCAACGGCGGGGTTGGGATACACGCTCATGCGGGTGCTGTTGTCCACCTCTTGCTCTTCGATGCCGAGGGGATAGTCGGGCCAAAGTTCGGCAAGGTCGAAGGTCAGGCCTTGGTAGTAGTTGTTCGAGCCATCCGGGTCGTCACCCATGACGAAGGTACCCGTTTCGGGGTCCATCTGGACGGCAATGATGAGGGTGTTGTTGCGCACCAAGGCTTGGGGATAGACGCATTCGTTGTATTGATACATGAAGTCGGTGGTGAGTTGAACCATGTCGCTCCAAGTGCGGCCATTGTCGTTGGAAGCGCTGGCGAAGAGTTTGTAGTAGAAGTTGGTGCCGTCGGTGTTGAGTTCGTCCATGGCACTCCAAACGGCCACCATATCATCGCTGCCAGGAATCATGCAAAGGACGGGGAAGGCGCAAACGCCGCCGTTGTAGGAGCCGTGGAGCGAACGGTCGTCGATGTTCCACGTCGTGGCGCTATAAGGATCGGCCAAAGGATTACCCTCTTCGTCGAGCGGGGAAAGATAGCCCATGTATTCAGGCC
>CALFIT010000007.1 GCA_937877465.1 uncultured Bacteroidales bacterium | reverse complement strand
CAGCGCGGCGGCGTTGTCGGCATTCACCTCGGCAATGCCCGCCGCACGGAGGATGTTGATGCGTTTCTCGTTCTGCTTGTTTTCGTCCTGACGTGGCTTCAGCCAAATGGCAGCAGCGGTGAGCAAAACAGCCACGACGACCACTAAAACCGTGGCGTACAAGAAGATATATCCGTTGCTGTTGATGTCTTTCTTCATAGGGCTTTCGTTTTGGCAAGGGCGCGTTTTTGGCGTTTCCTGATGTTAAGGGCAATCACGCAATGGTCGATGAGCGGCGCGAAGCAGTTCATGAGCAGGATGCTGAGCATCATGCCTTCGGGATAGGCGGGGTTGACGACACGCAGCAGCACGGCGAAAGCGCCGATGAGGAAGCCGTAGATCCATTTCCCGATGTTGGTCTGCGCCGCCGTAACGGGGTCGGTGGCCATGAATACCGCACCGAACATGAAGCCGCCCATTAGATAGTGGTAATAGAAGGGGAGTTGGAAGTTGACAGTTGACAGTTGGCAGTTGGCAGTTGACAGTAGATTGAAAGTCAAACCCATTAAGCCGCCTCCGAGGACGACCGACAGCATAATGCGCCAACTGGCAATGCCTGTCAGCAGCAACAACGCGGCACCCAGCAAGATGGCGATCACCGAGGTCTCACAAGTCGAACCAGGTATCGTTCCAATCAACATGTCCAAGGCCGAGGCCGAAGGCTGCATCCCCGCGGCCAATTCGCCCAAAGGCGTGGCACCCGCGATGGCATCGGTGCCCCAAAGGTCGGCGGCAATCCACACTTGGTCGCCCGACATGCGCGTGGGATAGGCGAAGAAGAGGAAAGCCCGAGCCACCAAAGCGGGATTGAGGAAGTTCATGCCCGTGCCGCCGAAAGCCTCCTTGCCGATGACGACGGCAAAGGCCGTGGCGAGCGCAAGTTGCCAAAGCGGGGTGGTGACCGGCACAATCATCGGGATGAGGAAACCCGTCACCAAAAAGCCCTCGTTCACCTCGTGGTGCCTGATTTGCGCAAAGGCGAACTCGATGCTTAATCCGACGATATACGACACCGCCAACATGGGCAGCATACGCAGGAAACCGAACCAGAAGCAGTTGAGAGTTGAGAGTTGAGAGTTGGGAGTTGTGGGGATGGAGATATAGTGTTGGTAGCCGATGTTCCACATGCCGAAGAGCATGGCGGGGACGAGGGCGATGACCACGACAATCATGGCGCGTTTCAGGTCGATGGCGTCGCGCACATGGCAGCCGCTTTTCGTGACGCGGTTGGGCGTGAAGGCAAAGGTCTCGAAGGCCTCGAAGGTCGATTGCAACCACGCTAACTTGCCGCCTTTCACGAAGTTAGGTTTTATTTTGTCGATAAATGAACGAAGATTCTTGAACTTCATAGAGCCTCCTTTCTCAATTTCTCCAAAGCCTCGCGAATGATGGCCTGGATGTCGGTTTTCGAAGTGTCGATGAACTCGCAAAGCGCGAAGTCCTCAGGCTCGACTTCATAGATGCCGAGGTTCTCCATCAGCTCGATGTCGCCGACGATGCAGGCCTTGATGAGTTGCGTGGGGTAGATATCGAAGGGGAACACGCGCTCGAAGTCGCCGGTGAAGACCAACGGGCGCACGTCGCCATGCGTATTGGTGTCGAATGTGTAAGTTGAGCGTTTAGAGTTGAGCGTTGAGCGTATGCCGCTGAGGAAAGTCCGCGAAAAGCTGAATTTCTTGAAGCCCGGCATCAGCCAGCCCATGAAGTCGTAATAGTCGCCTTCGGGGATGAGGCTCACCAAACTGTCGTAGGCGCCGACGAAACCGTCAGCCGCTATCTGCGTGCCGCTCAAGACGTTGCCGGAGATGATGCGATGCGCGTTCCAGTCAGGATGCGACTCCAACATGGGATAGTTCTCGTTGGGGAGCTGCGAACCGACGATTGAAGCCACGCACGCGCCTTGCACGATTTTGTAGTAATGCGGGTTCTTGGCTTGCGGTCCGGCGACGGCAACCACTTTTGTGGGGTTGTAGACGCCAGTGCCGACCAATTCGCCAAGCACCGCCACGTCTTGCGCGTTCATCGTCCATGCCACCTCACCTTTATTAATAGGGTCGATTGCGGCAATCTGCGTGCCGATATTGCCTGCGGGATGAGGACCTTTGATGTAGTGAGTTGAGAGTTGAGAGTTGAGAGTTGAGAGTTGACGGGGATTGAAATCGCCCGATTTTGTTCTCATCGCCCTTTCAGGGCTTTGTTTTGCAAATCCTGTAGCAGTAGCAAGTCTTTGACCGGGGCGGAAGCAAACGTGGACCTTGCCGTCGGTCAGTTTCGTCAGGGCTTCCACGCCTTTGGCGAACCCATCTTCCCTTCCTTGCAGCAGGAAATCATAGTCGGGGGCCAAGGGTGCGCTGTCGAAACAGGAAACGAAAATCGCCTTGGGCTTGTCGTCGGGATTGGCGATGGTGCCGAAAGGCCGCTGGCGCATCATGGGCCAAAGGCCGCATTGCAGCATCGTCGCCTTGATTTCTTCGGCATTCTGCATATGTGAAGTTGTCGCGGATTTGCAATCCGCGACGGTCGAGTCAGCGGATTTGCAATCCGCTTCAACAACCACTGCCAAAAGTTTCCGCTTCTCGCCACGCACCACTGCCTTCACCCGTCCATCAATGGGCGAAGTGAACCGTATGCGCTCGTCCCGCTTGTCGCAAAACAAGGCCTCGCCCTTCTTCACTATAGTGCCTTCTTCGACCAACAGTCGTGGCGTAAGTCCAACAAAATCAGTAGGTTTTATGGCGCAAGTCGGGATATTCCTTGCATCGGTGAGCCGCAATTCTGCCGTCCCGCCAATGGGGAGGTCGAGACCTTTTCGTATGGTGATGGTGTCGCTCATAATTTGGGGCAAAAATAGTAAAATGTTGCTTATTCTCGGAAAGTTTCTTAGTTTTGCGCCCAATTCGTTGATGTTTAAACAACTAAAACCTATCGTCATGAAAAGACTCCTTACCCTTATCGTATTGTTGACAGGCATGATGGCCGCCTTCGCGCAGCCTGCCCGTTTCATCACGTTCAACGGCGTCGACCAATACATGGTCGTTCCGCACCACGAGGACTTCAACATCGCCGCCGACCAGAGTTTCACCCTGACGGGCTGGGTGCGCAACGAGACCTACACCGACAGCCCGCGCTATGTATGCAAACGCCAGATGGAAGCCGCTTCGGGCGACGAGCGCACCGGCTATGAGTTTTTCGGCACGGGCAACGCCGGACAGTCGTTGGGCCTCAACACACCCAAGGCCACTTCAGGACACGCCCTGTCGCTCTACACGGGCGTGACGGTGCCGGCGGGCGAATGGATGCACTTCGCCCTCGTCGTCGACCGCGACCTTGACGAGATCCGCATCTACCACAACGGCGCGACCAACGACAGCTGGGCGGCCACCGTAGGCGACTGGGCCGTCAGCAACACGCACGACCTCCTCATTGGCGCAGGCAACTACAGCGGCACGGTTTCCTACTTCTGCAACGGCTCGTTCGGCAACATGAGGTTCTACAGCAGCGGCCTTTCCGCCGAACAAATCGCCATCGACTTGGAACACAGCGACCTCGACGAATTGACGACCGACATGCGCGAGCATCTCTTGGCCGCCTACGACTTCTCCACCGAACTCGTCACCGACAACCAATTGGCCGACCTCTCAGGCCACGGCCACGACGGGCAAATGGTCAACTTCACTTTCGGCGCGGCGGAAATCCTCGATGTCGGCGTGACGCACGACACCCGCCTGACGGGGCGCGGCAACATGGACGACCTCTTGCTGAAGGCGACGGTATCGTTTGGCGGCAACAACGCCGTGATGGGACTTGAATCGTTGGTCTTGGACTTGGAAGAAACCACGGATTTGTCTGACATTGAAGAAATTAAAGTATATTCCACGGGCTATGTCAACGATTTCGACGAGCGGCATCCCGAAAACGCCACCTTGCTCGGCAGCGTCGTCCCCACATCGGGCAATTTGACCTGTCCGCTGCAAGGCAACCTCGTTTCGGGCACCAACTTCCTCTGGATTGTGGCGCATGTGGCCGAAAACGCCACCGAAGGCAACCGCATCCACGCCGCGTTGAAGGCCATATCGACGGCAGAACAGACCTTTGAGACCGACGACACCGCGACCGACTTCCGCGAAATCATCCTTGCCCGCACCTTAATCTACCAGCCCGGCGACTACAACTCAGCCAACTACCGCATCCCTGCCGTCATCACGGCCAAGGACGGGAGCCTCGTGGCCGCCACCGACAAGCGCAAATACAACGAAGGCGACCTGCCCGAGGACATCGACATCGTGTGCAACCGCAGCACCGACGGCGGCCACACATGGAGCGAGCCGTTCACCATCGCGCAAGGCACGGGTGTCAACCACGGCTTCGGCGACTGCGCCTTGGTGTGGAGCAACGACGACAACGGACTCCTTGCGGGCTTCGTGGGTGGCGTGGGACTGTGGAGCTCAACGCCATCAGAGCCAATACATTCCTATATCTCAAGAAGTTACGACAACGGCCAGACTTGGACCGAACCCGAAGACATCACCCACTTCATCTTTGGCGACAGCTGCATTGTGCCCGAACAACGCACATGGCGTGCCTCGTTCTTCGGCTCGGGCAACGGACTGCGCACCTCCACGGGACGCATCATGTTTGTGGCTGCCATCCGCGAAACCACGGCGCAAGTGCTCTATAACCACGCCGTCTATTCCGACGACAACGGCCAAACGTGGCATGTGTCGGGTCGCGCTTCGTCGTCGGGCGACGAAGCCAAGGTCACCGAACTCGTCGATGGCCGCATCCTGATGAGCATCCGCCACGCGGGACGGCGGTGGTACAACATCTCCGAAGACGGTGGCGAGACGTGGCGGCCCACTACCTCCACTTGGATCGACATCGTTGCGCCCGCCTGCAACGGCGACATGATTCGCTTTAGCGCCCGAAACCAAGGGCAAGACAGAAACCGCCTGCTCCATTCGGTGCCTTACGGCAGCACACGCACCGACGTGACGGTCTACATCAGCTACGACGAAGGCACGTCGTGGCCCGTCAGCAAGTGCATCGTACCCTACAGCTCGGCCTATTCCTCGCTCTGCGTGCTTCCCGACGGCACCATCGGGCTTTACGTCGAAGAAGCCTACGACGGCGCATCGGGCTATTCCACCGTGTTCTACAACTTCAGCCTCGACTGGCTCACCGATGGCGACGACATCTTCGACCCGACGGAAATCGCTGAGAGCCAGACACAAGAAGAGTCCTTGAAGGTCTATCCCGTGCCTGCATCATCCTTTGTTACGATTGAAGCCGAAGGTATGCAGACGGTCAAGGTTTACAATGCCTTGGGCCAGCTCGTCAAGTCGGTTCCGGCGGACGGGACTTCGGAGGTCCGCATCGAGGTCGGCGAGATGCCTTCGGGACTGTATCTCGTTGAGACTGTCGACATTAAAGGCACCAAGAAACAAGGCCGCTTCGTCAAATAACAATTTTTTGACGATTTTGAAATTATTCCTAAATTTGCAGTCCGTAATCAACGACGTAAAACAACACAAAAACACATAGAAATGAAAGTAAAGGAACTGGTTGAAAAACTCAATCTGAAAGTGCTGTCGGGCGAGAACGGCCTTGACAGAGAGATAGATGGCTGCTACATCTCCGACCTTTTGAGCGACGTGATGGGCAACGCCATGGAAGGCAACATCTGGATCACCTTGCAGACCCACAAGAACGTGATGGCCGTGGCCTCGCTGAAGGAATTAGCCTGCATCATCCTCGTGAAGAACCTCATGCCCAACGACGAGACCATCGAGCAGAGCAACGACGAGGACCTGCCCATCCTGCAAACCTCGCTGCCGACCTACGAAATCGCGGGACAAGTCTACAATCTGCTGAATGCCTGAATTAAACGCATATAGAGCGGATTTACACATGCACACGGTGCTCTCGCCGTGCGGCGACCTCTATATGAGTCCCTCGGCTATCGTCGAGCAGGCCAAGAAGCTCCATTTGGACGTCATCGCCATCTGCGACCA
Source organism: uncultured Bacteroidales bacterium (assembly GCA_937877465.1). Classification (GTDB taxonomy): domain Bacteria; phylum Bacteroidota; class Bacteroidia; order Bacteroidales; family F082; genus Limimorpha. The sequence continues at coordinate 659 of CALFIT010000007.1, read as the reverse complement.
CAACACGACGCGGCAGGTGAAGGTGACCCAAAAGATCGGGCGCGACAACGGCCTCTTCGTCATCGGCGGCGTGGAAATCACCACACAGGAAGAAGCCCACGCCCTCGCCTACTTCGAAACCGACGAGCAGTTGGACGAGTTCCAGGAATTCATCGACGCGCACCTCCCCCACATCCCGTTGGACGAGGAAAAGTTTGGCTACCAGCTCATTGTCGATGAAAACGAGGAAGTGGTGGGCGAAGAGGAATGGCTGCTGTGGTCGGCCTTGGACGCGGATTTGGACCAGCTTTATGATGTGGTTCACGAAATCGGCGGACTGTTCGTCCCGGCTCATGTCAACAAGCCGGCGAGCAGCCTCATCAGCCAGTTGGGTTTCATTCCGCCCGACATCAAGGCCGACGCTTTGGAGATTTCGAAGCACGTCACCAAGCCCGATTTCCTGAAGAAATACGCCTACCTGAAGAAATTCAACTTCACCAAGAGCAGCGACGCGCACTTCCTCCACATCATCGGCGAGGTGCATTGCGTGTTGCACATGTACGACAAGACCTTCGACGAGTTCCGCAAGACCCTCCACGGCGACGACGGACGCTACATCGACACCGAACCCAAAGAAAAATTACAGCTTTTATACGGATGAAAGAACTATCAATGCATGT
>CALFIT010000006.1 GCA_937877465.1 uncultured Bacteroidales bacterium | reverse complement strand
ACGAAACCGTGGGCATCTTGAGCACCCAGAAAGTCGGTGCCACCATCGCCAGCGATGTCACCCGCAAGTCCATTTGGGCTATCATCGTGGCCTTGGCACTGATGTTCGTCTACATCGCCATCCGATTCAAGAAATGGCAGTATGGTGTGGCCTCCATCATGGCCTTGGCACAAGACACCATCCTCGTGTTGGGTATGTACTCGTTGTTCTACAACGTGCTGCCCTTCACCATGGAAGTCGACCAGAGCTTCATCGCAGCCGTGCTGACCGTCATCGGTTACTCCATCAACGCCACGGTGGTTATCTTCGACCGTATCCGTGAGAACGTCGGCCTGCATCCGAAGAGCTCGTGGAAAGAAAACATGAACAACGCCGTCAACAGCACCTTGACCCGCTCGTTCAACACCTCAGGTACGACCTTGGTCGTGTTGCTCGCCATCTTCATCTTTGGCGGCGACACCATCCGTGGCTTCATCTTCGCCCTGTTGGTCGGTATCCTTGCCGGTACGTTCTCGTCAGTGTTCCTGTCGTCGCCCTTCGCCTATGTGCTGATGAAAGGCGACAAGAAAGACAAGCAAATCGCCGAAAACGACGACACCAAGAAGAAGAAATAACCATTCATTACAACATTTCAAATGGTTTGCAAAAAGTCCCGCTGGAAACGGCGGGATTTTTTTGTTGCCAAAAACCGCTCCGATTGAAGGAAATATTGTACTTTTGTCCGATAATAAAAACGCCCTTGCCGCGTTTTAAGAAAAGAGAGTTTACGTCTATGAAAAGATACATCCTTATCGTCATGTCGGCACTGTTCATCTTCATGAGTTCCGACCTTTACGCACAAAGAAGAAACCCCGCCAAGAACGCCGACCTTGCCTTCGGGCGCAAGCAATACACCGAGGCCGCCGACCGCTACAAGAAAGCCTACCGCAAGGTGCGCCGCAACAAAGATGAACGCAACCGCATCAGCTTCCAGATGGGCGAATGCTACCGGCTTATCGGACTCACCAAGCGGGCCGAGCCTTACTACAAACGCCTGCTGAAAACCGACTATCCGAACAACCATCCCGAAGTCTACCTCTGTTTGGCCGAGACCTACAAAATGAACGAGAAATACAAGGACGCCATCGAGATGTACGAGACCTACGCCCAAAAGGTGCCCGACGACCCGCGAGGACAAATCGGTGCGGAGACCACGGCACAGATCGAGCAATGGATGGAGAACCCGTCGAAATACGAGCTTACCGGGCTGAAGAAAGTGAACTCGACCAGGGACTCCGACTTCTGCGCCACTTGGATCAGCAACAACTACAACGAAATCATCTTCACCTCCACCCGCGATGCCGCCACGGGCAAGGAGAAAGACGGCATCACCGGTCAGGAGTTTGCCGACTTCTTCACTTCGAAGCAAGACCGCAAAGGCGACTGGAGCACGCCCGTGCTGGCCGACGAGAACGAGAACATCAACACCAACGCCAGTGAGGGCACGCCCTTCATGAACGCGAAATACACGAAGCTCTACTTCACCCGCTGCCAAAACGGTGCCCACCGCAAGAACGGCTGCCAAATCATGGTGGCCGGCAAGAGTGGAGGTGCCTTCTCGGAAGCCCGTCCCGTGGAAATCGCCGGTGTGGACACCTTGGACATCGTAGGACACCCCACCCTTTCGAGCGACGAACTGATCATGTACTTCGCCGCTGAGCGCAAAGGCGGCTTCGGCGGCAACGACATCTGGGTGGCCATGCGCGACAACGCCACCGAGCCGTTCAAGCACCCCTTCAACCTCGGCGAGCGCATCAACACGCCCGGCAACGAGGTGTTCCCCTTCCTGAGATACGACACCGTGCTCTACTTCGCATCCGACGGCCACGGCGGCATGGGCGGATTGGACATCTTCGTCAGCTCGATGGACACCAGCGGGCAATGGGGCGAGCCGCGCAACCTGAAATACCCCATCAACTCGACGGGCGACGACTTCGGCATCGTCTTCCACCCCACCGAGGAACGCGGATTCATCTCCTCCAACCGTGGCAACACACGCGGCGTCGACAACATCTATTACTTTGAGGAGCCGCCCGTGTTGTTCACCTTCTCAGGCACCGTCAAAGACGCCAAGACCAAGCAGTTTGTCAGCAACGCGCAAGTACGCATGGTCGGCAGCGACGGCTCGAATAACATGACCCGCACCAACGACAGGGGCTACTTCAACTTCAGCGAGAGCCAGATGAACAAAAACACCACCTACGACATCACCATCGACAAGGACAACTACTTCACCCTCAGTGCACAAGAGACCACCATCGGCCTTGAGTTCAGCAAGGACTTCGAGAAAGAATATGACATCGAACCCATTCCGCAAGAGCCTATCATGCTGCCCGACATCCTCTACGACTTGGGCAAATGGGACCTCAAGCCCCAATTTGAGGACTCACTGCAAGGCCTGATCGAAACGCTGCAAATCAACCCGACCATCACCATCGAGTTGGCCTCGCACACCGACAGCCGCGACACCGACGAGCACAACGACATCCTGTCGCAAAAACGCGCCCAAAGCGTGGTGGATTACCTCATTATCCGTGGCATCGACCCGCTCCGTCTGACGGCTAAGGGCTATGGCGAAAGAGTGCCACGCACCATCCAGAAAGACATCACCGTGAAGGGCTACACCTTCAAGGCCGGCACCCGACTTACCGAGGACTTCATCAACAAGTTGCCCAGCACCGAAGTGAAGGAGGCCGCCCACCAGATGAACCGCCGCACCGAGTTCCGCATCCTCAGCAAGGACTTCGTGCCGCGCGAGCACATCGGCGAAGGCGGCACGGTCAACATCGCCATCAACCCGCAGGAAGACCAAAGCGAGATGTTCACCGTCGACAAGAAAGGCTATTTCAACTTCTTTGCCAACGTGGACGGCTATAACGAACCCTTCACCTACAGCCAGAACGCCGACTTTTGCGTCAGCGAAAGCCGTGCCTTGCAACTGTTGAAAGACGGTCGCATCACCGCCGACGACTTCAAGGGCGACGTCGACAAGATCCTCACCACGGGAGGCATCGCCAACGACGCCGTCTTCGTCATCAAGGAAGTGAGGATTGCAGGCCGCTCGCTCTACAACGTGGAGTGCAAGGTCGTCAGCCGCATGATCGAGCAATGGGTCATCGGGCAGAAGAACATGAAGCAACTCGGCAACTTCGAGTTCGACACCAAGGAGAGAAAACTGAAATTCAAATAATAATTGACGCGAGACTGCGAGACGCGAGACGCGAGACAGTCCCGTGTCCCGAAGTCCCGTGTCTCGAGTCAATAATACCATGGACAATCGCTACTCACAACGCGGCGTCTCCGCCGAAAAGGAAGACATCCACAACGCCATCAAGAACCTTGACAAGGGCTTGTATCCCAATGCGTTCTGCAAAATCATCCCTGACATCCTCGGCCATGATCCGCTCTATTGCAACATCATGCACGCCGACGGAGCCGGAACAAAATCCTCATTGGCCTACCTTTATTGGAAAGAGACGGGCGACATGAGCGTGTGGGAAGGCGTGGCGCAGGACGCCGTAGTGATGAACACCGACGACCTCATCTGCGTGGGTGCGACGGACAACATGCTCCTCTCCTCCACCATCGGGCGCAACAAGAGCCTGATTCCTGGCGAAGTGATTTCGGCTTTGATTAACGGCACGGAGCATTTCTTGGAGAAGCTGCGCAAACTCGGCATTGGCATCTGGCTTACCGGTGGCGAGACCGCCGACGTGGGCGACCTCGTTCGCACGGTCATCGTTGACAGCACCGTGACCACACGAATCAGACGCGACGAGGTGATTGAGAACAACTTGCAGTCGGGCGACGTCATCGTGGCCTTCGCTTCTTACGGACAAGCCACTTACGAGGACAGCTACAACGGCGGCATGGGCAGCAACGGACTCACCTCGGCGCGACACGACATGTTGGGCCATTACTTGGCCGAGAAATACGACGAGAGCTACGACCACAGCATCCCTGAGGACTTGATCTATTCAGGCCCGCACAAACTGACCGACCCGACTGAAATCGAAGGCATGGACGTGGGCAAGCTCATCCTCTCGCCTACCCGCACCTACGCCCCGCTGATGATCCCGATTCTGAAAGAGTTCCGCAAGCAAATCCACGGCATCATCCATTGCAGCGGCGGCGCCCAGACCAAAGTGCTGCATTTCGTCGACAAGCTGCACATCGTGAAGGACAACATGATGGCGTTGCCGCCCTTGTTCAAGATGATCCAAGCCGCCTCCGGCACCGACTGGCACGAGATGTACAAGGTCTTCAACATGGGCCACCGCTTGGAAATCTACACCAACGAAAAGGCCGCCAATGAGATGATTGCCATTGCCAAGGAGTTCAATATTGACAGCCAAATTATTGGGCATGTGGAGGCTTCGGATTGCAAACGTTTGACTATCAAGAGTGAGTTTGGGGAGTTTGAGTATTGAGTTACAACGGCTGAACAATTTCATCCAAAGTCCGCTTGTCAGCCTTCAGTCCTAACTTTTCCTTCAGTTTCTGCTTCCGCTTGAAAATGGCACTTTCCGAAACGCAATAGATTTCGGCCAATTCAAAGGTCGAAAGACCTGATTTCACCAAACAGCAGAACTGGGAATCCTTGTCGGACAACTCCTTTTCGCGAAGAAACTCGGAAAACGAAGTGTAAACATTGTTAACAAAATCACATAATTCATTGATTTCCTGCTCTTTCACTGTTTCAAGTATGGCTTTTCGGCTTTTGGAGAAATAGCCTTTCTTGACAAAGCGCTTATACACCTCCGACTGTCGAAGCAATTCGTTACGCAACGCCATTTCCTTGTTTTCGCCCAATGGAACGGGCTGCCGTTTCGATGGTTTTTTTCGAAACCAGAACCATAGTATCGCCACAAAAGCGACACCTATAAGACTGAAAAACAACCCTTTCCAAGGAATAATCAAAGATTTTTCCATTTCTTCTTTGGAAGGTGCAAGAGTGAAGTGATAAGCCGTTTCACCCGCCACGCTATCAGTTGCAATCGATATGTTTTCTATCGGATACTCTAAATGGAATGTCGATGGTTTTTCAATCGTATCAAGCATAATGATTTCTTTGGTTTTGCAAAAATAAGCGTTTTTCCTAACCCAAACACCTTTTTCGACGACATCGGAAAACCAAATTCCAGCAATTTTCCAACATTTCAGTCCCACAATTTTTCAACAATTTGACAATCAAATGAATAAAAAGACTCTTTCATCTCAAGTTCCATCAATTTTCCAACGAAATTCCAATGTTTTGCACCGTTTATTAATCAATTTTGCAAGCAAATTAAAACTAATCATTATGCACATCATCAGAAAAAGCCTTTTGGCAATCATGCTCGCCGTAATTACGGCTTCGTGTACAGCACAAAACGAAGAAGTTTTTGTCACAGCCAACACCAACCTGTGTTCGAATTGTTTCAACCAATACCGAATGCTTGACAGCATCAACGGGAACATCGCCTTGCACTTGGTTTTCCAAAACACCAACCCAAAAGAAGCACGGAAGTTTTCAGACAAATTCCTACACATCGAACGCGACTTCGACCTGATTTGCAACGACTCGCTGTTCGCCAAACTTTCGCATGGGGTCTCACCTTGGATCCATTACTACAAAAACGGAGTCCTGCTGTTTGATGCCGAACTAAACCAACACAAAAAATGGACACCTATTTTAAACAGGCTGTCCGAACAGCAAAACATCGGGCGAAGGCTCACCCAGTTGCCCGACGAAATAACACTTTCCGATGATAGCAAATGCATCTCCTTGAACGGCAATTACCTTTTCATGGATTTCACTTACAATGAGTTACATTTTCTTGACGAGAATTTCAACCATCTGCAAACCAAAGTCTTTACGGACACAGACTTCCCATCGGTCTATCAAGGCATTTTTGGGAATGGAAAAACTTGGCAGGACGTCAGTCGCCATGCCTCGGAAATCGCGCCTTACATTCCTGATTTCGGGAAAATTAAAATCAACAATGGATGCGTTTTCAACGACACGCTTTTCCTGATCGTCAATGTAAACTACATCGAAACCTATTTCAACGAGAAAACACAAGACTCCGTTGTCAGGGCAATGAATGAAAGTGCCATTGTCGGATTGGACGAACAGCTTAACATTCAGACAATCTATCCGTTACGCTTTCGGGATTCCTTGAAATTCGATGGTTTCATGGTCAATGCATACGCGCACTGCGTCTTTCAAATCAACGGTTGGGATGATATTATTCTGAGCATTTCACAAAAGGAAGAAAGCGAAAAGCATATCCTTTGCAGAATGGAGAAATCAAGTGGAGAAATCAGATTTAAGTCACTGGTTGACAATGCTTTCATTCCTGAATTCAACGAAAAGCACCACCTTGGCACAAAACTGTGCTTGATAACAGTAGATGGACAAAACGCCTACTTCAACGCGGCACCAGTCATCACAAACTACAAAAACGGACGTATCCTCGAACTTCCTTTCAACAACGACAACGCCCATTTCGACCTGAAACATGGCATTGCCGAAGCTGATTACATCCTTGCGGACGGCTTGCAAACAGCTGATAATGACTATTTATTGTTGTATTATCTCGAATCGAAGAACAAAGCAAGCCTCATCGATACGACAGGCTCAATCGTATGGACACTTCATCTTCATGACAATTGGTCAAAGGCATACTTGGTTGACGAGAAGCACCTGTTTTTCATTGATGATGACAACCGTCTCTTCAATGCATTTTAATCATATTTCATTCCTTGGTTTCAGCGTTGGGCATTGAAATATTTCGTACCTTTGCCCAACAAATAATAAACCGTGGACATCACCGAAAAACTCGAAACGATAAAGCGCCGCTGGGAGGAAATGGGCGAACAACTCGCCGACCCTGCCGTGGCTTCCGACATGAAGAAGTTCGTGAAGCTCAACAAGGACTATAAGGACTTGGAGCCAATCGTCATGGCCTTTAAGGAATACAAGACACTGAAAGCCAACGTGGAAGAAGCGAAGGAAATCCTTGCCACAGAGAAGGACGAGGAGATGCGCAAGATGGCCGTAGAAGAGATGGACACAGCTCAAACGCGCATCGAGCAATTAGAGCAGGACATCCGCGTGATGATGATTCCCAAAGACCCACAGGACAGCAAGAACGCCATCATGGAAATCCGTGCGGGCACTGGCGGCGACGAGGCCTGCCTCTTCGCCGGCGACCTGTTCCGAATGTACAGCAAATTCTGCGAAAACCGTGGCTGGAAAGTGGAAGTGACTTCTGTAAGCGAAGGTGCCAGTGGCGGCTACAAGGAAATCGACTTCACCGTGACGGGCAATGGCTGCTACGGCATCCTCAAGTTCGAGTCGGGCGTACACCGTGTGCAACGTGTGCCCAAGACCGAGACCCAAGGCCGCATCCACACCTCCGCCGCATCGGTGGCCGTTTTGCCCGAGGCTGAAGAATTTGACGTGGAAATCAACGAGGGCGAAATCAAGTGGGACACCTTCCGATCGAGCGGTGCAGGCGGACAGAACGTGAACAAGGTGGAGTCGGGCGTGCGCCTGCGCTACATGTGGAAGAACCCCAACACTGGCGAGATGCAGGAGATCCTCATCGAGTGTACCGAGACCCGCGACCAACCCAAGAACCGTGAACGTGCCTTGGCGCGGCTGCGCACCCGCATCTATGACATGGAGTACCAGAAATACATCAGCGACATCTCCGCCAAGCGCAAGACCATGGTCTCGACCGGCGACCGCTCGGCGAAGATCCGCACCTACAACTATCCCCAAGGGCGCGTCACCGACCACCGCGTGGAAGGCTTGACCGTCTATAACCTCGCCGCCGTCATGGATGGCGACCTTGGCGAAATCATCAACCGCCTGCAAATGGCGGAAAACGCCCAGAGGCTGAAAGAAAACATCGAATCATGATATTCACAAAACCTACAAAACAAACAAAACATTATTTCTTAGTTGAGGAAGCCTGCCAACCGGCGGCTTCCTGCGGCTACCCAGTTGGGCAAGCCGCTCTACACAAAAAGTTTTGGAAGTTTTGATTGTTTTGTGATAAAAAGCAACAAGTTATGAACAAACACCAGTTATTCGAGCAAATCAAGAAAAAGCAGTCGTTCCTCTGCGTCGGGCTCGACACCGACCTCAACAAGATTCCGCAGGATCTGTTGGCCTTGGACGACCCCATCTTTGAGTTCAACAAACAGATTATCAACAAGACCGCACCATACGCCGTGGCTTACAAACCCAACTTGGCTTTCTACGAGGTATATGGCGCCAAAGGCTGGCAAAGTCTGGAACGCACTATCCAGTACATCAAGGTCAACCACCCCGACATCTTCATCATCGCCGACGCCAAGCGCGGCGACATCGGCAACACCTCGGCCAACTACGCCAAGGCCTTCTTCAACACCCTGAAAGCCGACGCGCTGACCGTGGCCCCTTACATGGGCAAGGACTCGGTGGAGCCTTTCCTCAACTTTGAGGACAAATGGGTGATTCTGCTTGCCCTGACTTCCAACAAAGGCTCGCAAGACTTCCAATACCTGAACGTCGGCGAGCGGATGCTGCACCAGCAGGTGCTGCAAACCGCCACCACTTGGGCCTCGTCGGAGCAGATGATGTTTGTGGTGGGCGCGACACATCCCAAAGAGTTGGGTGAAATCCGCAAGATGCTGCCCGACTATTTCCTCCTCGTCCCCGGCGTGGGTGCCCAAGGCGGCGACCTGCAAGCCGTGGCCCACAACGGCCTGAACGACGAATGCGGCCTGTTGGTCAACTCGTCGCGGGGCATCATCTATGCCTCCAACGGCAGCGACTTCGCCCTTCGCGCAGGCGAGGAAGCAAAGAAGTTGCAAGAGCAAATGAGCGCGTTGCTGAAGGAGAAAGGGCTCGTATAAGATTTAGGAGATAGCGGGGCAAGCCCGCTATGACGTTCAAGGGTTTGGGCTTCGTGACCCAACAAAAAAAGTCGCCTCGAAACGAGACGACTTTTTTTTGCGTTCGGTTAGTCACGCTTAGCGGACAACCGAGAAGGAGCGGTTGAGCATGGCACCGTCGGCGGCAATGACGCGGACGAAATAGATGCCAGCATTCAAGCCTTCGGTGTTGATTTGCACCGAGTTGCCGTTGACCTCCAGCGTCATGACGCGCTGACCCACAGTGTTGTATACCTCGATGGACTTCATGCCCTCGCCTACGATGTTCAACACACCCGAAGTCGGGTTAGGATACATCTTCACGGTTTGTTCGAGTTCGTCGACGCCTTCCATCCATGTCTGGAACGTGGTCTCGGGACCGTAATAGGTCTCGCCGTCGACCGTGGCGTAGGCCTTCACCATGTAGATGCTCGAGGCTTCAAGGTCGTCGGCCGAACCTAAGATCTTGCGAAATTCGTTGAGGCGACCCACCACCGTGGTAGATGTCGAACTCGTCACTTTCCTATAGACGAAGCCCACCTCGTCGGGATAGCCGTCGTAGACGAGAGGCGCGATGAAATCAGCCGAGGTGTAGGTGATGTTGCCCACTTCGGTCTCGCCCACTTCGACAGTGGCTTGCGGCCCTTTGACGGATATCTGGTGTTTGGCCTCGTTGCCAAAATCGCCGTCGTTTTCGTCGCCGACCAACACGTTGCCTTGGCTGTCCTTGATGATGTAATAGCCTTGGCCATTAGCACAGCAGATGCCGTTGCCGCCGTCGTCGTGAATCGTGAACGTCACGCACTCGTCAGTGGGAACGGTGACATTCTCGATGTGCAGCTGCGTACTCGATCCGCCCACCAGCATCGTGTAGGGGCCTCCCGAGCCTAAGACCGTGCCGTCGGAAGCGGTAAACTCCCAAGTGATCTGGTTGCCGAACTTATCCTGCATGAGCAACAGCTTCAGCGTTTCCTCGTCGCCTTCAACCTCAAGGTCGGCCCATTCGAGGCAGGTGACGCTGCCCTGGCCCTCGAAGGAGTTGGTCTCGCCATTGACGTCGGTGAGGGTCACATGAGCTGCATAGGTGCCAAAGGGAATCTCAATCGGAACCATCACTTTCTCGTTGCCGTATTGGACGAGTTCGCCTTCCCAGTTGACGGTGGAGGTCACGCCTTCCACTTCGACATTGACGGTCATCGACGTAATCGTCTCAGTGCCAATGTTTCTGACATCGACTTCCACTTCCTTTTCGTGCGAACAAGTGACGACGGGGATGCTCACGTTGCTCACCATGGGATAGATAGGCTCGTCGGAGCCTTGGAGCATTTCGAGCTTGCAGGCCGTAAGGATGGGACGTGTAGGCGTGCCTTGATAACGCTCGGAGACCCAAGCCAAGAAGAAGATGTTGTCGAGATCGACATTGACGCCATTGGGCGACCCGATGGTTTCGGGAATCGCGTATTCGTAGGTGCGGGTAATCAAGGTGCCTTGCGTGGTGGGCGAAATGGCTTCGCCCCATGCGCTCTCGTTGACGACATCGCGAAGGATGTGCATGTGGACATATTGGCCGTTCAGCCACTGTTCGGGGTTGTAGTTGCCGTAATCCGACTGCGAGCCGAGGATGCTGTCTTGCAACATGGCCACGGTCAGGTAGTTCTGGTCGGCGCTGCTGTTGCCCGTGTAGTAGACCTCCACCGTGATGGTGGCCAAACGGGTGTCGGGATTCACGATGGCACTGCCGGCAACGTTGCACTCCGCAGCCTGGTTCAACTGCGTGTTGGTGGCATTGGTCCACTGCCCACGGTCCTGCGCGGCAGCCGTGGTGCGGTTGACAACGCCGCAAGGATAGCCCGTAATGGAGAACCCGTTGTGGATGGTGTTGCCATCTTGGGTAATCATGTTGGGATAGGACGTCTGCGCATAGCCGCCCGCATGGATGTTGATGGCCCAAACCCTACCTGGGTTGGCCGCCATAATCTGATTGGCAATACGGTGACCATCAGGGCAATAGCCGCAGCCGCGACCCGTGAACTCCTCGATGATGACGTTCCTGTTGGCAGGCTCCGTCGAAACATACTGCTGGGCCTTCAGCGAGAAGGAGAATGCCAGCAAAGCCATTAAGGCTAAAGTAAACTTCTTCATAGTTGTTGTTATTTGATTGTTTATCATTTTTGCGGCAAAAATACACATTATGAAAAAATGCGCCACCCAGTGACGCACTTTTTTTCATGTTTCCCACATTTTTCGCATCAGATGCCTTCGACGATGGTGATCCATCCGAATTCGTCAGGCTCGGTGCCGTATTGGATGCCACGGAGCTTGTTGTAGAGCTTCTCGCTCCACTTGCCGGGCTTGCCGTCGCCAAACTGGTACGACTTGCCGGTCTCGGGGTCGTCGATGCGCGAGATGGGGCTGATGACGGCGGCGGTGCCGCAAGCGCCAGCCTCCTCGAAGGTGGCCAATTCCTCCTCGGCGATGGGACGACGCTCCA
>CALFIT010000005.1 GCA_937877465.1 uncultured Bacteroidales bacterium | reverse complement strand
CTGCCGCCTGTGGCGTTGCCAGATAGCGTCGAACTCCACACCAAGGAGCTTGGAGATGAGCTGCACGTAGGCCCGTTCCCTGTTGAGCCATGCCGACTTGTATATCTTTTCGTTGATGTTGGCGCCGAGAATTTCGGGCAGGCCGAGCTTATCGACCACAGGATTGAAGCATTCCGTGTCGGGGTTGCCGCTGTGGGGCGAGCCGTCCACGATGAAGAAATGGATGTTCTTGGTGCGTCCCAGGTTGTGGAAAAACTCGATTTCGCGGCCTACCCACTGCGACTTGGCCGAGTTGGGCGAGCAGATGACGATGAGATGCTGCGAGGCTTTCAGCCTTTCTTGAAGCTCTTCGGAGAGTCCGCCGGGCTGGATGTCGGTGGGAGCGAAGAACACGGGTTTGATGGGTTTCCTGTTCCATCCATGCTCGCTACACAGTGTGGAAGGCATTCGGTAATGCTCAAGTTTCTTTTGCAGTTTCTTGCCCCAAGCAGTGTCTTTCGAGTTGTAGCTGATGAAGGCGAAGTATTTGAAGGTGTCATTCATCTTTTTCTCCTTCCTTCATGATGGAATCCATGGTGTTTTGGGCCTTGATGACTCTTTGGTCTTTGGGTCCAAAGGCCTTTTCCCAAATGGATTGTGCTGTTCTGAAGTTTTCAATGGATTTGGCTTTGTCGCCCATCCTATAATATAGCTCACCTATGTTGTAGTAATAGTCGGCGAGGTCGGGGTGCTCTTCGCCAAGGGTGGCTTTTTTATTGGATAGCGCTTTGTTCATGTATTTCAGGGCCTCTTCGTTGTTGCCCATATAAATGTATGTGGTGCCAATGTTGGAATAATAATATGCCATTTTTGGATTGTCCTCGCCTAAGATCTTTTGCATAATGGTCAGTGCCTTCATATTGTATTTCAAAGCTTTGTCATAGTCTTTGTTTACGGTATACATCATTGCGGCATTGCTGTAACTGGATGCCGTGTTGGGATGGGATTCTCCTAAAGCGATGATGTTGATTTCAAGTGCTTTGTTGAGGTGATACGCTGCGCTGTCGAAGTCGCGTTGGTAGTAGAATATGGTTCCGATATTGGAATGTGTAATGGCTAGGCTAGGATCGTTTTCGCCCAATAGTTTCTTTTTGATTTCCAAGGATTTCTTTTGGTATTCCATGGCTTTCGAAAAATCACGGAGAACGGCATAAATGTGTCCGATGTTGTTATAGGCGGCCGCCACCTCAAAATGGTTTTCTCCCAAGGCCGCTTTGCGTATCTCTGCACATTGGAGGAAGTAATCCAATGCTGTCTGATAGTCGCCTAAACTATTATGTATCAGTCCTATGGCGTTTATCATAGTGGCGACTTCAGGATGATTGTCACCCAGTATTTCGGAATAAATTTCCTTGGCTTGGTTAAAATCTTCAAGGGCCTCAGGCAATTCACTGCGATAATAATGTACCATCCCGGTATTGTAGAGGATGGTGGCGACCCACTCGCATTTCTCGCCATATTGCAGTTTGGCTTGCCGCATCGCAGTTTGGTAATAGGGTGTGGCTTTGTCGAATTCGCTGAGAAACTCGACCAAAAACTTTGCTACTTCATTCTGGGCTTCTACATTGGTGGAGTCAAGTTGGGCGCGGAGCAAGAGATAATGTGCCGCAGAGTCGTTTTGGTGTTGCAGATAGAAAGTCTCGTAGAAGCTATGGCAACGTTTCGAGGCTTCTTCGATGTCGGCTCGCTGCACGGCTTCGGCTTGTTGCAACTTCTCCCTTTCCTTTTGTAGTGTTTGTCCGCGTTGGATGATGGTGTTGACCTGTGCCTTGATGTCGCCGCGAGAGCGGAGCATGGAGTCGGCCTTCACCAACTCGCCATCCTCAATGAATAACGAAACTTGGCGGTAGAACTCGTCCAATTGGTCGTAGTCCAGCTCGGAATAACGTTTGGCCATGTCGGCGATGAGCTGCTCGTTGCTTTCTTGTTCCTCATAGATCTTCAGCAGTGTCGCTTGGTATTCTTCTTGCGATATTTTGTTTGCTTCCCTCAAGGCTTCGATTTCGTCCTCTTTGGATTGCAGCTGTTTCTGGAGGTTGCGGCGTATTTTTCGTTCGGCATTCAGCTTGTCCTGCAACTGCTGCTCGGGCGTCTCCATGACGATGTAGAGCGGGTTGGCCGAAGGCTTGTAGGATTTTCCGATGGCGTCCATGTCCACCAGTTGGTAGCCTTTCTTCCTTACCGAGTCCACGCGAAACATGCTCTCGCTGACGGGGAAGGAGAAAGCCCCATCGTCGGCATTCACCAATACCGCGGTACGGCCTTTGATGGAGACGGTGGCGCCTCTCAGGCCTTGGCCTGGCACTAATTTGCCGTTCACCATGCGGCCTTTGGTTTTCACGTAGCCTTGCTGGGTCTGGGCTGTAAGCATGACGCTGAGCATCAATATTGTATTAAGGATAAGGAGTTTTTTCATAGTTTATAGGTTTAGCGTTGGCATTGTTTAAGGATTCTGGGTATGGCGAGGGTCAAGAAGCTGTCGTATTTCAGGTCGGAGGGGTTGATGCGGCGCAACTCCGCAAAGGAACACAGGTCGATGTGAACAGGGTCATGGGCGTTTTTCTTCAGTTGGCTGCGGTATCGCTCTTTTTCCTTGCCAAATGAGCACTCGTCTTGCATTCGTTCCTTGAGGTTCAACGGCCTGAAACCCATGATGAGCTTGTCCGTCGTCCATCGGGCATGCTCGCTTTTCGAGAGGCCCTCAACGCATTCTTCCCATGCCTCGGCCTCGGTGATGCCCTGGGCGTTGGCATATTGTCTCACTCCTGCCGCTCTTGATGCGAAGCAATCGGAACAGAAAATGTTCGACAAGCCGTTTTTGACCGCGGTCGGGTTGGATTCCCATTTCTTGGCCTTGACCAAAGGAGAGATGGGCTGCCGCAAAAGGCTGTGTTGGAAGACGTTGAGCGCCATGGCATAACGTTTGGCACTGTGGATGTCTTCGGCGGGCAGGTTGTCGATCCATGACCCTAAGGCATACATCCTGTCGGTCATCACGGCTTTGCGTGTGTCGATGCCAAGGAGGTTGTCCTTGTTTTTCGTGTCGAGGAAGGCTTTTACGTCCTCTTCCGAAAGGATGATGGCGTATTCCGTGTCATCCGCTGGCTGCGTCTCCACCACACGGAGCTCGATGTCGAGGTAAGAGTCGTCGTTTTTCGGGGCTTCGCCGTTGACCGAAAGCTTGCAATACAACGGGAGGTTGCACAGATACTCCTCTTTTTGCAGTTCATCGACCAACTGTTGGCTTTTGCTGACGATGGTGATAATGGTCCTGATGGGATGACGCTCGTCGAAGTTGGCGTAATGCGCCGAGAGGGCCACCTGTCTGACGACAGACAGCATCATGGGGCTGTCGCCGATGACTATGGCGTGCAAGTGCGCACCCGATCCCATTCCGATGGCAACATTTTTCAGCTTCTCGAGGACGTAGGCCCGCGCAACGTACCAGTTGTTGACGGTCTCGTCAGAAAAGGCATCTCCGTTTTTGTGCCTCAAATATTCAAAAGGCTTTTCTATGAAGGGTTGGCTCATGCTTGGGTCTCCTGTCCTTTTGTGGTGTCGGCCAGTTGTTTAATACATTTGTCAATGTCGTAGCTCGAGGGACTTTGGTAAAGGCGAAGGCCGAACCAATCCAGAGCTTGCACGATGTGCTCGATGATTTGCGACTGCTGCCATTCGAAAGCCATGACGCCGCTTTCCATGAGAAAAGCCTGAAGCTGAAGGGGCAAGCCGGCTTCTTGTTGCTGCAACCATCGAACGAGCAAGCGCGGATGTTGCGAGACGTTTGGGTTGGCCATCATCCAATGAAACACATAGGTCCGGAACAGCTGGGCGTTGAGCACACCTTCTTTGATTTCCTCTTCAGGCAGGAAAAGCCGTAGCTCGTCTTGGGCTTTCAAGCGCTGTGCTTCTTCTGCGGTAATGGCATGAATCTGTCGTGTGTCGATGATGAAGGCTTTCTCCATTTGTCGTCCATACGTCTTCCCGTCCGACATTTTCTGGAAGTTGACAAAATGGTCGGAATGGAGCACACTGGTGGGGATGGATGAAGTTGTGGTGTCCCAGTTGTAAATGGTGACCGTGGTCAATGTGATGCGTTTCACCTCGCCGTCGACGTTGTATTTGGGCACCTGGATCCAGTCGTCGATGCTCAGCAGATGGTTCAGCCTCACATGCAGGAAGGCCACCACGCCTTTCAATGTGTCTTGGAAAATCCAGCTGAGCATGGTGCCCACGATGCCAAGGGCCAAGAAATAACGCGAGTCTTTCTGGATGTCGAAGATGAGAAGAAATCCGATAATCCACAGGACTGCGGCGATGAGGATGGCGATTTGGCACCAAGTGATGCCGCCTTCATTTTTGCGGAGGCTGAAGACGTCGGTCAGCTTAGCACAAACCGATACGATAAAGCAAAGGAAGAGGGTCAGCGCTACCATCTGGAACCATGACTGACCGACGACCTTCGTGAAATTGCCGCAGCACAAGGGGACCAAAAACAAAGCCACCGCTAAGGCTAACCATATGATTGACTTCAGCCAGAAACGGGGACTCAAGCTCTGGGGCTCAGCGTTGCTTCTCTTCTTGCTCATGGTAGTTGAGTATTTATTATTAATTTATTGTTAGTCATTTAATTATGCATCGGCTTCAGCAAGTCGTTCACCGTCTTCACGGGGTTGAAGGTCTCGATGGGCACTTCCACGAACACGGTGATCCAGTCGGCCATGGCGCCGTTCCAGAGGCCGGGCAGCTCAAGGGCTTTCAGCTCGCGCCCGTCCTTCGACTTGTTGGAGACGAAGCCCGTATTGGCGTCCACATAGTCGGTCAGGTTGAAGGCCTCGCCCTTGTAGTTCCAGCAGCCGCACACGAGGTCGACGGGGTTGAAGTGGGTCGAGGCTTGGAAGATGGCTTCCTGTTGGGCATTGCCGTGGTCGATTTGCGACGACTCGATGATTTGCAGCGACACCTCGTCGTCGTCGTTCTTCACCCAGAAAGGACCGCCGCCGGGATCGCCTTCGTTCTTCACCATGCCGCACACGCGCATCGGGCGGTTGAGCTTGTTGTACAGATAGTCAACCTTTTCGATGTTGGTGTAGTCTTTGACGAAGTCGGGGATGTCAATCATCAGGTCGTTCTTGGCGAAGTCGGCGATTTCGTCCAACTCCTCGTCGCTCACCGCGCCTTCGTCGAGCGTTTCGAGGTAGTCGAAAGTGCGCTGCTGCAAGTGGAGTAGGAGGCCCGCCAACACCTTCTTATATATGATGGTCGTCTCGGCCTTGGTTTCGGGCACGATGTTGTCGATGTTCTTGATGAAGACGACCTCCTGCGCGAGGTCGTTGAGGTTCTCGATGAGTGCACCGTGTCCGCCCGGACGAAACAGCAGGCTGCCGTCCTTTTCGCGAAACAGTTCGCCGTCGGCATCGATGGCCACGGTGTCGGTGGAAGGCTTTTGGCACGAGTAGGTGATGTCGTAGCGCACGCCGTATTTCTTCTCGTATCTGTCTTTCAGTGCGTCGACGGCGGCCTTGAAGTGCGCCTCGTGTTCGGGCGACACGGTGAAATGCAGTTTGGCCGTGCCTTCGTTGTCGGTGGCATAGAGGGCGGCTTCCACCAAATGCTCTTCCAACGCCAAGCGGTCGAAAGTGGGGTAGTGGTGGAACTTGAGCAGGGCCTTGGGTAGCTTGCCGTAGTTGAGCCCGTCGTCCATGAGCAGGGCCTTCGCCACGTCCACATTGCGGCCTTGTTGCAGCATGGCGTCGATGTCGGCCCCATGAAGCCTCAGGCTCGCTGCGTTGAGGTCGTCGAAGAAGGCGAAGCTGTGGATGTGGCTGAAGAAGATGTCGGTGAACTTGGTTTCCTCGCCGCTGTCGGCAAAGGCGAACAGGTCCTTGAACATGCGCGAGGCTGCGCCCGAGGCGGGGACGAACTTCGTGAACTGGTAGAACTCCTTGTCGGCGTCGAACACGGCGGTCATCATGTCCTTCCGCTCCTCGTCGATGCCGACGATGCCATCGCCAAGGGTGGCGGGACGCATCAGTTGGACGTATTTCGTGCCGCGTTTCAGTTGGGCAACTTGTTGTATTACTTGGTTTTCGGCGATGTTTCTCTCCGAAAGTTGTTGAAGGTCTTTTTCCGTAAGCATGATAATGGATTTTAAACGCTTCAAAAATAGGAAATTAACCAATGCAATGAAAAAAAAGACGAAAATTTTTCTTGAAATGGTCACGGCAATGAAAAAAGTTGTATTTTTGCAGCCGATTTGAAGCCCAGGTGGTGAAATTGGTAGACACGCTACTTTGAGGGGGTAGTGCCGATTGCGGCGTGCAAGTTCGACTCTTGTCCTGGGCACAATCACCAAGCCCCGATGGCGGAATTGGTAGACGCGTACGTTTCAGGTGCGTATATCGAGAGGTGTGCAGGTTCGACTCCTGTTCGGGGCACAGCAAAACGAGGAATCCTAATTGAATATCAATCAGTTAGGATTTTTCTATTTCTGTTTTTCCCCACTTTTTCCCCACTTATTCAAAAATAACACAAAAAAGCACCGAAAACAGGGTTTGTTCGCGGTGCTTGGCGTATTAGATATTATTCCTTATGGAACAGGCTGCAAAGATAGTTTTTTTTCTTGATATAAAATCCAAATTTCGCCAAATGTTCAAAGCGTTCACTTGAACGGGACGAACGCCTTGAACACCTTGAACACCCTGAACGCCTTGAACGCCTTGAACACCTTGAACACCTTGAACACCTTGAACGCCTTGAACACCTTGAACACCTTGAACGCCTTGAACGGCGTTTTCAAACTTTCGCTGCCCGTCAAGGGGTCAAGGGCTGCAAATCTCTTCGTCTGTCAGTTTTCAACGCCGTTCCCATTCTTTCGAAAAGTCCCAATCAATCGGGAATCCTGACAAGTCCACGCCCCAAAGTTCTTTGATATAGTCACGGTTGCGCTTAATCAACTCTTCGGCAACTTGCTTTTCATCGTCACGGTCAAGCCTCATTCCCTCTTCATAGCCCTTGCATTCGTTGATCAACTCTTCTTCCGAAATATGAAACAGACCGCCCCAACCATCGCGGGGGTGTGCCTTGCGGAAATCCAAGAAGGCGTTCACAATCTCATCGCGGGTGAGCGTTGCCGCAATCTCGTTTTCCATGTCAACGAGTTTTTTCCACACCGGCAAGGAAGAAGAATGTATCCCTATTTCGCACGGGCTTCTAACAATCCAATCTATATCAATGGGTGAAGGTTTCAATGCCGCGCCGCGCCAAATTGTAATATTGCGCTTTATGTCAACGGAATAGTCAATTGCATATAATTCCGCTGGTTTGCCCTGTATCATATTGATAAGTTTTTGTCTTTTGTCGTTCATCATAATAACCTCCCTTGCATTGTGTCTGCATCCGTGTTTTTGTTGCGCTGCTGCAACTCCAACACCTTTTCTGCAATCGCGTTGATAGCCTCCTCGGGTGCTTTTTCAAGGAAAGCAAATAACGCATCCTCTTCGATTTTCGCCTGTTCCTCAATGCTAAATGACTGTTGCTTTGGTGTCACGAAGTTGAGCAATGAGAAAACCGCCTTGACGCGGGTTTCGGAATCCATGCTTTTGAGGTCGTCACGGATTTTGTCTTTGTTTTCCTCAATGATAGCGAGAATCCAATCTTTCGTTGCGCTTGTCACTTTGTTGGGCGTTCCCGCTGGTCGCCCGTTGGGGTTGTTCGTGTGTCCTTTGTGTAGTCCCATGATCTCATTTTTTGAATTTGTAAATCTTTGTTCTTTTCAAAATATCAGTTTCGTAAGCGGTGAAATATCGATCCATCAAAAACGGATTGGTCAAGCGTTTTGTTTTTGTATCGCTCAATAAGTAGGTCGCAAAGGTCATCGCCCTTTTGCATTGCTTCGTGTTCCATAATGTCGCAAATCCGAACAGATCGGCAAAAGCCCACCAAATCGCGCCCGCGCTTCGCCCAATCATCGAATTTGCCATTGTCGGGCATCAGGATAATGTCGCGCCCTGCGAGTGGCTGGCAAATCCTCTTTGATAGCAAACCGCAACCGCCTGTTGCAAGCCACACAGCATCAGGAACGAGCCGCGAACATATTATTGCAGTCTTTTCGCTTTCCACTATAACAACGGGCGTGTCGGGGCTG
>CALFIT010000004.1 GCA_937877465.1 uncultured Bacteroidales bacterium | reverse complement strand
TGCAAAACGTGCAGCCGCCCGTGCTGATTCGTCCATCCCGATTCGGGCAACTGAACCCCGCGTCGATGCTGATTTTCTGCACTCTTCCGCCGAATTGTCTTGCAAAATAGCGGCTGTAACTGTTGAAACGTCGGTTGTCGCCCCAAGGGAATGTCATGGCTTGGAGTGATTGTGATTGTTCAAAAACTCCACATCCGTCAGTGTGTTCAAAAACGCCTTCAACTGCGCTTTCTCTTCGTCGGTGAGTTGCACGCCGCCATCCATCACATGGTGCATCAGCGGGTTGATGTGCTCCGAATATTTGACGCTGTCGGAATAGAAGTCAATTACTGCGTCCAAGGTCTGGAAGCGTCCGTCGTGCATGTAAGGCGCCGAAACAGTGACGTTGCGTAGGGTAGGGGCTTTGTAAGCTCCTATGTCCCATGCGTTTCCCGTAACGGAATGGCGATCTTCAGGGTCGTTGAATTCATCGTCCAAGCCGTTGTTGTAAAACAGGTTGGTGGTCATCAGGGCCAAGCCACCACCGCCGTGGCAATGGAAACAATCTGCGCCTTCTTCGGTGCAAAACAACTCGTAGCCTTTCAGTTCGTCGTCAGTAAGCTGTTCTTCTCCACGCAGATAGCGATCGAATTTGCTGTTGGCCGAAACCAAGCTCCGCACAAACTGCGCGATGGCGCGTTCTATATTAATAAAGGTGATGTTGCGGCTACCGAAAGCCTTGTAGAACAAATCGGGATAGTCGTCGGTTTGCTGCAAATACCTGACCACCCGATTGGTGTCGGCGTTGATTTCCACTGGACTCGTGACTGCCGCCAGAACCATATCCTCAATCGTGGCCACGCCGCCGTTCCAGCCCAAGCCCGTGCGGTTCCACGCCAAGTTGACCAATGGCATCATGGCATGGTGGGTGCCGATGGGTGCGCCAAACTCGAAATTGTTTTCCTGATGGTGGCACGAAGCGCAGCAGCGGATGCCGTCGTCGCCGTCGCGTCCCGAAAGGCGAGGGTCGTAAAAGAGCTTTCGGCCAAGTGCCACGCCTTCTTCGGTCATGGGATTGTCGCCGGGGATGTTGGTCCTTGTGGGGAAATAAGAGGGCTGCGGAAGCTCGTAAGGCGTTGGTTGATAGGGCGGTTCGTGTTCGGGCTTGCAGGCGACCAAACAAAGCAAAAGGAACGACAATATGACCGCTTGATGCCTCATAGCCTTTTCTTGTTGCCTTCCTTGATTTGCTCGAAGGTGTGCTGCATGTTTTCCCAAGTCATGAAATGGGGCTTGGGCGCGGCCTTTTGCATGATGTTCCTGAACTGCTCCAAAATCTTCTCGTCTTTTCTCATGGCTATATCGTTTTGTGTTTCAGTAGCTTGTCCGATTCTGAACACATTCTTCCCGTTGCCGCTTAGCAGCCTTTGCGCGGTTTGGCTTTGCATGATGCCGCTCCCGTATGCGTTGAAATCGATGGTGTTGGGGTTGCGGAACCAGTTGTCGACAATCATGGTCAGATCGATTTGGTTTTCAGCATTTTCCGTGACGGTGAAATCGATAGGCAACTCCACGATGAAATAATTATGGTAGAATTGGGTGAGGTCTTCGTTCTGCCCTATGCCGAGATGGATGGCCAAAGGCTTGAGCCGACCCTCGTCGCTGAATTTCCCGTTGAGCTTCATGTAATGGTAGCCGCCGCCCAACACGTCGGGCCAAAACATCTCTGACTCGGGTGGGTCGTTGAAACGACCGCTCTCGTTGTCGCGCTCGTCGAGGCCGAAGGTGAAACGTAGCGCCGAGTAGTGTCCAACAGAAACCTTTTTTGCGTGAAGTGTTTGGCTTTCAGGAATGTCTGTGTCGATGTAAAAGATGTTTTCGGTCAGTTGGGCGATGGAATCCAAGGCGTCGCGTTGCTTCAGGGTGTGCCATTTGCCTTCCTCGTCGAGCAGTTGGATGTCCGACATGAACCATTGTATTTCGTTGACCATGAA
>CALFIT010000003.1 GCA_937877465.1 uncultured Bacteroidales bacterium | reverse complement strand
ATTTGAGCACCATCAGCCCGAGTCAGCTCTCGCAGTTGGAGCGCGGCTACGATGTACATCTCAAAGGCAGCAACCTGCGCATTTTGGCCACCACAGTCAACACGGACAACAATGAGAACATCGAACTCGTCAACGAGAAAGCCAAGGCGGGCTATGCCACGGGCTTCGCCGACCCCGAATACATCAAGGTGCTGCCGACGTTCACCATGCCTTTCCTCTCGCACGACCGCAAATACCGCACCTTCCAGATCAGCGGCGACTCGATGCTGCCCATCCCCGACGGTTCCTACGTCACGGGCGAATACGTCATCGACTGGACCTACATCCGCAGCGGCCAGCCCTACATCGTACTGACGCAGGACGACGGCATCGTCTTCAAGATCGTGGAAAACAAAATCGAGCACGAACACAAACTCACATTGAGTTCGCTCAATCCATTGTATCACCCTTACGACATTGCGGCCTCCGACATCAAGGAGGTGTGGAAATTCGTGCACTACATCAGCGCGGAGATGCCCGAACAACGCGAGAACCGCTTCCGCGAGGAACAACTCATCCAGACGGTGCAAGAACTGAAACGTCAGGTGGAGGAAATTCAGCTGAAATTAAGCCTTTAGGCACAATTTTTGCTGTATAATCTTTGTTATTTCTGTAAATTAATCACCAAAATCTTTTCAATATGAAAAAAACGATTTTCAGTTTGGTGCTCCTTTGCGGCTTAGCCCTCTTCAGCACCAGTTGCAACAAAGACAACGGTAACAACGGAAACAGCAATGTGACTCCCGAAGTGCAAGCCGGCACGATGACCGTCGGCAACAGCACCGACAACATCGTCACCGCCAAAGCCGTCAATTACGGGCAAAAGAACGCCATCGTGCTGGCATCCAAGGAGATGACCGCCGCCAACAACGAAGGCATCGCCATCGTCTTCAACGGCAACATTGTCCCTGGCACCTACACGATGGGCGACAACTCGAAAGACCCCGTCCCCACCGTGGTCGGCTTCCACGAGTTCAACCTCGGTGAGCTGCCCTTCATCATGGGCGCCGACACCTTGTTCTATGGCGACACCTACTATTGGATGAACGGCCTGCTCTCCGTCACCGAAAACAACGGCACCTACACCGTCATCCTGTCGCAAAGCATGGGCGTCAACAACGACGGACAAACCATCCAGCTCGCCCTCAACTTCCAAGGCATACTGCCGCCCTACACCTTCGACGTGAACAACAAGTTCCTCATCGGCAACATCGAAAGCCCCATCGGACTGGCAGGCATCACCTCGCTGAACGGACTGAGTTCATTAGGCCTCGACGTCAAGTCGATGCTCTTCATGTCGGCTGACCACAAACGCTATTTCATCGTCAGCTACCTCGGCGGGCAAGTCGTCGACGGCGACTACAACCTCGGCTATCTCGGCACACCTTATGTGCCCATTTTCCCATGCCTGCATGTGGCCTTGGACGGTGACTTCTGGACCTTCCAACCCCAAACGGGTTACATTGCCCAAAGCGGCACCATGCATGTGGCCACCAACGAAGACGGCACCAAGACCGTCACGATGGAGAATGTCGTGCTCCGCAACGTCGAGCACCCCAACAGCATCTTCTTCCCCGACAAGGCAGCCTCTCTGCAATACACCGGCTACATGTATGAGCTGAGCTTGTAACCAACAAAAACAGACGCTAAATAAAAGGAAACATCTCACGGGGATGTTTCCTTTTATCATGTCAGAAAGTAAGTATTATTTCCTTTTGCTTCTTACTTTTCGTTGATTCTTCTCAGGATGTTTCACCGAATCAGTAAAATCTGACCAGTCTTCAACCTTGAAGCCGCGAATATCACGCACCGATTTCCTGAACCATTCAATACTGCTTAACGCTTGTATGGCATCATAAAGATTGGCTAAACTCGGATTAGTGGTAAGATAAACGCTGCCTTGTAAGTTGACAAAATCATAATCGGAGAGTACGCGCTTAATCTCATAATAAGCGTTGTTATAAGGCTCCCCGTAATTTGCCTCCAACGAGGCGACAACCATGTCAAAGGCTATTGCAAACATAATTCGGCTTCATTAACCGGCGCAAAATAATCGCTTTCTCCCCAAAAAATACGCCCAAGGTCGTCTTTGGCAGCAATCACTACCCCTCTATAAGGATTCTGTTCAATCTCAATGACTTCACCCGTTACCCAATCGCTTAGATGCGTCAAATACGGGCTGATGTTTACAATTTGTCCTACTTTCATAGCTTCAGATTTGCTGCAAAAATAAACATTTTCGGAAAAATGGCTACCTTTGCGCCAAAATTTTCATTTTCGTGATTTACCCTAACAATTTCGAACAGAAAATCGGCTTCACCGGCATCCGCGAGATGATTTCGGGCCACTGCATCAGCCAGATGGGACTCGAAAAAGCGGACGAGATGGCGTTCTCGACCGACAAAGCCCTCATCGTCAGGAGCTTGGAGCAGACCGACGAATTCATCCGCCTGATGCAGACGGGCGTCCCCTTCCCCATGCGCGACTTCCACGACTTGCGCGAGGCCTTCCACCAAATCCAGATCGAAGGCACCTGCCTCGGCTTGGACGACTTGTTTGCGCTGAAGCCTTCGCTCAACGTGCTCGAAGCCATCCTGCGCTTCGGTCGCTCCGACGGCGCCACCGACTTCCCGCAACTCAAGTCGCTGATCGAGGACATCTTCATCGACCGCAGCGTCTTCACCGAAGCCAACCGCCTCGTCGACGACAAGGGCGAGATCCCCGACAACGCCTCGCCCGAATTGGCCGAGATACGCCAAAGCATCCGCCGCAAGCAAGGCGGCATCGAAAAGCGCATCCGACAGATCATGGGCGACGCCAAGACCGCCGGATGGGTCGACCCGAAAGCGGAACTCACCGTGCGCGACGGGCGTTTGGTCATCCCCGTGAAGGCCGGCGACAAACGCGCCATCCGTGGCTTCATCCACGACGAGTCGGCCACAGGCCAGACCGTCTATATCGAACCCACCGAAATCTTCGACACCTCCAACGAAATCAAGGAGTTAGAATACGCCGAGCGGCGCGAGATACACCGCATCCTGTTGGCCTTCACCCGACTGTTGAGGCCTTACCTCTCCGAGCTGCGCAAGGCATGGGACCTCCTCGGCCAGCTCGACTTCATCCGCGCCAAGGCACTGTTGGCCAACGACATCGGCGGCGTGAAACCCGAAATCAAGGACACACCTTACATCAATTGGCAGCAGGCACGCCATCCCCTTTTGGAAAAGAAACTGAAAGCCCAAGGCAAACAAGTCGTCCCTTTGGATTTGGCCCTCGACGAGCAAAACCGCATCCTCGTCATCAGCGGGCCGAATGCTGGCGGCAAGTCGGTGTGCCTCAAGACCACAGGACTACTGCAATACATGCTGCAATGCGGACTCATGCCGCCCATGCGCGTCGACTCGCAATGCGGCCTCTTCGACAGCCTCTTCATCGACATCGGCGACGAGCAGTCCATCTTGGACGACCTTTCCACCTACAGCTCGCACCTTATTAATATGAAGGCCCTGCTCGAGCAAGCCGACGCAAAGACGCTGTTTCTCATCGACGAGTTCGGAACGGGCACAGAGCCACAACTTGGCGGTGCCATCGCCGAGGCCATCCTCTTGGAACTCAACAAGAAACAGGCTTTCGGCATGGTCACCACGCACTACGCCAACCTCAAGCTCTTGGCCGACAGCCACGAGGGCATCATCAACGGCGCGATGCTGTTCGACACCAAGTTCATGCAGCCCATGTACCTCATGACGACGGGCAAGCCTGGCTCCTCGTTTGCCTTCGAGATTGCCAAGAAAATCGGCTTCCCGAGACAGATCTTAGACGACGCGGCCAACATCACCGGCGACCAGCACCTGAAGTTCGAGAAGCAGCTACAGCAGCTCGAAGTCGACAAGAAAGCCATCCGCAAGAAGGAGCAAGACCTGCGCATCGCCGACCAGTTGCTCACCGAGGTGGTGGACAAATACAAAGGCCTTTTAGCCGAGCTTGAAGGCAAGAAGAAGCAATACCTCCGCGACGCCGCCAACGAAGCGCAGCAACTCATCGCGAAGGCCAATAGTCAGATAGAGCGCACCATACGCGAAATCAAAGAGGCGCAGGCCGAGAAGGAGAAAACCAAGGAAATACGCCAAAACCTCGAAAAGACCAAAGAAGAGATAGCCCAAAAAGCCAAAGAAGTGGCCGAGCAGAAGAAAAAGGAGGATGCGGAAGTCGTGCTGAAGGTGGGCGACACGGTCTGCATCGACGACATGCAGGTGGTGGGCGAGATCGTCAGCATCAGCGACACCGACGCCACCATCCTGTTCGACAGCATCCGCCTGCGCACCAGCCCCGACAAGCTCCGCAAGGTGAGTCGCGCCGAGGCCCGCAAGACGCAACGCAACTGGCAGAAAGGCGTCGCCGCCGACCTCAGCGAGAAGGCCGAGCACTTCGACCTCACCTTAGACGTGCGCGGCCATCGTGCCGAAGAAGCCTTGGACATCGTGGACAAGTATTTGGACGAAGCCAAACTGTTGAGCATCAAGGAGGTGAGCATCCTCCACGGCAAGGGCAACGGCATCCTGCGCAAGCTCATCCGCGAGAAGCTCAGCCACATGCACGAAGTGGAACGCTTCTGCGACGCCTCATTGGAAACGGGCGGCACGGGGATTACTAGGGTTTACTTCAAATGATGCCCACACGAAAGAACCTTGACCAAAACTCCGATTTTTTTCGAGTTTTGGTCAAGGTTCTCAATTCAAAGAAACAAGTCGTCCATGGTAAGCTTTATGGATACGGTTTCGTTATACATACCCGCAGCCAAGCCGAATGTGGTGATCATCGTCACGAAAATGCCGCTTCGCGTACCCGTTTCCCGCTGGAAAGCTGAAAGGCGATGGCGTATTCGCTGGTCTTCCTCTTGGTCGATACAATACGCTTCCTTTGAGTACTTCACCTCACACAAATTAATCATGTCGTCGGCCCGTTCAATTATCAAGTCGACTTGGGCGGCCGGCTGCGAGGTCTTGCTCCTCCATGAATATTGTGAAGTGGAGATGGTATCGAGATGAAGTGCAAGCAATATCTGTTCCGTATGCGTCAGGCACACCCTTTCGTATGCCAAACCTAACCATGTGTTGACCTCTGGAGTGTTGAGGTGTTTGCTCCACCAGTTCTTTTCGTCGTTTTTCGCCACGAAGTGTTGATAGAACATGGAAAAGAAGTCAACCAGTTGATAGATACCTCCATTTCGTTTCACCGTACCCTTTTCCCTTATCTTGTACTTGCGAATGATGCCACATTCGCACAAATTGGCTAACTGTTCCGAGAGTGTTCCACCCGCATCAGTGCCCAATTTCTCAACTAACTCACTGCGTGTCAACCCTTTTCGATAATCTCCAAGCAAAGTCACTATCCGCATATAAGGCTCAGGAGCCGAAAACAGCGTCTTATATAGGCGACCGTATTCGCGACGCAATTCGCCGTCGGGGGAGAACATCAGCCTGTCGATGTTTTGCGCCAGACTCTCTTCAGGTTGCAGCAGGCTCAAATAATAAGCCACGCCTCCGAAAACCATATAGGCTTGCAAAATGGACAAACGGTTCCAAATGAAGCCTTCCGACTTGAGATACTGCTCGGATTCAAGCAAAGTGAACGGCCTGATGCGCATCTCATGGGTGACGCGGTTGTGCAACCCGCCTTTGCTGTCGATGATGTTTTTGATCATCCACGCCGTGGCCGACCCACAAACAACGAGTTTTATGTTGTCGTGGAGCGAGGCCCAGCTGTTCCAGAAATACCCTAAAGCCTTGACGAACCCCGAGTTGTGCGTGTCGAGGCACGATATCTCGTCGAAAAACACGACGCAAGGCTCTCCTGTTTCCACTTTGGGTTGGAGGAACTTGCGAAGCATACCGAAAGCTTTCATCCAGTTGGGCGGCGTGGCAGGTAGCACATTGCCAAACATTTCCATGGCATCCACGAAAGCCAACATTTGGTCCTGCCTCGTGCCTTCGAGCACTCCCGTCATGGCAAAAGCAAAGCGACCGCCAAGGACATGGTTGATGAGATAGGTCTTACCCACCCTGCGGCGTCCGTAAACAGCAATAAACTCAGCCCGACCCGAAGCCACATAGCGTTCGAGCAAAGCCGTCTCTTTGTCGCGTCCGATGATATTCTTCATGGCATTTGATGATTTTTCAATCGGCAAAAATAACAAATTTACGAAGAACCTTGACCAAAACTCCGATTTTTTTCGAGTTTTGGTCAAGGTTCTCGCACGAAGAGCGACAAAGAGGAAGCCTGCACCTTATTGATATAACGCTTCTGCGACGCCTCATTGGAAACGGGCGGCACGGGGATTACTAGGGTTTACTTCAAATGACTATGTCAGCCTCAACTTGGCGAACGAAAAATCCTCAACTTGGCGAACGAAAAATCCTCAACTTGGTGAATGAAAAATCCTCAACTTGGTGAATGAAAAAGAGAAAATTACTTGTATTTATCAGATTTTTAGTATTTTTGCAGCAAAATAAAAATCTAGAAAAATGAGTGAATATAAACCTAGAGTTTGCGACCAATTATTGGAGGATTTATTAGAGGCCGTCGGTGCCGTTTTGGTGGAAGGTCCCAAGTGGTGCGGAAAGACAACGACCTCAGAGCAACACGCCAAAAGCATTCTTTATATGGACGACCCCAGCACTAAAGCCCAGAACCTCCACATGGCCGAGGTGAACATCAAGGCGTTGCTGCAAGGCGCTACGCCACGCCTGATTGACGAATGGGAATTGGTGCCGCAATTGTGGGATGCAGCCCGTTTTGAGGTTGACCATCGTGAGCGACACCAAGGGCAATTCATTTTCACGGGTTCGGCTGTGCCTCAGAAAAAGCAGCGCGACATGATTTTCCATTCCGGCACGGGACGTTTCGCATGGCTATTGATGCGCCCAATGACACTTTGGGAGTCGGGCGACAGCAGCGGAGAGGTCAGCTTGGGCAGCCTTTTTGAAGGTGCCGTGCCTGAGGCATACCAAGGTCCCCACGATTTGGAAGCCATGGCCTACCTCACCTGCCGTGGCGGCTGGCCCGGTGCCTTGCCGCTGAAGGAAAAAGCCGCCTTGCGGATTGCCAATGCATATCTTGACGGCGTCTTGCACAGCGACATCTCTCGGGTCGATGACGTGCAGCGCAATGCCGACTTCATGCTGCGCATCATCCGCAGCTTGGCACGCCATCAAGGAGGGCAGGTGCCTATCTCAACGATTTATGCCGACCTTACAGCCAACGCCCAACCGAGCATGAGCGAAGACACCATCGCAAGTTACATCGACGTGCTGAAGAAAATCTTCATGGAAGAGGACATGCCTGCATGGAATCCCAATTTGCGCAGCAAGACAGCCATTCGCACCTCCGACACTCGCTATTTCGTCGACCCGAGCATTGCCGTCGCAGCGTTGGGCATCGGGCCAAACGACTTAATGAACGACCTGAACACCTTCGGCCTGCTGTTTGAGACCTTGGCGGTTCGCGATTTGCGGGTGTACGCCGAGGCTTTGGGCGGAAAAGTCTATCACTATCGCGACAGCAACAAATTGGAATGCGATGCCGTGGTACACCTGCGCAACGGGCACTACGGCTTGGTTGAAGTGAAGTTAGGCGGCGAGACCCTTATTAATGAAGGCGTGAAAACCTTGAACGCCTTGGCCAACAAAATCGACATCACGCGAATGCCCGAACCTAACTTCAAGATGGTGCTGACGGCCATAGGGCAGTATGCCTACCGCCGCCCCGATGGCATCTTTGTGGTGCCCATCGGCTGCCTGAAGCTTTAGCTCGCCTTAAGACTTGCTTTTGGGAAACGAGAGGCGAACCTCCAATAGCTCGATGTAATGGTTGAGATGCTGGATGGTACGGTCCTTCTCTTGACAATACGGGCACAGGTCCGCCTGGGCCTCGGGAATGTAGTGCTCGGGATAGGTGATGATGTCCACTACCGGCACCCCCAAGATGCTGCTGATGCGCGACAGGCGGCTGAAGGTGATGTCGCTCCCGCGCGTGATGAAACTCGAATAAGAGCTTTGCTTGATGCCCAACTCGGCGGCGATGACCTCCTGCTTCACATGTTTCTCCTTCCTGATGGCCTCAATATTGTCTAAAACGCTCTGCATCTTGTTTTGTTGAAATAAAACTTTATCTCAGATTGCAAAATTAATCCTTTGAGATTTAATGGATTGCAATATTTCCATTTTTTTTATCGCAAATAGTATCGTTATATCGCAAAAAAGCAATATCTTTGCAGCGCCTTTTGGAAAGTTATTCCACTGTGGCATCGTATGACAAAATTACTATAGTAGAAAAAAACAGGATCCTATGCACACTACAGTCGATAGACCGGCTATGGAGTTTCATGCGGGCCGCTATTTGAGTGGCTTGCTTGCCGTTGAGGGCCGCAATGCCGAATGGTTGGCGGACGAGGCAGGCATGAGCCGCGCGGAGGTGAGCCGTTTGCTTGCCTGCTCCAACATGGAGGCGGCGCTCTTTGTCCATTTGGGCGAGGCCGCCAGCCCCGACTTCATGCAAGGGCTTGACCGACTGATCTTTGCGAACCCGACAGCTTGACAACGAGAAACAAAATAGACAACAACAAATAATAAACTTACAGTAAAATGAAAATGAAACAAAACGACCAACAAAGACGCGGCTTAGCCAAACGCAGCCACGGCAAATGGAAACGCGCCCTCGGGCACACCTTATTAATAATAGGGGTGCTCGCCCTGGGCGGAATGAACGCTTGGGGACAAAGCAACGCTCCTGAGGGTTTGGTGATGAGCAAGAACTTCACCCCAGACGACAACACTGGACACAGTGGATGGATTACCCTTGAGACCTATGTCACGGGTACCGACATCACTTCTTCTACCAGCCAGCCTAACGACATCGTGCTGGTGCTGGATTTTTCAAAGTCAATGGAAAATAGCATGACTACTTTGAAAAATGCCGTGCAATCTTTCTGTGACATGATGCTCACGGATGCTGTGAATAATGATGTAGACCACCGCATTGCCATTTGCAGCTTTGCCGGAGGATCTGAAGCTTTGTCAGGAGGTTCAGGTGGTCCAGGTGGTTCAGGTGGTTCATCATCTCAAGCTGCTTTTGCTGGCACTCAGCTAAGAACAGGAACTCAAAATAACAGTTATCCAGACTATACAAACGAGGAATATAGAGGCTCTTTGATAGAAATCAAAGACGGCTCATCAATGAATAGCGATGTTACATCGGCTATTAATACAATTATTAAAAGCAATTGTAAGAGAGGCACTTACATGCAATATGGCTTGGACATGGCTTACAATGTATTTGCCAATCGCGAAATCACTACATTTACAGCGGATGGAAAGACCTATCCCCGTGGCATGGTTGTAGTGTTCTTTACTGATGGATATCCTGGCATTCAATGGACTACAAACACATATTGGCGAGATAATGATGATTCTGGTGTCGTAGAAGAAGCTGATGCTGCTGTTGCCAAAGCATCCTCTATTAAATCCATTGTCGTCGACAAGCATGATGCCGAAAACGATGCAAGCCCCAGAATCTTCAGCATAGGAGTGTTTGATAATGCAGACAATAGTTGTGCGTACAAAACTACAAAAACTGAATTAGAGGGATACAACCAATGGGCAGGTACTGGTTCAGGTGGTTCTTATGGATCCTATGCTTGTGCCAACGGCTTGCTGCACTTCATTTCCAGCGATTTTGATGAATCAGTAAACACATGGCATGGATGGACCACAGAGGTAGGTGGACAAGCTGTGAGTAATTATAGCGGATACTATTATGGCTCCAGCAGTATGAATTCGTTGCAGTCAGCATTCCAAAGCATCGCTTCTCAAAGTGGTGCAGAACCTATCGATATGGGAAGCAGCACCATCATCCAAGACATCATTTCACCCAGCTTCACGCTGCCAGATGGTGCAACTATTAACGACATTTATGTATATGCGCCCAAACTTACTAGCGTAACAGGAACAGAAGGTAATTACAACTATACTTTTGATGTCATCACAGCAAATGAAAATGGTACGCTTACGCTTGAGAACGGAGTGGTAACTGGTGGATATGAGAACAGGCTCAACTCCTCCAATGTGGTCACCATCGGTGGGTCCGACGGAAAAACCTTACAAATCACAGGGTTTAACTTTAAGGAACATTACTGCCACCCGATTATTGTTAATAATGAAATTAATGGTTGTGCTGGCCGAAAACTGGTCATCAAATTCTATATTCAGATTGAAGAAGGTGTATGGGGTGATGGCATACAAACCAATGGTGAAATGTCTGTCATTCTCCCTAATGGCACGCAGTCTCCCATTCATTTCGATTGCCCCGTGACCAACGTCTTAGGCGACGTGTGGACAGAAATTGTCACATCAGAGCCTCAGGGGTTCGACCCTCAAAACATCGACTCACCCGAAGATTTGGCATGGTTCATCAGCCGCGTGAATGGACGAATCAACTATGCTGATAACAACACAATTGCCTCTGATCCTACACTTTCGGGCAAATTGACTGCCGACATCGACATGAGCGCCCACAACTGGGTACCGATTGGCTGTGGATACAAGTGCAATGACAATAACCAATTCGTGGATGAAGATGGCAATGTTGTTTGGGGTGATGAAGAGCATACCTACACGGTTCCAACCGTCAAATTAGCTTATGAAGGCGTGTTCGATGGTAATGGATATGTCATCACTGGATTGAAGAACAATGCATCGAAGTATTATAAGCAAACTACGGGTGGGCAAAGCCAAGTGGTGGTCTTCCCTGGCATGTTCGCCAATGTGAAAGGCAACGGGGAAACCACTGGCGTTGTCAAGAATGTCTTTGTGCTCGACGCCGACTTCCGAGGCAAGCACCACAACAGCGGTTTTGTGCACCACGGCATCATCGCCGATACGCTCACAGGCGGTGCCATCTACAATTGCGAAGCAGTTGGTCGTATCACCTGCAACAACGACGAACCCGATGAGGACATGAAGTTGATTTATGGCGGTTTGGTAGGCCTCAACGACGGCGGCACCATCCATAGTAGCATGGCCATGGCCACGCTGACAGCTTACAGCATGGGTGGCATGGTAGGCGAAATGAAGCACAACGCCAAACTCGAGAATAGTTTTACCAATGGTGTGTTCAACTACCTTGGCGACAATGCCAATTGGAATAACCAAATTGATAACAACGGCTATTTCCGCTATGTGGGTGGTCTTGTTGGCCGCAATCATGGAGTGGACAAGGTTGACGAGAATTATATAGAGTCATACGGAAGCATCAACAACTGCTATGTTAGACTGGAAAGGCCTCAAAACTATGGCACACAAACAGGCACCAATGCCATCCAATTTGGCCAATTGGTGGGAACCAATGTCGGTAGCGACACCGAAAGTGGCACTATCAACAATTGTTATGTGCCGGGTAATGTACCTACTCCGGTTTCGGTTGCTGCTATTGCCGACCAAACCACAACATTCCCCTTGTATTCGGTAACCTATGCTCCTTCTCTGATACGTCAAGGTCGTAGCAACGACAATATGGTGGGTGGCGCATGGACCAACGGTATTATCATTGGAGGCACACCTATGTTGATTCTCTTAAACCAAAATGTTGGAGAAGGACAATCCTCATGGAAGCGCACCACCGCAGGTGGCTATTCCACTTCACCCAACGGCGGTAACATCAACGGAGACTATCCCATTTTGAAATTCACGGACTTCAACTGTGTGGCGTCCACCGACGGCATCGCCTTGGATTATGCATTGAATCTCGACCAGATGCTTGAGCGCCATAATAACGGCAATATGAATGTGAACAGCTCAACATATAGTATGGAACAGGCAGCTGCTATTTATGGTGGTACCATCAACCTTTATAAGAAAGACGACACCAGTAAAGGCACATCGACAGAAGCTGGAACGATGGTCTATATCGACGAAAATGTTTCTCTGTTGCAAAGTACTTCTGCCGAAATCGATGCATACACATGCCAAACCATGAAGAGCTTTAGCGATCCTGTTACTTATGACCCCAATACAGGATGGAATAATACTAACCTTTATACGCCTGACGGTCAACGTTGGCACTTGGTGAGTTCTTCATTGAAAGGCAGTAAGTTTGGCTGGAAATATGGCAATGAAAACCAATATGCTAACATACAGTATCCATTCAGTTGGGAAGAAAATCCTTGTACTTTCTGGCTTGAATCTGGTAATGATGATGCAGCAGTATTCCCAACTGATGCAGCATCATACATGCCCGTTGACTTCTACTGTTTCTTCGAGAAACAATATCATTGGATTAACTTCAAGCGCAAC
This sequence comes from uncultured Bacteroidales bacterium, assembly GCA_937877465.1. GTDB lineage: Bacteria > Bacteroidota > Bacteroidia > Bacteroidales > F082 > Limimorpha. Next base: position 238 of record CALFIT010000003.1, on the reverse strand, counting down.
AGTCTTAGTCACTGGCACATGGATTATTCTGGAGAGGACATTCCAGCCAACCACGTGAATATAGAATATTCAAACGAAGACGAATTCACCCGTGGCAAAGGCTACTTGCTAGCCATCTATCCTCAATATTTCCAAGACCACCATATGTGGTCGGGAGATGATGAGGCCAAGAACGAGCAATTCCTCCAGAACCGTGGCACGCTCAACAACGGAGATATCACCATCCCCGTCACCTACA
>CALFIT010000002.1 GCA_937877465.1 uncultured Bacteroidales bacterium | reverse complement strand
GGCTGACGCTCTGCCAAGGCAAGGAAGGCTCGCCGATGTGTCCGATGGGCAGGCAGCCTTGGAAGCCGATTTGCTGGTAGCCGTCGTGCTCGCTGACGACGGGCTGGCCATAGTGATAGGTGTGTTCGATGGTCTCGGCCTGCGCAAAAAGGGTGGCGGCCAATAACGAAAGGATAAAAAAAGACTTCTTCATTATTGTTGTAAATTAATTTGTAAACTGCAAAGTTAATTCCGTGGCAAAATCCTTTTTTCGTTTTGCCACGAGTAGTGGGTTATTAATCAAGCCATTCACTTGTCTGTTGATGGCATTTATGTCTTTCTTGTCATAATGTTCTATCAAGGTTTGAATATCATTATCAGGGATGGCAGAAAGATCTGGAAAACGGAGCTTGCGAAGATATTGGCTTTGCCATCGGGCGAAACCGCCATTCATCCTATTAGTGACACTCAACAGTTGATTGCGAACAAAATCCGACATTAGGAAGGCAGCTAATAAACGAAGTTGTATTGATGAACCGCCAGTAACATAGTAGATGTTGTGTAAGGGATAGTAATAACCTTCATCGACAAAGATATAGGTGTTACCCGACATGTCAGGCAATAGTATCTTGGGCTGATTGAGCAGCGTAACCGTGATTCTGTCGATGGTTTTATACCATCGGCTTGGTGCTTTTTTTGTTATATGCCTTGATGATAGACGATTGCGATGCTTTTCCAAATAAGACTTAGCGAGTGGGTAGTCTTCAAGATTGACAAGATCGCCGTTGGGCTTGTATGGGTTCAACAAGTATTCGCCTTGCCATCGTAAATCGTTGCCTCTTAAATCTTTTGCATTGATCCCTGGCAATAATAATTCGTGTTCGACTAAATTGGGCAAGTCCTTTGAAATGAAAACCGAATCGGCTCCTGTCGCAACACCTATGCCAATCCTAAATCCCATTTGCTCGATTGAGAATAGCTGAGAAGCGCATTGCGTCTGCGAAAAAGCTTCCGTCCAGTCGGTTCCCGCAGGGGTCTGTCGACATTCCATGGGCATCGTATGAAGATGTGTGGTGTCGCCACATTCGGCATATCCAAAACTAGCAGATGGCGGTTGGGCTCCTATTAATGTGATGGCTGGATAGGCAAGCACATCTTCCTGAAAAGCGTTTGCATCTTCAAGGCAAATGATTTTTTGAAGTTGGTATTTAGTGGAAATGAGTTGCCGCAGTTTTTTTCCGTATTCATTCTTCAACCAACGATTGGAGCAGATGAAACAATGCAGTCCACCCAAGCGAAGCAAGGCAAGGCTTTTTTCAAAAAAAGGAACGAATAAATCTGAGCGGTAATGGAAAGTTGAAAACGTTGCCTTGCAATAATTCCTCATTTCGTCAGGGATATTCTCGTATCTGATATAAGGGGGATTGCCTACAACAATATCGACTTTATCAGTCGCGATTTTAAGGAAATCTGCTACCGCGATATTGTCGCAAGCTTCAATTCCCAATAAGTGCAATTGTTCGATACAACAACTAATTTTATTAGAATCTATGTCAAACGCCTTGACGTTTCTTCGAAAAGCTTCATTGGCATCAAATCCAAATTGTTTGGCTGACAGAATGAGTCTTTTCGCGATTTCAATCACGAATTCACCTGTTCCGCAAGATGGTTCAAGGATGCTAATGTTGCGTAAGTCCCTGTCGGCCAAATACTTTACTTGATCCAACATGAAACACACGACTTCTGGAGCCGTAAAAACATCGCCGTGAATACCGCCATTGTTGCGTTTGCCATATAGACTGTCAGTGACATTCATCTGAAACTCCCAATAAGTATGACGCAAATGATTGTACGAACCGTGCGATGGAAATGTCATTCGACACATCGCCAAATTCTTTCTTGTCGTTGGTCCAAAGCAAAGCTGACGAACTGTAGTGCCTTTCCAAGATTAGCTTTTGGCAAAGAATCTTATACCGATTCAGATAATTCGCTCCCTCAAATTCTTCTCTTACCTTGAAATGGGGTTCGTAATTGCGCACTGAACGTTCTGAAGCGTTGTCGCGACCAACCACCATCAACCAGCCAACCCATGGTGCTTGCTGGTTGGGGAATTGCCCTTCGCGGAATGCAGTCCACAAATCAACAGCAGATCCAATTGCTTCTTCGGTTCGGTTGTTGAAATTATTGCCGTATGAACCAACCTGTGATTTTAATTCGATGGCGGCTAACAATTTCTTGTTTGGGGATATGACAAGAAGATCCCAATCTTTTGACGAACGGAAATAGCCAGGCAAATAGTTGTTGTTTGTAATGATACATTCGGAAGGAATTCCCATTTCGATGGCAACTTCTTTCAGCAGTTGGATGAATCCATCCATTTGCTTGCCTCCTAGAACTGCACCCCTATTAGAAGTGTCACCACTCGCAATAAGTTGCTTTTTCTTGGTGCTCCAAAATGTATCAATGGCACGAACAAGGATAGGTTGGAAATCTTTGTCATTGACTACAATTCGCATGTTATTTTGTGGCTGATTATTCACGGATGGATTGGTAAAGTGATGATTGAACGACTTGAATTCTTTTCAGCTGCAAATTTAGCAGTTTTTCATCGAAATAGTCAAGTGGCCGAAAAAAAATCCTATTTTTGCAATTCAAATATTTTAAAAATGAACAAAATTAGAGCCGCCGTAGTAGGTTACGGCAATGTGGGCCGCTTCGCGCTCGAAGCCTTGGAAGCCGCCCCCGATTTTGAAGTGGCTGGCATCGTCCGCCGCAACGGAGCCGAAAACAAGCCTCAAGAACTGTCTCAATACGAGGTGGTTAAAGACATCAAGGAACTGAAAGACGTGGATGTGGCCATTTTGGCTACACCGACGCGCAGTTGCCCCGATTTCGCCAAACAAATCCTGCCGATGGGCATCAATACGGTGGATTCGTTCGACATCCACACGTCCATCGTCGACTACCGCCGCGAGCTGATGCCTATTAATAAGGAAACGGACACGGTGAGCGTCATCGCCGCCGGCTGGGACCCGGGTTCGGACTCCATCGTCCGCACGCTGATGCAGACTTTGGCACCTAAAGGCTTGTCGTACACCAATTTCGGCCCAGGAATGTCGATGGGCCACAGCGTTTGCGTGCGTTCCAAGAAGGGTGTGAAAAACGCCCTTTCGGTGACGATTCCACTTGGCGAGGGCATCCACCGCCGCATGGTGTATGTGGAACTCGATGACGGCGCGACACTCGAACAGGTGACCGCCGACATCAAGGCCGACCCGTATTTCGCCAACGACGAGACGCATGTGTTTGCCGTCGACAGCGTCGATGCGGTGCGCGACATGGGTCATGGCGTCAACCTGGTGCGCAAGGGCGTCTCGGGCAAGACCGCCAACCAGCGCATGGAGTTCAACATGAGCATCAACAACCCCGCCTTGACGGGTCAGGTGTTGGTCAATGTGGCCCGCGCCACGATGCGCCTGCAACCGGGATGCTACACGATGGTGGAGATTCCCGTCATTGATATGCTCCCTGGCGACCGCGAGGACTGGATTGGACGTTTGGTGTAATTTAGAACAAAACCTACAAAACTTGCAAAACCATTGGGCTGGAAGCCCGCCAACTGGCGGCTTCCGTCGGCAAGCCGGTTGGCGAGCCGACAATGTAAAAAGAAAGTTTTGTCGGTTTTGAGAGTTTTGTGATGAGAGATAAATGCAAAGAAGGTTTTCTATAGTATTGGTTATCGTAGTCTTGTTTTGTTCGTGTACAAAAAAGCAAGACAAAATTGATGTTTTATTGTCGCAGATGACCCTCGAAGAGAAATGCGGCCAGTTGGCTTGTCCCATCGGCTTCAATTTCTACGGCAAGGACGGCGACTCGCTTTGGCTTTCCGACGATTTCACCGCCATGATGGACACCATGCCGATAGGTTCGTGCTGGGCGGTGCTTCGTGCCGACCCGTGGTCGCGAAAGACCGAGGAGACGGGCTTGCATCCACGCGAGTCGGCAAGGCTGCTGAACATGATGCAACGCCATGCCATTGAAAACACGAGGTTAGGCATTCCGTTGCTATTTTGCGAGGAAACGCCTCACGGTCACATGGCGGTGGGCACGACCGTTTTCCCGACGGGCATCGGCCAAGCCAGCACATGGAATCCAGAACTGCTTGAACAAATGGGCGAAGTGATGGGCAAGGAGCTGCGGCTGCAAGGCGCACAAGTGGGTTACGGTCCCGTCTTGGACATCGCCCGCGACCCGCGCTGGTCGCGTGTTGAGGAAACGATGGGCGAAGACCCGTATCTCGCTGGCGTTCTGGGTACTGCGGTCGTCAAAGGGATGCAAAATCACGTCTGCGCCACCTTGAAGCACCTTGCCGCCTACGGCATCCCGCAAGGCGGTCACAATGCCGCCACGGCGGATGTCGGCCCCAACCGGCTAATGACGGAGTATTTGCCCGCTTTTGAGCGAGCCGTTACCTTTGGCGGCGCCAAATCTGTAATGACTTCCTATAACACCATCGACGGTGTGCCTTGCTCGGCCAATAAATGGCTTCTGCAAGACATTTTGCGCAAATCATGGAATTTCAATGGCGTGGTTTTCAGCGACTTGAATGCCGTCAACGCCATCTATGCCACGCAACATGTGGCCGCCGACCCCGCCGAAGCCGCTGCCTTGGCCTTGAAAGCGGGTGTCGACATCGACCTTGGCGGCTACAACTATGGCGGTTTCCTGAAGGAAGCCCTGCAACGTGGCTTGGTCACGGAAACCGACATCGACCGCGCCGTGCGCCATGTCCTGCAACTGAAGTTCGACCTCGGACTGTTCGACAATCCTTACGTCGATGAGGCTTTGGCGGAGCAAGAAGTCGGCACGGCGGAGAGTGCGTGGTTGACCAAGCAAGTGGCGTTGGAGTCGGCTGTCCTGCTGAAAAACGACGGCGTTTTGCCTTTTGGCGATCATATTAATAAGGTGGCGGTCATCGGGCCGAATGCCGACAACCAATATAACCAACTCGGCGACTACACCGCACCCCAAGCCCCCGACCGCATCGTGACGATTTTAGAAGGCATCCGCGAAAAGGGCAGGGCAGAGGTGCTGTACGCCAAAGGCTGCGCCGTGCGCGACGAGAACGATGCCGACATTGAGGAAGCCGTCAGGGTGGCGCAACAGGCCGATGCCGTGGTGCTTGTGGTGGGCGGTTCGTCGGCCCGCGACTTCAAGACGAGCTACGAGGAAACAGGTGCCGCCATCGTGAGCGAGTCCATTTCCGACATGGATTGCGGCGAGGGCTACGACCGCTCGACATTAAAATTGTTGGGCAAGCAAGAGGAACTGATGCAACGCGTCTACGCCACGGGCAAGCCCGTCGTGGCGGTTTACATACAAGGCCGTCCCTTGGACATGAACCTTGCCAACGAACAGTCCAATGCCTTGCTGACGCTGTGGTATCCGGGCATGGAAGGCGGCTCCGCTTTGGCCGACATCCTTTGGGGCGACTACAACCCCGCCGGTCGCCTGCCCATATCCGTGCCGCGCTCGGTGGGACAAATCCCTGTCTATTATTCCCAACCCGCCACGGGCGATTATGTGGAGGAATCGGCAAAGCCGTTGTTCCCCTTTGGCTTCGGCCTGAGCTATACCCAGTTCGAATACAGCGACTTGCAAATTGAACCAGCAGAGGCCATGTCATTCCAAGCAGGGGATGTGCGATTGGAATCTATGGCCGACACCATTTGCAAAGTCACCTGCACAGTGAAAAACATTGGCGAATATGATGGCGACGAAGTGGTGCAGCTCTATGTCCGCGACGAAGTGGCCAGCATCGGCCCCGCCTCCAAGCTGCTGAAAGGCTTCCAGCGTGTGCATATTAATAAAGGTGAGAGCAAGCAGGTCGTTTTCTGCCTCACTTGCCGCGATTTGTCGGTCTATTCCGCAAGCCTTCCATGTCATTCCGAGGCCGCAGGCCGAAAGGAATCTATGGAAGGCGGCTGGCATTTCGAGCATGGCGCGTTCACCTTCATGGTGGGCGGAAGCTCGGAAAACTGGGCTGAAATCATGGCGCGTTTTTGATGTGGCAGTTGGCTCATTCCACCGCCACGATGCCGTTCCTGTCGCATTTCACCACCACGCGCTTGTATTCCGTTTGGCCTTCGAAGACAAACTGGAAGACGAAAGTGATGCGGTAGATCTTCCTGCCGACGATGGGCGCGTAGCCCTTGTCGTCCCATGTGCCGGCAAGCGGCAGCTCGGGGTTGTCCATCTTGCGTACAAGCTCGGTGATGTTGTAGCGCATGATGTCGTTGATGCCTTTCAGCGGGAAGGGACTGGCCTTGCCCAACTCGCCGCGCCAAAGCTGCACTTTCTTGCGGAAAAGCATCACCTTCTCGTCCTTGCCGCTCACCTCGGCGAAAAGCGGAATCCGGTTGCGCAGCTGCATCACCTCGGGCAGCACCTTGTCGCTGTCGATGAAGTCGAAGCTGTCCTTGCTCCAACCGATGTGCCGCCCCTTGATGCTGAAATCGGTGCGCGTGTCGAACACGTTCTGGCTGACATGCTTGGCGAAGACCATCCTCAGCCAGTCTTTCAGCCTGTCCTTGAACATATAGCTGATAACCAATGCGATAAGGAATGGTAAGGTGAAGTTGCCGTACTTTTGTTGGAAGAAGAACGACGACATGGTGGCGAAAATCATGGCCACGCCCGCCGCCGCGCTATAGACGATTTGCTCGACCACGAAGGTGTTCTTGCGCTTGTTGGAGCTGAGGTAGAGGTCGCTCTCGGCGAATTTCTTCAGCAGGCTGGCGCGAAACACGAAGTCGTCGTTGCCCATCGGGTCGTCGGCCTCCACGGTGAGGTAGCCTTGGCTCTGCCTGTAGGCTCGCTCGCCCAACAGCACTGCCTTGAAACGCGCTTCCATCAGGGCGTATTCGTCGGGCAGATGCAGCCTGAAATGGTCGCGGAGGCGGTAGGTGTATTCCGCCATGATGTTGCTCAAGAACTCGTCGGCGTAGGCAAAGACTTCTTTCGTGCGCTCTGTTATGTTCTTGTCTTTCAATTCGTTGTAGATTCCGCGAAGGCGAAGGAGTACCTTGCTCACATCCTCAAGATAAAGGCCGACTTCGCGCGTCCTGGCCTCGGCGGTGTCAATGGCGGTCACGTTGCGGTAGGCATCGCGGAAGGCGCTTTTGGCGATGGCGCAATACATCTTGACGGAATGGACAAAATCCAAGATGTCGTCGGGCGCGATGAGGAGGTCGTGGCTGTCGTCGGCGAGCGACCGGTTGGGGAGCAGCTGCGCGTCGTTGGCCAAGTCATGTAGCGCGTAGGTGGGCGTGATAAGGCGCACGTCCGACTTCAGGTCACGGTAGAAGTCCTCCTTGCTGTATTTGGCCGCGTTGATGTCGAGGCTGTTGGGCACGAAAATCCAAGTGTTCATCACGAAGTCGTCCGATTTCATCGGCTTCAGCGTGTCGTCGGTGTTGAAGCCCACCTTGAACTCGATGGTGAACTTGTCGTGGATTTTGGTGGTCAGATCAATCACGGTCGGTCTTTTTCGTATTCGTCGTAAAGGTTGAACTGTTCGGGGTGCTTCCCCATGACTTTTCGCGAGCGGTAATAGTCCCAAATCTCGGCCAAGTCTTTCTCGTAGTCGCCTGAGGGATAGATGACCTTCTCAAGCGAGCAGAGTTTCTTCTGGTAGTCGATGAAGCCAAGCGCTATGGGAAGATGTGCTCCTTCTGCGATGACATAGAACCCTTTTTTCCAATGGTTTACTTTTTTTCTGGTGCCCTCCGGACAAATGACCAAATGGGTGTTTTCGCATTGGCTGAACATCTCGACCATTTGTTCCACGAGGTGGTTCTTGTGGCCACGGTTGACGGGGATGGCGCCGAGTTTCTTCAACGGACGGCTGAGGATGCCGCCGCAGTATTGGAAGAACTCGATTTTCATCATGGCCTTGAAGTTGATGCCTTGTGCCCAATAGAATGCCAATCCGATGAAGAAGTCCTTGATGGCGGTATGGGGCGCCACGATGCAGACGGCATTGCCGAGGTCAGGGTAGGCGTTGACCATTTTCCAGCCGCCGAGCTTTAATCTTGTTTTACCTATGGTTTTCTTTAATCCCATTCCCGTAAATATGTAGAGACGCAAAAATCTTGCGCCTCTACATATAATTTATTGATTACCAAATATTTGCGCGTTCTTCAGGCGCGATATACAGCTTGCTTCCTTCCGGAATGTCGAAGGCTTCGTAGAAGTGCGGCATCGAGTAGAGGGTGCGGTTGACGCGGGCCTCGGCGGGCGAATGCACGTCGACGACCACTTGGCGCTCAAGGGCTTTGTCGCGGGTGTTGTTGCGCCAGATGGTGCCGTAGCTGATGAAGAAACGTTGGGCGGGCGTGAAGCCGTCGATGCTCTGGTTGGCCTTGGCTTCGGCAGTCATCTGGTAGGCGTCCCAAGCCACGTTGAGTCCTCCGAGGTCGGCGATGTTCTCGCCAAGGGTGAGCAGGCCGTTGATCTTGTTGCCCCTCAACTCAAACTCGTCGAACAGCTTGACCAACTGTGTCGTGCGTTCCTTGAACCTGACGGTGTCTTCCGCGCTCCACCAGTTGTTGAGGTTGCCGTTTTCATCGTACTTGCTGCCTTGGTCGTCGAAGCCGTGGGTCATCTCGTGGCCGATCACCACGCCGATGCCACCGTAGTTGACGGCGTCGTCGGCATTGGGGTTGAAGAACGGAGGCTGTAGGATGGCGGCAGGAAACACGATTTCGTTCATCTCGGGGCTGTAGTAGGCATTCACCGTCTGCGGTGTCATGAACCACTCTTCCTTGTCGACGGGCTTGCCGAGGCGGGCCATTTCGAAGTCGTTCTCGAAGGCGACATAGTTGCGGAAGTTCTTGAAGTAAGACTCGTCAGTGACCACAAAATCAGTATAGTCCCTCCATTTGTTCGGGTAGCCGATCTTCACATTGAAGGCATCGAGTTTGTGCAAGGCCTTGGCCTTGGTCTCGTCGCTCATCCAGTCGAGGTTCTTGATGCGCTCGCCCAAGGCGAGGCGCAGGTTGCCGACGAGTTCCATCATGCGGGCCTTCGACTCGGCAGGGAAGTGTTTCTCCACATAAAGCTGCCCGATGGCTTCGCCGAGACAGTCGGAGGTGGCGTTGAGCACACGGCGCCAGCGGGGCTGCTGCGTCTCTTGGCCAAAGAGGAAGTTGCCGTAGAAGTTGAAGTTCTCGGTCACCAAATCATCGCTCAGGAAGGAAGCGCTGCCGTGGATGATCTTCCACTTCAGGTAGTCTTTGACGGTGCTGAGGTCGGTGTTGAGGATGACCTTGTCCAAAGCGGCGACAAAATCAGGCATGCCCACGTTGAGGTTCTCGAACCTTGGGGCGCCCACGTTGGTGAAGTAGTCGTTCCAATTGAAGTTAGGCGTCGTCTTTTCCAACTCGTTGAAGGTCCTCATGTTGTAAGTGCGGTCGGGGTCGCGCATGTCGACGCGGCTCATCGAGTTCTGGGCCAACTGGGTCTCAAGGGCGAGGATGCCCTGTGCCTTTTGGGCTGCGGCCTCTGGCTCGGTGCCGGTGAGTTCCAACATCTTGGCGACATGCTCCACATACTTGTCGCGCATCTCCTGGTGTTCTTCCTTCAGGTAGTCGTCGCGGTCGGTGAGGCTCAGCCCGCCTTGGAAAAGGTGCATGATGTAGCGGTTGGCGTCCTTGGGGTCGAGGCTGGGACCGGCGTTGAAGAAGCCGCCGAAGCCGTTCTTGTGAAGGTCGCCCAACAAAGCCGCCAATTGGGCCTTGTCGTTGAGGGCATCCACCTGCTCGAAGTAGGGCAGAAGCTCGCTGTAGCCGCGCTCGTTGATGGCCACGGTGTCCATGCCGGCGTTGTAGAAGTCGCGGATTTTCTGGGCCATGCTGCCCTCGGCGGCGTTGGCGTCGTGCGATGCCTCGTCGATGATGTCTTGGATCAGCTTCTCGTTGCGTTCCGAAATCTCGGTGAAAGCACCGTAGGAAGTGTATTCTTCCGGTATCGGATTGTTTTTCAGCCAGTTGTTGTTGACATAGCGGAAGAAGTCGTCTCCCGGGTTGATGTTGGTGTCCATGTTGCTCAGCTCGATGGCCGGAACAACGTCATTCTTCTGTTCGGGTGTGTTGGCTGCCTTTTCGGCGCACCCCGCTGCCATTGTGCATAAGATAGTCATGGCGATAAAATTACGTGTTTTCATTATTTGTTGTGATTTGAGAATAATCTTGCTTAGAGATCTCCTTCCAATTTCAACTCGCTTTGCAGTGTCCTCAAAAACGGTCTTTCCTCGGCCATCTTCTCGAACTTGTCCTTGTCGGTGTAGGCTTCAATCTCGGCGGGACGCTCCATCACCTCGGGCTTCAGCTCGAAGAGGTTGTTGTGCAGGCTGTTCTTCAAGTGGTGCTTCAAGGCGGTTATGCCCTCGGTGTCGCGCTCGAAGAGCAGGTTGTCGACGCTGAAATGGATTTCGGTGCTGCCTATTAATTTAGGTGTGTATTTCCCTAACGCCGCCGCAAAGTTGGGCGAGATGTTCTTGTAGCGGTTGACGAAGTCGGCCCACGAAGCGGTCAGCTGTTCCTGCGTGAAGGGCGTGTCCCAACTTTCCTCTTTCTCTTCCGCCTTCTGTTCGGCTTGCTGCATGGCCTTGTTGATGCTGATGCTGGAGCCGCTGGTGCCTCGCGGACGGATGACAGGCTGGGGTGCTGGCGTTTGCGTCGCGGTCGTTGCGCCTGCCGCAACGCCGCCTATGTTAGGGTTTGCTTGTGCAGGCCGCTGCGGGGTGGGCGTCGGGCCTGCGACAGGCTCAGGGGCCTTAGCCGGAGCGGCCGTTGGGCTTGCCGCAACGCCGCCTTGCACGGGTTGCTGAGCGGGCCTGTTCTGCGGCATCTGCACGGGCTGCGACTGCGCCGTCGGCAGGTTCAAGGCTTGGCTGCACAAGGCGCACATCTTCAGCAGCGCAATCTCCAAATGCAACCGCTTGTTGTTGGCGGCGCGGTAGTCGATGTCGCACTTGTTGTTGATTTCCAAGGCGCGGATGAGGAAGGGCATGGGGCAGGCCTGCGCCTGGGCGAGGTATTTCTGCCTAAGCTGCTCGCTGACTTCCAAAAGCTGCACCGTCACGGGGTCTTTGCAAACCATGAGGCTCCTCAAATGGTTGCCCATGCCGCCGACAAAGTGCTGTGGCTCAAAGCCTTTGCTGATGATGTCGTTCAATATCAACAGGATGTCGCTCGTCTCGCCGCGCAAGATGTGGTCGACGATTTGGAAGTAATAGTCGTAGTCGAGGACGTTGAGGTTGTCGATGACATCCTTGTAGGTGATGTTCTTGCCCGAAAAACTCACCATTTGGTCGAAGATGGAGAGTGCGTCGCGCAAGGCACCGTCGGCTTTCTGGGCGATGATGTTCAAGGCTTCAGCCTCGGCACCGACGCCTTCGCTTTGCGCCACGAATGCCAAGTGCTTGGCGATGTCGTCCACCGTAATACGCTTGAAGTCAAAGATTTGGCAACGCGAAAGGATGGTCGGGATGATCTTGTGTTTCTCGGTGGTGGCCAAGATGAACTTGGCATACGCCGGAGGCTCTTCCAAGGTCTTCAGGAAGGCGTTGAAAGCCGCCGCCGACAGCATATGAACCTCGTCGATAATGTAGACCTTGTATTGCCCGATTTGCGGCGGAATCCTCACTTGGTCGACCAAGCTGCGGATGTCCTCCACGGAGTTGTTCGACGCCGCGTCAAGCTCGTAGATGTTGAACGAGGCGTTGTTGTTGAAGGCGCGGCACGACTCGCATTCGTTGCAAGCCTCCATCGTCTCGGTGGGGTTGAGGCAGTTGATGGTCTTGGCCATGATGCGGGCGCAGGTGGTCTTGCCCACGCCTCGCGGACCGCAAAACAGGAAGGCCTGCGCCAAGGTGTTGTTGCGGATGGCGTTCTTCAAAGTGTTGGTAATCGAGCCTTGTCCCACGACGGTGTCGAAGGTGATGGGCCTGTATTTTCTTGCGGATACGACGAAATTTTCCATATCGGGAAGCCTTGGTTTCAATCGACAAAAGTACAACTTTTCATCGTTTCATGCACGATGTTGCAACAATTTTCGCTTTTTTGCCGTTTCGTATCGAAAATCGTCCTATTTTTGTGCCTATGAAAATGTTGGTTCTCGTTCCTAAAGTCACGGGTCGCGTGATGTATGTCTTCGACTTGGTTGTCAAGCAGTTGCTTGGTGTCGAGTTTGTGACGACCACCGATGCGGAGCAGTTCAAGGCCTACGACGGGCCTAAGCTGCACTATGGCACGCAACGCCTTGACGACGAGCCGTTTGTCAAGGCCGTCGAGCTGCTTTTCGAGCGGCATATCCACGAACAGGGCTTCCGCACGGTCGACTACGAGGACACGGTGGCGCCCTTCGCGGTCTACGGCATGGGCAACCTCATGCCTTTCGACGTGTTTGCGGCTTCGTTCTTCTTGGTCACGCGCTACGAGGAATACCTCTCGCAGGTGCGCGACAAATACGGCCGTTTCTGCGCCGAATACAGCTGGATGCACGAGAACGGGATGCTCCAAAAGCCTTTGGTCGACATCTGGGCCAAGTCGTTGGGCGACAAGCTGAAAGCCATATATCC
>CALFIT010000001.1 GCA_937877465.1 uncultured Bacteroidales bacterium | reverse complement strand
GCCCAGCAGCAAGTCACGCCGGAGGAACTGAAGGCGATGATCAGCCGTCTCGTGTTCCGCTCGAAAAACACGGGCAGCACGGAGCGCGACCTCGCCAACCTCCGCAGCGAAATCGACGACATCGACGGCGAATTGCTGCAACTCTTGGCGCGACGCATGGAAGTGAGTGCGCAGATTGGGGAATACAAGAAGCGGAACAACGTCGCCGTGGTGCAGATGGACCGCTGGAAGAAAATCCTCGCCGACCTCATGGCCACGGGCAAGGATTTGGACTTGCCGCCCACATTAATCAATAAGGTGTTTGAAGCCATCCATCAAGCCTCCATCGAGCGGCAGGGCCGCATCATGGACGACAAGGGGAATCTCGCTTAGTTGCTGATGGTCAGTTTGCCGTCGAAGTATTGCGTGTGGTATTGGATGAGCGGAAACACCGCTACGCCATCGGTGGGGAAGAGCGGCGTCATGTCGTATTCGTCGCTGATGATGAGCTGCCCGTTCAGGATGTTATAATAGGCGTTGTTGCAATGGTCAACGACGAAAGGGAACTCCACCACGAGGCGCGTGGTGTTGCCTTGGCTGTCGGTGCAGGCGTCGGGCTCGTTGGGCGGCATACGGTCGTAGGCAAGGAATTCGGTCTCGCTGTAACGGTAGACGAGGATGCCTCGGCTCGTGCTCTCCACGTCGGAGGTGATGTAGGCCCAGCCGCTGACAAAGTTCAGATCGTAATACTGCATCGTGTTCGGATAAATCGTGATGGGGTAGGGCAGTATCGGCCTGTTGGGGTTGTCGGGCAGCTTGTGGCAGCCGTGCAGCAAAGGCAGGACGCACATTAATATTAATAGGTGTAGTCGCCGGCGTTTCATAGTGGCAAAGAAACGCTTTTTTTCTCAAAATCGTATCCTTTTGCGGGAAAAATCTTACATTTGCGCCCAAATTTCCACGTCATGAAGAAGAAATTGAACATAGTCTCATGCTTGTTGGCGCTCGTCTTGCTGTTCAGTTCGTGCGCTTCGTCGCGCTCGTCGAGGGCGATGCGCAAGGCCGAGCGGCAGATGGAACGGACGGAGAAGCAGTCGAAGAAGCAGTACCAACAGGCCAAGTCGGCACACTACAAGCATCAGGCCAAGAAGACCAAAAGGATGATTAAGAAGGACAAACGGCACGCCGAAAGGATGCGCCGCAGGCAAAGAAGCAACCCTTTCTTCTCGTCGTGACGGCCTATTAATTAATAAGGTGTAAGGAGAAAACCGATGAAGAAAAAAATCCCAAAGAAATCGTTTTTTGTAAACCGCTAAATTTCAGAAATATATGACAAATCAGCCTTTTTTGGAAAGAAAAAAATTGCTCAAAAAGTGCTTTTTTCTTGCGTACTTTCAAATAAGGTTGTAATTTTGACGACTTTTAATGCACTAAACAAAGTAGTATTACATAAAATTACAAGGTATGTTTAAAAATTTACTAATGACCCTTGCCATCATCCTGGCCACCTGCACGATGACCATGGCCCAAGCGCAAGGAAGACTCAAAGGCAAGATTACCGATGACAAAGGAGAACCGGTACCATTTGCAAACGTCATTGTAGAAAAAGGCGGAACGCAAGTGGGAGGTGCCTCCTCCGACTTTAACGGTAATTACGACATCAACCCGGTTCCTCCGGGAACGTATGACCTTAAGGCGAGCTGTATTGGCTTGAACCCGTTCGTGTTGCGCGGACTGGTCGTTTCGGCCAACAACATCACCTTCTACGACATCAAGATGCAGAGTGGCGCCATCAACCTGAATGAAGTCACTGTCGTCGATTACGAGATTCCTTTGATTTCGAAGGACAACACAACACAGGGTGCCTCCATCACCTCTGAGGAAATCGCCAAGTTGCCGGTGCGTTCGGCAGAAGGTGTCGCCTCCAGCGTCGGTGGCGTATTCTCGCAAGACGGTGAGGTCGGCTCCATCCGTGGTTCCCGTGAAGGCGCCGTCTACTACATCGACGGTGTGAAGGTTATCGGTAGCTCAAGCGTGCCTCAAGGCGCCATCGACCAAGTCGACGTCATCTTGGGCGGTACGCCTGCCATGTATGGTGACGCCATGGGCGGTATCATCAACATGACCACCAAGGGCCCCAGCCGTACGTGGGGTGGCGGCATCGAAGCCGAGTATTCGGTGGATGGCTACGGCCACGGCCGTCTCGGCGGTAGCTTGCAAGGACCGCTCATCATGATGAAGAAGAAAGACGCCGATGGCAACGAGCAGAAAGACGCCCTCCTCGGCTTCTTCCTCGCCTTCGACCTCAACCGCAACAAGTATGGCAGCACCTCTGCCGTGGGCTACTATCGCGCCAACGACGACTGGATGGAGAATATCACCAACAATCCTCTGACCCTTTCGGGCCTTGGCTCGGGCACCTACCAAACCGCAGCCTTCACCCGTCCGGAGGAAAACATGTTCCATACCCGTTTCCTCAACAATTCGACCAACCAAAGCATCAACGTCACCGCGAAGTTCGACGTCAAGACGGGCAGCAACACCAACCTCACCATCGGTGGTTCGCTGTATAGGGCCAACGGCCACTACGCCAACGGCAGAAGCCAGTATTACTTCAATACCGACAAGAACTATTTGGCCAAGTCGGGCACCTATCGTGGTTACGTCCGCTTCACCCAGCGCTTCCCCGCCCAAGTCGAAAGCACCTCGTTGATCTCCAACGTGTACTACAGCATCCAGGCCGACTATTCGCGCTACACCTCCGAATCGGGCGACCCCGACCTGTGGAACAACATCTTCGCATACGGCTACCTCGGCAAGTTCAAGACCACCCGCGAGCCTAACTACTACTTCCTCGAAGGCACCATGGACTCGGTGTTGGTCGACGGACAATACAGGTCGGTGAGCAACGCTTGGGTGCTGAACAACTACTACGACACCGAGGTTTCGTTCAGCCCTGCCGACTACAACCCCAATTTGGCCATCTACGCCAGCAACTATTTCGACCTGTATAAGGATTACGGTGCATACGGCTACTACAACAACCTGTCGAACATCATCCTCAACAACGGTCTGATCAACGGTAGCTCGCCTGGCTATGTCTATGGCATGTATGCCGTGCCCGGCACCGTGCAGGCTGCCTACGGCAAGGTCGTCAACGACCAGATCGCCCTCAACATCAACGGCTCCATGACCCTTGGCAGAGGCGACAACTCGCACGACATCAAGTTGGGCTTCCAATATGAGCAACAGTTCAACTCGCGTATGTCATACAGCGCCAACTACTGGACGCTCATGCGCGACTACACCAACTATCACATCTACGAACTTGACCTTGACAATCCTTACGCCACCGCAATCGACGGCTTTGTCGATACCATCATGTATCACAGGCTCTACGACGCCGACATGCAGTACACCTTCGACGCCCGCTTGCGTCAAGCCATGGGCCTGCCGGTCGACGGCAAGGAATGGATCCTCATCGACACCTACGATTTCGACAACAACACCCTCAGCTATTATGACGAAGCCGGCAACCTCCACGAGAATGTGAAAGTGAACGGCGGCCTCGACCTGAGCATGTTTGGCGCCGACGAACTGACCCGTAACGCCAACTTCTCGGTCTACTACTACGGCTTCTCCTACGACGGCCACACCAAGTACGGCCTGACCGAGCGTCCCTCGCTGACCAACTTCTTCGAGGATACCGATGAAGACGGCGTGTTGACCCGCCCGATTGGTGCCCAACAGCCCATCTACATGGCCGGTTACATCCAAGACAAGTTCGCCTTCAAAGACCTGATCTTCAACATCGGTGTGCGTGTCGACCGCTTCGACGCCAACCAAGACGTGTTGAGAGATCCCTACATCCTCTACGACTTCTATACCGTGAGCGACCTGAAGAACGGTGTCATCAGCTTGGCCGACGGTTCAGCCGTCAACATCCCCGACAACATCGGCGACGACTACGCCATCTATGTCAACAAGCTCGAAGAGATCACTTCGGTTGTCGGTTACCGTAACGGCAACACATGGTACAACGCCGACGGTGTCGAAATCAGCGACCCCAACGTCCTCGACATGGGTACCGGCGTCTCGCCTTGGATCAATGCCGACTACATCAAGATGGAAAACCGTAACGTCGACAAGAAGTCCTTCAAGGACTACGATCCTGCATGGAGCGTCATGCCGCGTATCTCCTTCTCGTTCCCGATTTCCGACGAAGCCTTGTTCTTCGCCCACTACGATGTGCTGACCCAGCGTCCTTCAAGCTCGTTCTATTGCAGCCCGCTGTATTACCTGCGCTTCAATGAGAACACCGACGTGCTCGCCAACCCCGACCTGAAGCCCGCCCAGACCATCGAGTATGAACTCGGTTTCACCCAGAAGGTGACCAACACTTCTTCGCTGACCATTTCGGGTTACTACCACGAACTGCGTAACATGATCCAGATGTACCGCTTCAACGGTGCTTTCCCGAAGGCTTACAACTCGTTCAGCAATCTCGACTTCGGTACCGTCAAGGGTTTGACCGCCAGCTACGACATGCGTCGTACGAAGAACGCCCGTATCCGCGCTGCCTACACCTTGCAGTTCGCCGACATGACTGGTTCTTCGACCTCCACCGCCTCGGCCCTTATCGCCGCCGGTGTGCCTAACCTGAGGTCCACCTTCCCGACCAACGCCGACCGTCGTCACAGCTTCAACCTGACGCTCGACTATCGTTTCAGCGATGGCAAGAACTATGACGGTCCCGTCATCCACCGCAAGGACGGCAAGGACATCCAAGTGCTCTCCAACACTGGCTTCGCCCTCCAAGTCAACGGTGGTTCGGGTACGCCTTTCACCGCTTCGCGTACGATCACCTCACCCATCTCGGGCGGCAACAACCTGCTGCAAGGTACCTACAACGGTTCCAGAATCCCGGCTTCGTTCCGCTTCGACCTCCGTGTCGACAAGGACTTCAACTTCACCCTCGGTGGCAAGAAGGAAGGCGAGTCGAAAGGCCGCGACGCTTTCGTGAACGTCTATCTGCAAGTGCTGAACCTGCTCAATTCGAAGAACATCACCAGCGTGTATAGCGCCACTGGTAACCCCGACGACGATGGTTATTTGTCGGCTCCCGAATGGCAGCGTGAAATCGACAGCCAGATCGACCCGCAGGCTTTCATCCAAATGTACTCACTCTACGTCAACAGCGGCGGCAACTACTCGATGCCTCGCCAAATCCGACTCGGTTTGAGCTTCAATTTCTAAATGAGAGAGAATTCATAACGATAAAATACAAATATCATGAAGAATATATTTCGAATTTTGTTTGCGGCGCTGCTCATCGTTGGCGCTGTGATTCCCGGAAAGGCTGAGATGTACAAGTACGACCAGCCTGGCAACAAAGGCCAGCGCGCCCAGACCGCAGCCGGATGTACGCCTTCGTCTTCTTTCGAATGGCTCGACATCAACAATGTCAAGACCCGTATCAACTCTGGTGGCGATATGTGGTGGGACCTTCCCGCTGGTACCGGCTCCAAGTATTACATCCCCGCCAACGGCTCGGCCACCTCGCTGTTCGCAGGCTCGCTGTGGATCGCCGGTGTCGACGTCAACAATCAGCTGAAGTGCGCCGCCTTGCGTTTCCGCCAAGTCGGTAACGACTACTACACTGGCCCGCTCACCGTCGACGGCAGAGCTTCCATCACCCCTGAGACTTGCGCCAGATGGGACAAGATCTTCAAGATCACCCGTGCCGAAGTCGACGAGTTCCTCGCCGCGTTTGGCGACGACGGCAAGTTGGCCGACGACTACACGATGCCCTCCATCATCAAGAATTGGCCTGCCCAACCGGATCCCGAAAACGACCCCGAAGGCATCGCCCAATACTTGGCTCCTTTCTATGATGCCGACGGCGACGGTGACTACAATCCCGAAAACGGTGACTATCCCTACTACGACATCAACAACGACCTCTGCCACACCAAGATTCCGACCATGGAAGAGGAAACCTACGGCACCGTCCACGGCTCCATCCTTGCCGACCAAGTGCTGAAAGGCGACCAGACCCTTTGGTGGATCTTCAACGATAAAGGTGCCTCCCACACCGAATCGGGCGGCCAGGCCATCGGTATCGAAGTGCGTGCCCAAGCTTTCGCTTTCGCCACAAACGACGAGATCAACAACATGACTTTCTATAGCTACGAAATCATCAACCGTTCAACCTATACCTTGACAGGGACCTACTTCTCGCCTTGGACCGACGTTGACCTCGGTTACGGCTGGGACGACTATGTAGGTTGCGATGTGGCTCGCGGTCTCGGTTACGGCTACAACGGTTCCGCCACCGACGGTAGCGGTGAACCTGAAGCCTACGGCTCACAGCCTCCGGCGATCGGTATCGACTTCTTCCAAGGCCCCTACATGGATCCTGACGGAATCGACAACCCGAAATACACCTACACCCTCGAAGTGTCGAGCTGGTCGCTTGACCCGCTCACCGGCGATACGATTTATGTCTACGACACCACCAACCTCCAGCAGATCTGCGACGAGAGCATCAACGGTGTGAACTTCGGCAACGGCATCATCGACGACGAACGTTTCGGTATGCGCCGCTTCGTGTACCACAACAACAGCTCAGCCGACAACGGCGACCCGAGCACGGCTCCCCAATATTACAACTACTTGCGTGGTATTTGGAAGAACGGCGCCAAGATGCGCTACGGCGGCAACGCCTTCACGGGTAGCGACGTTGTGGGTCCCGAATGCGACTTCATGTTCCCTGGCGATTCCGACCCGTGGAACTGGGGTACCGGTGGTCGTGAACCTAACGGCGGCTACAACACAAATGGTTACTACTGGTCAGAAGAGACCTGCGGCAATGCCCCGAGCGACCGTCGTTTCATGCAATCGGCTGGTCCCTTCACCCTCGAACCTGGTGCAGTCAACTACATCACCTTTGGTGTGCCGTGGGCTCGTGCCACCTCTGGCGGTGCATGGGCTTCCGTCGAGCTGCTGCGCGTGGTCGACGACAAGTGCCAAGCCTTGTTCGACAACTGCTTCAAGGTCATCGACGGTCCTAACGCTCCCGACCTGACCATCCGCGAACTCGACCAGCAACTGATCATCTATCTGTCGAATGCCGAGCTTTCCAACAACTATAAGGAAGGCTACATCGAACTCGACCCCGAAATCCCGACCTCGCGTGTGGACACCGAAGTCAAGAAGGATACCGTCATGCAAATCACGCCTCACGGCGATACCGTTTATGTTGCCCATGAAACCGAAACGAAGACCGAGACCTTCTATGACAGGTACTATCGCTTCGAAGGTTACAAGGTGTATCAGTTGGCCAACGCCGAAGTCGGCGCCGACGAACTCTCCAACACCGACAAGGCCCGCCTCGTGTTCCAATGCGACGTGCGCAACGGTGTGGCTACGCTGTTGAACTACGACTTCGACGAGGCCCTGCAAGCCAATGTGCCTTCGCAGAAGGTCGTCGGCGGCGATGCCGGCATCACCCACAGCTTCGTCATCTCGGAAGACAAGTTTGCCACGGGCGACAACCCGAACCTCGTCAACCACCAGTCCTATTATTATATGGCTGTGGCTTACGCCTACAACAACTACCTGACCTACAACCAAGACGACGCTCTTGGTCTGCAAGGCCAAAAGAAGCCTTACCTCGAAGGACGTAAGAACATCCAAGTCTATACGGCTGTGCCGCACAAGACCATCAACGGTACGGTGCTGCGTGCCACCTATGGTGACAGTCCGTCCATCCAACGTATCGTCGGTGTCGGTAACGGTGGCAACGAACTCGAACTGACCCAAGAGACCATCGACGAAATCATGAGCAAGCCGATAGCTTCCGAAACCAACCGCTTCGGCAGCCCCGACTACCCAATCAGCTATCATCCTACCTACGAGGCCGGTCACGGTCCTATCGCCGTCAAGATTATTGACCCGCTGAACGTGAAAGCCCACAGCTATGAGCTTTGGTTCGACGACATGGAAGAAGTCTACACCCACAACATCACCGGCGACAATGAGATCAGAGGCGACTCAGCCGCACGTCTCGTGAACCACTGGTATCTGTTGGACAAGGACGAACCCGTCGACACGCTGGGCATCAACCCGGCCAAGAGCGACACCACGACCGTCTACGACAACGAACAGATGTTCATCGATCGCGGTATCTCCGTCACGGTGACGCAGACCTACGACATCGGTCGTATCTGGGTCGGTGAGTATTACAATGAGGTTTCAGGCTCCACGGGTCCCGACGACCCGGCCAACTGGCACGACTATCTGACGGTTGTGGCCCCCAACAACGGCGTCATCACCTCGTCCATTGAGTTTGATGATCCCAACGATGTTTGGTTGGACGGTATCCGCGACTTGGATGTGCCCAGTTTGGAACTCAACTGGATTCGTTCTGGAACGTATGTCGACATGGACAACTCCGCCAACAACGACTACAACATGTCGTCGGCAACCAACTCGCACGGTGCCAGCCAGCCTTGGGACCCGAGCGAGAACTTCGAGAAGATTGCCAACCGCACCTGGTCGCCTGCATTGCTTTGCACTTTCAGCGGCCAAGGCTCAGGCACTAACCCCGGCCCCAACATCAACGCCAATGCTCAAGGCGGCATGAAGGAGGTGTTCAAGAAGACCGCCAGCGTCGACATCGTGTTTACTGCCGACAAGTCGAAATGGAGCCGTTGCCCCGTCATCGAGATGTGCATGGACAAGAACCTTGCGGAAGGCAAGGCCGGACGCTTCTTCCTGCGTAAGCACGCTTCCGTCGACAAGGACGGCAATCCTACCGATATCGACTGGACAGCCTATCCCGATTCGTGCAGCTTGAACCCCGAAGACGCCAACTACATCGCCGCCCAAGGTATGGGTTGGTTCCCGGGCTACGCCATCGACGTCGAAACCGGCACCCGTCTGAACATCGCCTTCGGTGAGGACTCCTATCTTGAAGACCTCGGCGGTCGCGACATGCTCTTCAACCCTGCCAAGGTCGCCAAGGCCACGGCTGAAGACAATACTGGCTACATGCAGATGGCGGATCCCGCCATTTATCGCGGTGCCAACGGTGAGCCTGTCTTCGGCGGCAAGCACTACGTCTACATCTGGCGTATGGACTCCATCCCGATGTCGGCAACCTCGCCTTACAAGGATGTGAAGAACTTCGCTTACGACGGTGGCCGTTGTCTGTTCAACACGCTGAACTACACGCAATCGCACACCTCGGCTGCCACGGGTATCAACATCAACTTCTACCAGATGCTCATGTGGGTCGGTATGCCGATGGGTATCGAAGGCACCGAATGGCTGCCTGAAGGCAACGACTGCCGCATCCGTATCCGTTTGGCCAAGCCTTACGGCCCTGGCTACGGCTACGAATTGCAGACACCCAACGACGAGCTGATGATCAATGGCCTCAATCCCAAGTACGCCTTCTCGATTGACGGTTGGGATCCCGTCGCTAACGATCCTGAGAAGACGGAGGAAGACCTGAATCTCATCACCGTGGTGCCCAATCCTTACTACGCCTACGACTCCTATGAAGGCAATGCACTGACCAACAAGGTGAAGATCACCAACCTGCCCAACAAGTGCGTCGTTTCTATCTACACGTTGAGTGGCACGAAGGTGCGCCAGTTCCGCAAGGACAACGAAGAACCGAGCATCGAATGGGATCTGACGAACTTCGCCAGTACGCCTGTCGCCAGCGGCTTCTACCTGATCCACATCAAGGACCTGACCAGCGGCAGCGAGCGTACCATCAAGTTCTTTGGTGCCATGCGTCAAGTTGACCTGAACACATTCTAAACCAAATGTAATCGCTAACCCGTAAATAAATCATTATCATGAAGAAATCATTTAGATATATCGTCTTGAGTTTCGCAGTCCTTATGGGATTAAGCGTCCCTCAAGCATTTGCAGGAAATAAAGACCGTTCGGGCCAGGCAGGCGCTTCAGAGTTGTTGATTAACCCTTGGGCAGCCTCCTCAGGCTGGGGCAATGCGGGCATGTCGTCGGTGCATGGCGTTGAAGCCATGTTCGGCAACGTGGCCGGCATCACTGGCTGCAACAAGCTTGAACTGAACTTTACGCACACCAGCTGGTTGGTCGGTATCGGCAACGACACCCGTATCTCGGCCTTCGGCCTGCTGGCTCGCGTGGGCGAG